>JAGCUO010000184.1 GCA_017962825.1 Lachnospiraceae bacterium | reverse complement strand
TCCTTTATAACGCCGACTCTAAGTCCATGAGGATTAACTTTCTGTCCCATTTTGCTTTATAAGCTCCTTTCCTTATTTCTTCTCGTCAAGCACGATTGTAATGTTGCTCATCCTCTTAAGGATTCTGTAAGCTCTGCCCTGTGCCCTGGGTCTTACTCTCTTCATGGTAGGTCCCTGGTTGGCATAGCACTCAGCAACATAGAGGTTCTCAGGATTGAGTCCCTGGTTGTTCTCTGCATTGGCGATTGCTGAAGCAAGAAGCTTTTTGATTATCTGTGAACCATATCTGGGGTTGTACTCCAGAATAGCCATAGCGGTCTGTACATCCTTTCCGCGGATCGCATCAAGCACGAAGCATGCCTTCTGTACTGAAATGCGAGCGTAAGAAAGCTTTGCTGAAGGTCTTAAATCCTTCTGCTCGTTTCTCTCTCTCTTAATTTGAGATCTATGTCCTTTAGCCATAGATGTTTACTCCTTTCAAAACAGTAAGCGGGGCTTATGATGCGGATGTTTTCTTAGCATCGCCCGCGTGGCCTCTGTATGTACGTGTTGCCACGAACTCGCCGAGCTTGTGTCCGACCATGTCCTCAGTGATATATACGGGAACATGCTTACGTCCGTCGTGTACGGCGATCGTATGTCCGACAAAAGAAGGGAAAATCGTGGATCTGCGGGACCAAGTCTTGATAACTGACTTGTTTCCCGACTCATTCATTGCGTCCACCTTCTTGAGCAGGCTTGCGTCTGCGAAAGGTCCTTTTTTTAATGATCTGCCCATTTTATCCTCCTACCTTACTTAAGTGTCTTGCCGTCACGTCTTCTGACGATCAACTTGTTGGAAGCCTTCTTCTTCTTTCTGGTCTTGAGACCAAGAGCAGGCTTGCCCCAAGGGGTGCTGGGTCCGGGACGACCGATTCCGGTCTTACCTTCACCACCGCCGTGAGGATGATCGTTGGGGTTCATGACTGATCCTCTTACGGTAGGACGGATGCCCATATGGCGCTTACGTCCGGCTTTTCCGAGTTTAACAAGATTGTGATCTACATTTCCGATGATTCCGATAGTTGCTCTGCAATTGATGGGAACCATTCTCATCTCGCCTGAAGGAAGTCTTAAGGTTGCATACTTTCCTTCTTTTGCTACGAGCTGTGCTCCGGTACCTGCGCTGCGGACCATCTGGCCGCCCTTGCCGGGATAGAGCTCAATGTTGTGAACCATGGTACCTACGGGTACGAGCTCGAGAGGAAGGCAGTTGCCTACTCTTACCTCGGCGTTAGCGCCGCTCATAACCTTCATACCGTCTGTAAGTCCCTGAGGAGCAAGGATGTATGCCTTCTCTCCGTCCTCATAGCAGATAAGCGCGATATTTGCGGTTCTGTTGGGATCATACTCGATTCCGATTACTCTTGCAGGAATATCATCCTTAAGTCTTCTGAAATCGATCTGTCTGTACTTTACTTTATTTCCGCCGCCCTTGTGACGAACGGTGATCTTACCCTGGCTGTTACGTCCTGCGTTCTTCTTCTTGTTGCTGATGAGGCTCTTCTCGGGAGTCTTCTTGGTAACTTCAGCGAAGTCAGAACCTGTCATGTTTCTTCTGGACGCTGTATAGGGCTTGTAAGTCTTAATACCCATTTTTCAGTTCTCCTTTTTCTAAACTATCCGGACCTTAAGTCCGTTTGCACAGACTGCGTATATTCGTTTGGGTTGTCACGCCGTCTGTATACTCTTCAAGGACGAATTATAATCCGCTGTAGATCTCAATGTCCTTGCTGTCATCGGTGAGCCATACGATTGCTTTCTTGGTCTTAGCGGTCTCACCAACAGTGCGGCCTCTTCTCTTGGTCTTTCCATCAAGGTTGATGGTGTTGACTCTCTTGACCTTAGCGCCGTCGAACATCTTCTCGACAGCTTCCTTGATCTGGCTCTTGTTTGATTCGGGATGTACGAGGAATGTGTACTTCTTCTCGGCCATTCCGCTCATGCTCTTCTCAGTGATCACAGGCTTAAGGATCACATCATAAAACTTAATGTCAGCCATTATGCGTACACCTCCTCGATCTTCTCAAGTGCATCCTTGGTAAGTACGAGCTTTCCTGCGGAAAGGATGTCGTAAACGTTGATTGCATTTACAACCTCGGTATTTACCTCAGCCAGGTTTCTGGCGCTGAGCACTACATTCTGGTCATTGTCTGCGAGAACTACAAGTCCGTTCTCAACATTGAGGTTCTTCATAACCTTAGCGAACTCTTTGGTAGCGATCTCGTCAAGCTTGAGCTCATCTACAACAACGAGTGCATCATTCTGAACCTTGTCGGTAAGCACGCTCTTAAGAGCTGCCTGCTTCTCCTTCTTGTTAAGCTTGAAGGAATAATCTCTGGGGGTGGGAGCAAATACTACTCCGCCGCCGGTCCACTGAGGAGCTCTGATGGATCCCTGTCTTGCATGACCGGTTCCCTTCTGTCTCCAAGGCTTACGTCCGCCGCCTGATACTTCAGAACGGGTCTTAGCCTTCTGTGTTCCCTGTCTGTTATTGGCAAGCTGCTGAAGTACAGCCATGTGTACGAGATGCTCGTTAACTTCAACTCCGAAGATTGAATCGCTAAGCTCGGTGGTACCGACTTCCTTGCCTTCCATATTGTATACGGATACTTTTGCCATTTCTATCTGTCCTCCTTTCGCCGCGATCAAACTTCTGCGATGGTAGTCTCTTTGATTGCAACAAGTCCCTTCTTAGGTCCTGGGATTGCGCCCTTAACAAGAATAAGATTATTGTCAGCATCAACTCTTACAACCTCAAGATTCTGAACTGTTACCTTAACGCTTCCCATGTGTCCGGGCATTCCCTTTCCCTTGAAAACTCTTGAAGGGGATGAACAAGCGCCGTTTGATCCCTGATGTCTGTGGAACTTGGAGCCGTGCTTCATGGGTCCTCTGTGCTGGCCGAGTCTCTTGACTGCACCCTGGAAGCCTTTTCCCTTGGTGATCGCAGATGCGTCGATGTGATCTCCGTTTGCGAAGATGTCTGCCTTGATCTCATCGCCTACATTGTATTCAGCGCTGTTCTCAAAACGGAACTCTCTGACGTATCTCTTGGAAGTGGTGCCGGCCTTCTTGAAATGTCCTGCTTCAGCCTTGGTTGCACCGTTTCTGTGTGCGATCTTCTTATCGCCCTTGCCGTCCTTCTCTACAACCTTGTCTTTCATATCGACAAAGCCGACCTGGACTGCTTCATAGCCGTCGTTCTCTGCGGTCTTAACCTGAGTTACTACGCAGGGACCTGCCTGAAGTACGGTAACGGGGATAAGCTCTCCGTTATCTGCAAAGATCTGAGTCATTCCGACCTTTGTTGTAAGTATTGCCTTTTTCATTTCCTTTTCCTCTCTTAATCAGTGCCCGGGCCTTATGGCACATAATTGTCTACATATTGGACCGCTTTCGCGTTCGTGTATAGTAGAGATTGTTTCGTTACTTGCCTTATTTGTTGAGCATCTTGAGATCGATGAAGACACCGGCAGGCATCTCAAGGCGCTGTAAGGACTCGATGGTACCGGGAGTAGGAGCGGAAATGTCGATAAGTCTCTTGTGGGTTCTCTGCTCGAACTGCTCTCTGGAATCCTTATACTTATGAGTAGCACGAAGAATGGTAACTACCTCTTTCTTGGTAGGAAGGGGCACAGGTCCTGAAACCTTAGAGCCGTTCTTCTTAGCGGTCTCGATGATCTTTGCTGCAGATGCATCAACGAGTTCGTGCTCATAAGCCTTAAGTGTAATTCTCATTACTGATTTTGCCATAAAAAAAGTCGCCTCCTTTTCGCGATTTCGCAGGATCTCCTTTTATTAGAAGTTATCCCGCAATCTTGCGACAAGCGGTGACTGTACACTTGCCCGTGTGTTTCCTACCCGCTAACGCGGATGAAACCTTGGCCCCGGTTTCTTGCAGGCCACACGTCGTTTCTGCCTGAGGCAGACTGTAATGGTACAGTGACTTGTCGTCAGTTTTGTAACTTGACATTCGCTCCGCGGAAAAACCAGGTTCGGATATTTCCTTACCTGCAACCTCACGCTTCACAGCTATCACGTCACAGCATTTGATATCATACACACCTTTTGTAATAAATGCAACAAAATTTTTTAATTTTTTTCAGTAAATTTTTTTCGCATTAAAAAGATGCTATATATAGTGGTCGTTCACGCCTGCTGCCACAACCCGGGTCAGGCTTCCCATCTTCCGCTGGCGCCGCAGGGAAGAACCAGATCCGTTCCGGATACCGGAAGACCCACTTCATCGGATTCGCATTTTCCTCCGAACTTCGGAGTTATGAGCTTGCCCATCATATGATCAAGGACGCCTGCCTGAAGTCCGGTGGTGTAAGAATTTATTAGGAAGAAAAGCGGTCTGTCCGAAAGAAGCTGAACACAGTTTTCCAGGAAAGGCCATATGCTTTCTTCTATTTTCCAGATTTCTCCCTTGGGTCCTCTTCCGTATGAAGGGGGATCCATTATTATTCCGTCATATTTATTGCCGCGTCTTATCTCACGCTCTACGAACTTGCCGCAATCGTCAACAAGCCATCTTACAGGTCTGTCCGAAAGTCCGCTTGAGACAGCATTTTCCTTGGCCCAGCCGACCATTCCCTTGGAAGCATCTACATGAGCCACACTCGCTCCGGCAGCAAGGGCCGCCATGGTCGCTCCTCCGGTATATGCAAACAGATTGAGTACCTTAACGGGATCGCCCTGTTCTCTTTTTTCAGTTTCCTTCTTTATTATAGAAGAAGTCCATTCCCAGTTAGCAGCCTGCTCGGGGAAAACACCCGTATGTTTAAATGCAAAAGGCTTGAGATTAAAGGACAGCTTCTCATCGATACTCTTAAGGTCGTAGGAAATACTCCACTCATTGGGAAGTCCTTTGAATTCCCATTCTCCGCCGCCCTTTGATGACCTGTGGTAATGACCGTCATTATTTTTCCATCCGGGATGTTTGTGATCGCACTTCCAGATTACCTGGGGATCGGGTCTTACAAGGATATAATCCCCCCATCTTTCCAACTTCTCACCGTTTCCGGTATCAAGCACTTCATAATCTTTCCAATTACTTGCTATGTACATAATTCTCCCAGGCTTCTTTCATGCCTTCTTTAATATCAGTATATTCAAAACCCGTTTTTTCAAGGGTGCTTCCGTCGTATTTTTCCGACTCCGCCTTCACGATCGGATAAGGAAAAGGAACCTGCTGCATAAACGCTTCCTCGGGAGTAACGCCTATTACTTCAAAATCAGTTTCCGTTACTTCCTTAAGGATATTCGTAAAATCTTCATAAGTGTATGTGACGGAAGATGTTACGTTAAATGCCTTTCCGCCAAAGTCTTCAGAGCAGCATGCCTTAAGCGCGGCCTTCGCCACATCGGATACGCTGACCATCTGGAAGAATCCGTCCGAAGGCTTCGGTTCAAGGATCTGCCCCGCGGCGCTTATCCATTTAAAGTAGATATTCTCCCTGGGAGCGTAATTACCGGGACCGTATATTATGGAAGGTCTCAGCACGCATCTGTCGGGATAGGCTACGATTTCTTTTTCCAGGGATACTTTTCCTAATATATATGCGCCGGCTTCTCCGCCGAAATCTCTGGTCTCAAAGGGAGCATTCTCATTAAGGATATTTCCCGTACCTCTTTCATATACATCCACGGTACTGATAAACACATATCTTCCGGTTCTGTCTCCGAGGGCATCCTTGACCCTGCGGATATCACCCTTTACATAGGCACAGAAATCAACCGTCGCATCATACTCTCCGTCTATCTTCGAAAGGTCATCCGGTAAGCTCCTGTCACCTCTTATCTCGGTGACCCCTTCCATATTAAGCGGTCTGTTCCCCCGGTTAAAAACCGTGACCTTATGTCCGTCTTTAACCGCAAGAGTCACAAATCTGTATCCGAGAAAATAACTTCCGCCCAGAACAAGGATATTCATAACAATCACCGCTTTCTCATAACTGGCATGTATTGTATAATAACAGGAGTAACTGCATTTTATCATATGAAAAGGAGACCGTAAAATGAAACTCTCGGATCTGCTTAAGTTTGACACCATAGTCATACAGTGTCACGACAACCCCGATGCAGATGCCATCGGATCGGGTTTCGCTCTCTATTCCTATTTTCAGGAAAAAGGTAAAAATGTACGTTTCATTTATTCAGGTAAAAAGACAATCTCCAAATCAAATCTTGAATTTCTGATAGAAACGCTCAAGATCCCAATTGAATATGAACCTTCAAACATCGGAAATCCCGACCTTTTGCTTACCTGCGACTGCCAGTACGGCGAAAGCAATGTTACCATGTTTGACGCCAAAGAGATAGCGATCATCGATCATCATCAGGTCGCACCGGGCAAAAAGCTTCCCAAACTCTGCGAGATCAGATCCGGCATCGGATGCTGTTGCACCGTTATCTGGGATATGATGAAAAAAGAAAAATTCCAGCCCGGACCCGATGTCTCTTCGGCAATGTACTACGGTCTCTTTACGGATACAAACTCTCTTTCCGAATTATTCCATCCTCTCGACAAGGATATGCTGGAAGAGATCTTCGTTGATCAGGCTCTCCTGCGAAGGCTCAACGGAATGAACATTTCCCTTGAAGAAGCCAAGATTGCAGGTATCGCCCTGTTAGGCGTCGAATATCATCAGGATCACAATTATGCGATCCTTGAAGCGCAGCCCTGCGACCCCAATATTCTCGGACTTATAAGTGACTTTTTCCTGTCGGTCGATTCGGTTAATGTATGTCTTGTTTTCTCGGTACTGGATTACGGAGTCAAGTATTCGGTAAGAAGCGACTATTCCGAAGTCCGTGCGGACGAGCTTGCGGCATATATATCCGAGCATATCGGAAGCGGCGGAGGGCACGTTAACAAAGCAGGCGGCTTTATCCAGAACGAGCTTCTCACACAGGAATATAAGAGATACGCCGAATCCACGGAAAAAGAAAAAAACGCCGTCGTCACCTCAATCCTCAGGGAAAGAATGCACGATTACTTCTCGAGTGTGGATGTCATCTACGCCGGCAAGACCAAGGTTTCAACCCGCGGAATGAAAGAATATGTAAAGATGCCGATCAAACAGGGATATGCCATTCCCAAGGAATTCCTTCCCATAGGAACCAAGATCATGGTAAGAACTCTTGAAGGAGACCTGTATCTCACCGTTCAGGAAGATACCGTGATAATGATCGGAATAAGAGGCGAGGTGTATCCCTCCACCCAGACGGTATTCACCAAGAATTACAAGAAATTAAAAGGCAAGTATGATCTTAACCTTGAATACAGCCCTACGGTCAAGGCAATTTCCACCACCGAAACCATCGACCTGGTACCTGTAGCACATTTGTGCGTATCCACAGGCGGAAATCACATACTTGCAAGACCGCTCAAGAGAAGAGTCAAGGTATTTACAAAATGGCTTAAGAACGATTATCTAAACGGAGAGGTCGGAGACTATCTTGCCATGAAGGCTTCCGATACGGATGATGTGTATGTCATCGGAAAGGATCTCTTCAAAGAAAGTTATGAACTTGTATAAATAAATGACAGTGGGGACGTACCCCTTTGTCAGGAGGATCTTCCTGACCAAGGGGTACGTCCCCACTGTCATGTCTATCAATCTTCTATTCCGTATCTTTTCTTCATGTCGGTGCTCATCGTAGCATCTCCGACAAACTGTACTCCCTCGGCAATAAGCTCATCTATGCTTTTAA
Source organism: Lachnospiraceae bacterium (assembly GCA_017962825.1). Lineage (GTDB taxonomy): Bacteria > Bacillota > Clostridia > Lachnospirales > Lachnospiraceae > AC2028. The sequence goes on along the minus strand of JAGCUO010000184.1, from coordinate 14,375 downwards.
CCTTAAAGTACCCCATGGATCCGGCACCGCCCACATCCCCGAAGATATTGACATAATATTTTTCAGAGTCCTTATCGTATGCCAGCAAACCTATTAAAACGTTCTTGACCTTAAACTCATCCAGATAGATTAATGAAGAATACGCATCCCTGTTAATGATAAGAATATCGTCAATAATCTCAAAAGTTACATCCTCATAGTTCACTAACGACAAACCGCGATATCCGTGGAAAGCATCCAAACTGGCCAGAATGTTTCCTGTCGTATCATAAAGACCCACCATACCGTTATCCAGCAATACAACAAGTCCTTTTTCACATACGAACAAATCGTTAATCGTCGTTTCAAAATCCGATAATTCTAATATCTTGGGGCCATCCGCTTCATATACATTTACTCTTTCTCCGTTTGAAACCGCTACCAATTCCGAATCGGGACTCCATGCAGCAAATGTCTCGCCGTTAATATCAAGGGTTATCATAGCTCCGGTTTCAAGATTCGTCAGATATGTAATACCATTCGAATTAAACTGATCCAGCATATGAGCATGTTTTCCGTCAGGTGAAACATTCAATTTGCATGTAGGGAAGTAACCGTCTTCATCCGTCTTCAGTTCAATTTTCTCGCCGCTTCCGTCCGACGTATCATACTTATAGATATAAGCCGGTTCGGAATACCCTCCGGAGCAGCTGAAGTAGATACAACCTTCCAGATAATCCGTGTTAAAGGTATACATATCCGGAAGATCCGTCACTCTGGTAATGTCACCGGTTGCAATATCAACCTTAAAAAGTTTGTCCCCATATTCTCCGGAAATACTGTTTGAATTGACCAGATATACATTTCCGAACTCATCGCTTCCTATAAAGCTTACGGAAACATAACTTCCGCCTTCAACCTGTGAGGTCCATACTACATTCCCCGCATTCATATCCACGCAATAAAGGTTCATTTCCTTATCAAGCGCAAGAAGTCTTTTTCCCGATACAAAGGAAGACGCAATGCCTCCGCTTCCGGTTTCCGGAATGGCATTATAGCTTCTGTCATAGAAAAACGAACTGTATTCCGTCAGATAATTGCTGTCGGTACATTCGATCAGATAATGAGCCGAACCTTCAGTTCCGATAAAGGCTGCCGAATCTTCAACCCCCTCTTCAAAATACGTTTCAACCACTGTGCCGTTATCCGGATCATCCAGTTTGATAACTGCATACTGTCCGTTTCTGAGAATAAGGTAAAGCCTTGTTTTCGCCTCATTCTGGTACGCGTCAATATATTCCGAAGCCAGTTCTCTTTCGGAAAGTATTTTTCCGGTTTTAAGCTCTATGATCACACATTTATTGGAAAAATTAACCGCTACCGCATCGGAAAGATCTTCTCCCAATCCGTATTTAACAAACATCATTCCGGAGTCATATCCGACCAAGGTATGCGGAACACCGTCGATCCAAAGCAGCTTACCGCTTTCCGCATCGTGGCACTCGATCATCCTGTTGGTTTCTCTGAGTATCTGAATACCGGAAAAATCAAGACTGTTTCCGGTAATATCGTCTTCATAAGTAAAGATCAATGCTTTCGAATCCGGAGTAAAAGAAATATCAGGGACGTAAGTGTAACCGTCACCTATCGTATTCCACTCGAGAGTCTCTCTGTCATAGACTATTATGCCCTTTGAATCGATACCATATGTATAAATTATTGCAATCTTCGAACCATCGGGAGAAAAAATCGCTTTGGATATTCCTATTCCCCAAAGATAATCATCGGTGTTTTCTATAATATCATTCATATCATATTGAAGCTTTGTTTCTCCTGTCATCAGGTCCAAAACGACTAAAATTTCGTGCGTAAAATACAGAAATTCAGAGCCGTCATCTGAAATCCTGAATGATTCAAAACTACTGAAAGAACTAAAGGCTTCATCCCAAGGCATATTCCAAAGTTCGGTCTCCATATCATTGTCCATTACCCTGACCATATCCTTGTAAGCCAGAATAACTCTTCCTTCGGAGTCAACGACAAAATTGGTCAGTTTCGAATCTTCCGAAATAAATGTCTGAAGAAGCGTATGATCATTAAGGCTCCATATGTTCAGATTTCCGAGAGAATCAAGACAGGCAACTCTCATATTCTTATAATCTACACGGAATTTTTCTATACGATTACCGGAACCGTAATTCCATACAACTGCAGATTCAGCAACTCCCGGAGCCAGATATAATCCGAGAGCGGAGGAAAGAGCATATTCTGCCTCACACGTTACAGGCCTGTCCTTACCCTCGGAAGGAAGCGCCGCCAATGCAAGCTGCACCGCACCAAGTCTGTCGCCGGAATCCAAAAGTTCTCCTGATTCCGATGCCAGGTATGTGGACTGATTGCGGAGAGCATCCATATAGTTTTCCTGGGCCTGCGCGTAGTTTTCCTCAGCAAGAGCGAGGTTTGACTGTGCAAGGGCATAGTTTGCCTCGGCACGATCGTAATTCATTCTTATCTGAAGAAGGCTCCAGGTAAGATAACCGATTATGGCAAGCGCAGAAATCGCCGCCACAAATCCGATTATGGTATTTCTGCGTCTTATATACTGTCTTCTTCTCTGAACAAGCTCATCATATGAACATCCGATAATGGCTGCGGCAAGGCGCGGAAGCTCGACCTTGCGCGCCCTTTTGATATCCATTCTGTAATCACAGCTTAAAGGCTCGATAAGTTCTTCTTTCGTCTCGATCCCACCGCCGGGAAGAACCGTGGTAACCGTATCATGCATGAGAATATCGGGGATGACTTCTTCGGGCTCTCCGTCTACAAGAACCGTAAAGACGTCCTTTTTTTCATGGTATCTGAGGAAGGTCTCGATTTCTTTTCTGACCCATATCGATTCACCCGTCCTTGTGGAACAGATGACTATCAGCTTATCGGAATTGGCCAGTGCCATATCTATATCTTCATTAAGGTCACTGGTAATAGGAAGTTCTTCCTTATCGCGGAAGATCCTCTCAATTCTCTTAACACCTGTCTTTTTAACTATGGCTTGGGGGATGCGGAATCTCTCGAGGCGTGTCTGCACCTCTGCGGCAATTTTGCTGTCCGCTTCAGAATGTCTGTAAGAAATAAAAGCATTATATTTGAGACCCATATACAGCTCCTTTTCTACAAAAGCGATTATAGGAATAATTATAACATATTCCGATTTTCCATAAAGATTTCGAAAAAATTAATCATTTATGACAAAGCCTTATGGTAATGATTTTAGGCCCTCCTTATCATTTTTTATGTAATCACAAAACGCCGTTCAGGCATATCCGGAGAGGAGGAATATATGAGTAAAATCCGTCAGAGAGTTGCGTCACAGGACAATTCTGTAAAAGGTAATGCGGACATAGGCAAGAAGATCATTGATTTTAAAGAAACTCAAACAATCAGAAAATCCCCCGCAGGATATGACATGATCTGCCGTGATTATCTGGTGGAACTGGGAGGTAAACTCAAAGAATTCCGAACGACAAAACTCGGATGCACTCAGGATAAGATGGCAGACATCATGAACCTTTCCCAGTCGGAAATATCTCGTCTGGAACACGGTAAGCGCAAAATAAACATCCTTCATCTGTTTACTCTCAAATGCATAAAACCGAATCTGGATCTCAACGACCTCGTAGGTGCCTCTGATGCACCGGACATGCATGATGACATGCATAAGGAGGATTTATGAAACACATCCCCGAAAGCGAAGACAAAAGCAATCCCGCTCTGTGGATAAACAGGGCCAAAAACGGATATCTGCGTGAAAAGAAAAACCTGATGATCACCGCCGCATACAAAGCTTCGGAAATTCCATATTCCGGAGGCTATGTAACCGATATGCGCTCGGGCATGACCCTGACACTGTGCAGGATAATACACGAGGAAGGTGAACAACTGGCGGTTCCCGTAAGTCGCGAGGAAGCCATATCCTGGAACGTCCCGGTCAAGATCATCATAGGGGAAGCACTGGCTAATACACCGAGACTATTCCCGGCCTCCGTTTACGATATCCGTAAAAACCGTTACATAAGCATTCCTTATCATTCCTATGTAAAATACGACTTTGACGAAGATCCGATGCCTTCCGTGGCGGCGGAAGACGGGGATTTTTACGATGACGGCGAAGACTCGGGACTTCGCTTCATCTTAAGTAGCGATAAGATCACGGGATTTGCGATCATTTTCTACCCCGGTCTCATGCATGAGCTAGCCCGCAAGCTTGCCAAAAACCCGACCATTCTCATATGTGAGCCGGGAAAAGTCTTTGTATTCGAATCAGGTAAAAGAAAAAAGAGGATCAGAGATTTTATGGAAAGGTACAGAAACTACATCGGAGATACTTCATATGACCCGTATCTTTTCAGGTTCATCAAAGAAAACAACGTCTTTTTGGAACTGGGTCAGGACGCGGAGATCAAAAGCAATCCCCCCATAGACACACACATCCCCCAAGGCAGCATAGCAAGTGCCTGGGGGGATGCGGATTGCAGACGTAACCTGCTTGAATGGAAGCGAGGCAAAAATCATTAAAGGAGGATTAAGTTATGTAAATGCACTCAACTGTGATTCGCACAGACGTCTGTAATTACCGTTTTCTATTTTCATGAGTTCTTCATGTGTTCCTCTTTCCTCGATCATGCCGTGATCGACATACATGATACAATCGGCATTTCTGATGGTGGAAAGTCTGTGGGCAATGATAAAACTCGTACGGCCTTTAAGCATTTCGGCAAGTCCCTTTTGAAGCAGGATCTCCGTTTCGGTATCGATTGCCGCTGTTGCTTCATCGAGAATGAGGATCTTGGGATCTGCAAGTACGGCTCTGGCAAAAGAAATCAGCTGGCGCTGTCCTGCGGAAAGCCTGGATCCTCTTTCGTTTACCTCAGTGTCATATCCGTTTTCAAGTGACATGATGAAATCATGGGCACAAACGGTCTTGGCGGCTCTTATGACATCTTCATCGCTTGCATCCTTATTACCGTAACGGATATTGTCCCTGATGGTTCCCGAGAAAATAAAGGAATCCTGCATCATTACGCCCATCTGGGTACGAAGAGATTTGATGGTAACATCTTCTATGTTCACACCGTCTATCAGGATCTTACCAGAAGAAACGTTATAGAATCTGCTGATCAGGTTAACTATGGTGGTCTTGCCTGCACCGGTGGGACCTACTATAGCATAGCTTTCACCGGGTTTTACTTTGAAGGACACTCCGTGAAGTATCTCAACTCCGTCTTCATAGGCGAATTTGACATCCTTATATTCCACCTCACCCTTTATGGGCGGCATGATTCCGGCGCCTTCTTTATCTTTGACAAGCACGGGAGCATCGATGGTTTCGAAGATCCTTTCCAAATATGACACTGCAGTCAGAAGTGAATTATAGAAATTTGCAAGTGTCATGATGGGCTGCCAGAATCTGGAAGCATAACCCGCAAAAGCAATAAGAAGTCCCGCAGTGATAGTTACATTTCCTCTTGCAAGCCATCCTATTCCGAGAACATAGATTATGCTTGCTGAGATTACATTGATATTATTGATCACCGGCCAGAGAATGAAATTATATTTAACGGCGGTAAGCCAGGATTTCTGAGCTTCCTTATTAAGCACGTTGAAGTAATCCGCATTGTAATCTTCTCTTACAAAGGACTGCGTGACACGGATACCGTTCACGGACTCCGCAATATATGCATTTAAGTTGGACTGTTTATTTGACTGTATCTGCCACGCCTTATGCTGTCTGCTCTTTATGAATACGATGATAAATACGAGTATCGGCATTCCGCACAGAACTATCAATGTGAATCTCACATCCAGATACAGCATGTAGACCACTATGAAGATCATCGAGAAGATATCTGTGATCGTATTTACTATACCGTTGGACAAAAGATCCGAGAGATTATTAACATAGTTAACAACTCTGACCTGTATCTTACCGTGAGGCTTATCGTCAAAATAGGAAAAGGGAAGCTCCTGCAGGTGAACGAACAATTCCCTCCTAAGGTTATATACTACCCCCTGACCCACCTGCGAGGTAAGCTTTATCTTAACCCTGGTAATGAACGCACATGTAACTGTTATAAGGAAAGTCAGCACCGAATAGAATACTATTTTCCGGATAGCATCTTCCTGAGACAGGCTGTCACCGAAATTGGATTCCGTTATAACATCCATGACATTCTTCATGAATATGGGGATAAGCATGGAGAGCCCGCTGGATATGATCATTATCACAACCGCTATGGACAGCTTGCCCTTAAAAGCACCGACATAATGTCCGAGCCTTTTTAGTTGTTCCAGGTCAAATGACTCTTCAAGATCTTCATCCTGATTTATCTTATTTCTAGCCATAAATTTCTCCGAAGATGACAGTGGGATGCTTCCCTTTGTCATCAATATTATTGTTAGTCAGGTGACATGGGGACGTACCCCTTTGTCAGGAGGATCTTTCTGACAAAGGGGTACGTCCCCAATGTCATCATGCTGTCTGCGCCTTAAGATTACCAAGCTGGTGTTCATAAACGGTTCTGTAATATCCGTCCTGTTTTACCAGCTCCTCATGTGTACCTTCCTGTACTATCCTTCCGTCTTCCACTACAAGGATCTTATCTGCATCCTTGAGAGATGATATACGCTGTGCGATTATAAAAACCGTCTCATTTTCAAGCAGCTTAAGATCCTTCTGGATCTGGGATTCGGTTTCCATATCAACCGCGGAGGTCGTGTCGTCGAGGATAACGATAGCGGGCTTTTTAAGAATGGCTCTGGCAAGTGCGATCCTCTGCTTTTGTCCGCCGGAAAGTCCTATTCCTCTTTCACCGACAACAGTGTCATATCCGCCGGTCATCTCATTTATGAATCCGTCGGCATCCGCCATCTTAGCCGCCCATTTCACCTGCTCAAGAGTACAATTCGGATCTCCGTATGCGATATTTCCTTCTATGGTATCCGAAAACAGGAAAACATCCTGCATGGCAAGGCCTATACCGTTACGAAGCGTATGGAGCTCCATGTCCCTTACATCCGTTCCGTCGACAAGTACCTTGCCGTCCGTAACATCATAGAATCGGCATATCAGATTCATGATGGTGGTCTTACCGGAACCGGTAGCTCCCAGGATTCCAACCGTTTCTCCCTGTTTTACTTTGAAGGAAACGTGATCTAAGATGGGCTCGCCTTCAACATTATAGGAAACATCCCTGAATTCAACTTCGCCCTTGATCTTTTTCCCATTACCTGCGATGGCGGGATTGGTTATTCCCGGTTTTTCGGAAATAGTTGTGTATATCTTGACCACCGAAGTAGTAAATCTCTGATAGTCATTGATCAGCCATCCGAACATTCGAAGGGGCATGTTCAGCATCCACAGATAGGAGTTAACTATGACCATATCTCCAAGAGTCATGGCACCCTTCACACACATTATTCCTCCGACGAGCATCAGTATTACCGTCAGAAGTGATGACAGAACCTCGAATATCGGAACGTATTTTGTCCACACCTTGGCTGCATCAAGTTCGGAATCCCGGTATGCGGCATTTTCCTTATCGAACTTCTCAATCTCGAAATCTTCCTTGGCAAATGCTCTGACTACGCGGTTTCCGCTGATATTTTCCTGAGCAAAAGCGTTAAGAGAAGAGAATCTGTCCCTGATCTTCATGAACTTGGGTTTGATGGTCTTGGACTGAAGATAAGTTACAAATGCACTTATGGGAAGAACGGTCATCATGGCCGCACCAATTCTCCAATCCACGGAAAATATCATTACCAAAGCAATCACAAACAGAAGCACGTTCTCATATATCGTATAGATGACGTATGCAACAAAATGCCTTATAGCCATCATATCGCCGGTCTGTCTGCTCATCAGATCGCCGGTCCTGTTTCTGTTATAGAACGCAAAATCCTTCTGAAGCAGGCTCCTGTATACTCCGTCTCTCATGTCGTAGAGCATATCCTGTGAGCATGTCTCAAATAGCCACTGAGAAATCAGTCTGAGTACCGCACGGACAACCTGACACCCTATCATCAAAGCGACGGCTGCGGGGAGAATACCGAGTCTGTTCTCAATACCTTTTCCGTCCCCTATAACGTCGTCCACTATGATACCCATGATCTTAGGGTTAATCACGTTAAGAACCGCGCATACGGTTACAAGTATCAGACCTACCGCCTCTTTCCATTTATATTTGGAAAGATACCGGTAGAACCATCTCATGGCTCTCTTCCATTCGGGATCATTTAATCTTTTTCTCATAATTCAGTGACCTTCAGTATTCCGAAATATTATAACTATCTGCTTTCCTCTAGGTCAGATATTAAGCCAAGTTACGGATAATACAATGTTTTTTTCTGCCGAATACTTGACTTTTTCTGCTTTAAATCCCAAAATTTGTTATAAACAGGTCAATAATTGTTCGCAAGCGTTTATTCGGAGGTCAATATGATAGATGTCCCCTATGCCGGATATAATTACTACCATCAGGACGGATGGGAAATTCACAGACCGGACGGAATAAGGCACTACACTATCGTCTTCATACGCAATCCGTTTTACTATGTTGAAAAAAACGAGGATAAGCTGAGAACTGTATATGTGGAAAGGCCCTCTTTTTTATTTTACAGGCCTACTGACTATCAGCATTTCTACCGCAGAAACGCTCCCTACACCGATGACTGGATTCATTTCAGTGATGATTCCGGTGAATGCGAGAACCTGTTCAAAGAGCTGGGGCTTCCTTTTTCCAAGGCTCTTACCCTTTATGACAGCTCGGAACCGTCATCCATAATGCAAATGATCGCAGCGGAGGCCAGAAAAAGCTCAGAGCACCATGATATGATAATGGATTCACTGATCCGGATCTTTCTGTACAAAATCAGTGATCTGTACAGCAAAAACGAAGATAATAAGGTTGATTTTACTTCGGGAGCCATAGAATCCTACAGGAGAAGATTTAATATCCTCAGAAACAGGATCTACCAGGGCGGTGAAGCTGCCAGGATCAAAGAGGTTTCGACCCTTGCCGACGAAATGAACATGAGTGTTTCATATTTTCAGCATGTCTATAAAGCACTTTACGGAGTCCCGGTTACCAAAGACCTTATCATATCCAGGATCGAATATGCATCGTATCTTCTTCTGAACCAAAACAGAACCATTGCTGAGACTGCGGCTGTCTGCGGCTATGACAGTGTCGAACATTTCAACAGACAGTTCAAGAAGATAAAAGGCTGTTCTCCGGGCGATTATCAAAAAGAAAAAAAACATGTATAAAAACAAAAACCCACGGCATCAGGTCGTGGGTTTTGACATTCATGTCATATCAGATAATATTTTTGATTCCTTCACATATCCTCTTAGCAGCCGCGGGGTTGTTCATTGTATATATATGGACTCCGTCACAACCGGATGCGAGCAGGTCGATTATCTGGCTGATGGCATAATAAAGTCCCGCATCAAAAAGGGCTTCCCTGTTATTTTCATATCTGTCGATGATCTTTCCAAATCTTTCGGGAAGCTTTGCTCCGCATGTGGTAACCATTCTCTTAATGGTCTTGGCAGACAGACAGGGCATGATGCCGGGAGTTATGGGGACATTAATGCCCGCTATTCTTGCATCCTCAACAAAATTATAGAAATCATTGTTGTCAAAAAACAACTGGCTTAAAAGAATCTCCGCTCCTGCTTCAACCTTTTTACGAAGATTTGCCATCTCGTCCACACGACCTTTTGAATCAGGATGATTCTCGGGATAACATGCACCTGCGATACAGAAATTTGTGTGAGGTTTGATATAAGTGATCAGATCCGATGCATGATTAAAGACGCCCTTGGAAGGAGCATTGGGATTAACATCTCCTCGAAGTGCCAGTATATTTTCTATGCCGTTTGCTTCAAGCTGCTTGCAAAATTCATCTATATCATTCTTGTCATAACAAAGACCGGTAAGATGAGCTACCGCTTCAGTATGATATTCTTCGCGGATCTTTTTACATATAGCTATCGTCTTGTTATTATTCGAACTTCCGCCCGCACCGAATGTAACACTGATGTAATCGGGCTTCAGATCGCAGAGGATTTCCAAAGTCTCATCTATATTATCAAGTTCATCCTGAGCCTTGGGCGGAAATATCTCAAAAGAAACAACCTGTTCTTTACTCTTATAAATGTCGGTGAGTTTCATTTTATTCTCCAATTATCTTTTTTACATACGAATGCTGCATCATATTTTGAGATCCGTACTTTTGATATGATACCGCGAAACCGCATAAACAGCAAGTTTGGAGGCATTTGTTAAAACATGATAAAAATATTTTTAAAATTTTCTTGACAAAAAAATCACACTGTCATAATATACGCACATAAGATTTTTACATTTGATGGCAATGGCGTCACAGATTTCTTTCTGTGACGCCTTTTTTTGTTTTCAAAAATGCCGTAAGTAAAAATCGCATACGCAAGCAAGAAGCATTTTCGGCCGGAATGCATCGCTTGTGATCACAGGAGGAAAGATTATGGCACAAGAAATTATTAGTTTCGTCACAGACGAAGTGTACGGCGTATGGTTTTTGATTGGCGCCGCACTGGTATTTTGGATGCAGGCCGGATTTGCAATGTGTGAGGCCGGATTTACAAGAGCCAAGAACGCAGGCAACATTATCATGAAGAACCTGATGGACTTCTGTATAGGAACCGTAATGTGGTTCATCTGCGGTGCATCACTGATGCTCGGGGATAACATCCTCGGAGGTTTCGCAGGAGGCTTCAGCTTCGATGTATTTACAAGTTACGGAAATTTCGATTATTCAGCATTCGTATTCAACCTTGTATTCTGTGCAACGACAGCTACCATCGTTTCAGGATCCATGGCAGAAAGAACCAAGTTCTCAAGCTACTGTATCTACTCAGCTGTCATCAGCGCGATCATCTATCCCATTGAAGCTCACTGGACTTGGGGCGGCGGATTCCTCGCACAGTGGGGATTCCACGATTATGCAGGTTCCAACTGCATTCACATGGTCGGTGGTATCTGCGCATTAATCGGTGCATGGATGCTCGGTCCCAGAATCGGTAAGTTCGAAAAGGATAAGAGCGGTAAAGTTACCAAAGTAAACGCATTCCCCGGACACAACCTTGTTATCGCAGCTCTCGGTGTATTCATCCTCTGGCTCGGCTGGTACGGATTCAACGGAGCAGCAGCTACCGATATCGCAACTCTCGGATCCATTTTCCTTACCACTACCGTAGCTCCCGCAGTTGCAACCGTTGTATGTATGATCTTCACCTGGGTTAAGTACGGTAAGCCCGATGTTTCAATGTGTCTCAACGCTTCACTTGCAGGACTTGTAGCCATCACCGCTCCTTGCGACGTTACCGATTGTGCAGGCGCTGCAATCATCGGTGCCATTGCCGGACTTCTCGTAGTATTCGGTGTATGGTTCAACGATAACATCACTCATGTAGACGACCCCGTAGGTGCCGTAGCAGTTCATATGCTCAACGGTATCTGGGGCACCATCGCTGTAGGTCTCTTCGCAACTGCTTCAGCTCCCGGATTTGAAGGAGCAGGAATCACCGAAGGTCTCTTCTACGGTGGAGGATTTGCTCAGCTCGGAAAACAGTTCGGCGGTATGTTCGTAACCATCGCATGGACAGCAGTTACCATTCTTATTGCATTCACAATTATTAAGAAGACGATCGGTCTTCGTGTTACCGAGGAAGAAGAGATTCAGGGTCTCGATGTTAAAGAGCATGGCCTTCCTTCCGCATATGCAGGTTTCTCCATCATGGATACCACTACCATGACAATGGATATCAACGAGAACACCAACCTCGGATCCGATTCCTACGAGGAGGCTTCCGAAGCCAAAAAGAACGCAGCTGTTCCCGTTGTCAAAGAGCCCGAACTTCCTATCCCCGAAATGGCTACCGGTATTTACAAGGTAGTGATCATTGCAAAGCTCTCACGTTACGACAAGCTTCGTAAGGCAATGAACGACCTCGGTGTAACCGGTATGACAGTAACCCAGGTAATGGGATGCGGCATCCAGAAGGGCGCAGGAGAAAGATATCGTGGTGTCGAGATCGATGCTACTCTCTTACCTAAGGTTAAACTTGAAGTCGTCGTAAGCGCTATCCCCGTTGACAAGGTTGTTGAGTCGGCTAAGAAAGCTCTTTACACCGGTCACATCGGAGACGGTAAGATCTTCGTTTACAATGTACAAAAGGTTGTTAAGATAAGAACCGGCGAGGAAGATTTCGACGCATTGCAGGATGTAGAGTAATTTCTTTATCAGGAATATCTTTCCTACCTTGTTTAAAGCCCCGGCAGACAAATAGTCTGTCGGGGCTTTTATTATCTGTTCTTAAGATCTGCTTTTCTGATCGCCGCCCTGCATATCTTACCGTTTCCGGTTCGGGGCAGTTCCTTCACAAATTCAATCCTTCTTGGATATTTATATATCGCTGCTCTTTCTTTAACAAAATCCTGAAGCTGAGTCTTCAGCTTTGTACTCGCTTCATAACCTTCATTAAGTATGATGCTTGCTTTAACTATCTCGCCTCTGTTTCCGGACGGATATCCTGTTACCGCACATTCAAAAACAGAAGGATGCATCATCAGAATATCTTCAACCTCCGAAGGTCCTATTCTGTATCCGCTGGATTTAATGACGTCATCGTTTCTTCCCAAGAAAAAGAAATATCCGTCCTTATCCCTGACAGCTTTATCCCTGGTGTGATATACTCCGCCTTCCCACACTTCATTATATAGATCCGGAAGTCCAAGATAACCTTTAAATACTCCCAGGGGTATCTCTCCACCGCGTGGTACTATGACTATCTCCCCCTCTTCTCCGAGGGGAACGGAATTTCCGTTTTCATCTATCAGATCCATATTGTAAAGCGGTGAGGATTTTCCAATCGATCCAGACGGAGCGGAGCTTCCCACAGGTACACATATCTGCAATGCTGTCTCTGTCTGCCCAAAGCCCTCTCTTATCGCTATGCCCGTACATTCCGCAAATCTGGATGAAACATCCTGAGGCATCGGCTCTCCCGCGGTAGAAGCATATTTAAGCGAACTGAGATCGTATGATCCGAGATTCTCCAGAAGGAAATACTTATATATGGTAGGAGGCGCACAAAATGTATTTACCTTTTCTTCTTCAAGGAGATGCAGCATATCTGCCGCATAGAAATTTTCATAATCATATACAAGGATCGCCGCTCCCATAAACCATTGTCCGTACAGCTTACCCCACGCAGACTTGGCCCATCCGGAATCCGCAACCGTAAGATGAAGATCGCAGTCACACATTCCGTGCCAGTTCTTGGCAGTATATATATGAGCTATGGGATATGAATAATCGTGGATCACCGCTTTGGGAGATCCGTTGGTTCCCGATGTAAAATAATACAGCATATCATCGGTAACCCTGGTCTCAATTCTCTCAAGATCATCGGAAGCTTCTTCGATAAGTTTATTAAGATCTGCCGCACCGGGATATCTGTCACCGACAACAAGCTGCATGGCAGTGGTATCCTTAACGGCATCCCTTACCCTGTCACATATGCTGTCAGAGTTGACACACATGACTGCCTTTACTCCCGCAGCCATGATACGCTCTCTTATATCTTCGGAAGAAACCATGTGCGAAGTCGGAACCGCAACAGCACCCAGCTTGTGAAGTGCAAGAATTAGTATCCAGTATTCATACCTTCTCTTTAAGAGCAGCATAACCGGATCGCCTTTTTTGATCCCAAGGCTTATAAGGGCATTTGCCGCTTTGTCACTCATTCTTTTAAGATCACCGAATGTAAGCACGGTTCTGTTACCTTCCGTGCTTCTGTGCACAAGTGCAGTCTTATTCGGCGATTCCTTCGCTATCTCATCCACAACATCGTATGCAAAATTGAAATTTTTATCATAAGATGTTTCTATGCCGGTTACGCAGCCCGATGCATCCGTTATTTCTTTATAATATCTTTCATATATAAATGACATTTTCTTACCTTAATAAGATTTGTATCCTATGTTTCTGAATTTCCGATATCTGTCATCCGTCAGCTGTTCAATGCTCATTTCGGACAGCTTGGCAAATTCTTCCTTCAGATCAGTTCCCAGCTCTTTTAATCTGTTTTTTCTACAGACCTTATCGATCAGTCCGAGATCCGACAGCTTATCCGCTGTAAGGTTTAAAGCCCCCGCAACCTCAGCCGCTCTTCCCGGATCTTTCCACAGTATGTTCGCACAGCTTTCCGGGGAAACAACGCTGAAGTATGCATCCTCCATCATCCATATCCTGTCTCCGTGGCAAAGAGCAAGTGCTCCGCCGCTTCCGCCTTC
>JAGCUO010000183.1 GCA_017962825.1 Lachnospiraceae bacterium | reverse complement strand
CATTTACATCCTCTTCCATCTGAGGGGGCGGTCCGTAGACACTCGCAGCAGGATCGCCGCATCCCGCAATGCTCATCAGTGCACCTGCAGCAACAGCCGATGCAAATAACATTTTTTCATTACATTTTTTCATAATATATCCTCTCTGCCGCGGCGCCTCCGTAAACACGAGAGTCATCACGATTTATAGTTCATCAAACACTTTCGGATCACGCTTTTGCTGAAGCCTCAGATAGTACCCTGCGATCATTGAGCTCAGCATGGTGGTCAGTATCAGCACGGTGAAAAACTCAAGGCTGATTATCTCATATGAATACGCAACGGTAGCCAGCACGATCCCCGGGCCTCCGCGTGCATTCATCGTTATCGCAAAATTCATCCTGGTGCTCATCTTAAGTCCCGAGAACAACAGAAGCACCCAGGTTCCGATAAATTCCAGCCCGAACGCTATCGCGAAAAAGAGAACGAATCTCATGAAAGAAAAATCGTGTATTACGTTCAGCTGAATTCCGACCAATGCAAAATAGATCGGAATAAAAAACGAAAACGCGACGTTTTCAAGGAAATGCATTCTGGTCTTAACCGTTTCCTCGGTTCCGAATATCGCCTTGATAAGATATCCCACAACGAATGCGGAATACATGATGTTGATACCCAGCATGTACAGAACGCCACATGTAAACATCAGTGCAGCAAAACTCAGAGAATAAAATGTGTTAGGCTTCCACTGACTCTTAACCTGTTTTATGTACCTTGAAATACATGCTATCGCAACAAATATTCCGATCGTAACAAGCACGATCAAGATCATCTCGGAAAGTCTGATCTCACCGGACTGAACGATGCGTGTTGCCACATTCAGAAGAATCCACAGACACAGATCCTGAAATGTAGAAACCGTCAGTACCGTATTCGAAAACGCCCTGTTCATGATGCCCATGTCGAAGAATATCTTCGATATTACGGGGATTGATGTGATCGCGACTCCTATCGCGAAAACAAGGTTGTACGACATTTCATTTCCTGCGGTTCCGATAAAGTAACTCTTAAACATCCCGAAAAACGGAATGCTTCCGAGCATAGGTAAAAACGTCGCACCGACAAACACAAGACCTATCGTCTTCGCGTTCGACTTATCAACCTTGATATCCGTGTTGTAGCCGGATAAAAACATCAAAAAGATAAGTCCCAGCTGATAGAAGATGTTCAGCACCTTGCCCTCTTCCGCATACGCGAAGAAGATCCTTTCCGACAGAGCAGGAAAAAGAATGAACATGCAGCTTCCGCCGAGTATCATTCCTCCAAGAATCTCACCGACAACCCTTGGCCCCTTGATAAGCTCCATAAGGCTTCCAAACACAAATGCCATTATCAGCAGAAGTGCCAGGGCTATCAGCGTTATGATTATTTCCTTTTCGGATAAAGTAGCAAGTTTCATTATTTCTTTAACAGATTTGCAAACTCAAGTGCCTTGCCGGCATCGCCTTCAACCTTAAGCTTTCCGGTAGTGAATGCAAGAACGGGATCGAGCTTTCCGTCGATCAGCTTGTTGAAGTTGGTCATGTTGATCGTGATCGCGCAGTTCCTGTCATGGTAATCATAGGGCTCGACATTTATGCGGTGATCCTTGACCTCAACATAGAATACTCCGGGATCCTTACCGGTAATGTTGATCTGCACCGCAAGGAAATCCCTGTTGGATACATCAACCTGAGCTGCCATGTTTCTTACCTTGGTTACAAGTTCGTTAAAAGTCATTTTCTTTCCTCCTCATCCTTCGGCAGATAGCACAGACTGTATCTTGTCACACCGTTATCCGCCGTAACTGTATTATACAACTCACACCCGAAATGTATGTACATATCGGAATAACTTTTCATTTCATCTAAACCAGCCTTATTCCGTGTTCCTTCATCTTGATCAGTTCCTTCTCGGGAATCGTGATCTTATCGGTGAAAGACTGTGACACCCTGAAATAATGCAATCTCGTGCATATGATGTCGCTGCCCGATCTTTCAAAAGAGTAATTGATCACATCCGGATTGAACACCCTGTCGGGCATATTCATCATCACAAGATCCCTTGACATCTTGGGAAGATCCGAATGGAAATCCTTATACTCAGTTATGTGGCTTAAACAACCGTCTTCATACTCATAATACTCGGCATTAACGACCACATCTACTAAAAAGGCGGGATCACCCTTAAACCTCTCGACGCTCACAAGCCTTCCGTCATCGTCGTATTCACTCCACTCGAACATTACCCAGTTGTATGTGTTTTTTCCTTCGGAGTCCGCCTCTGCCATGCAATCTATCCAAAGGTTGTCCGATACACAGAATGTTATATTCTTCCTGTCTGACGAGCTCGACCAGGTGGAGCCGGCGCCTCCCATATCGTACTCACTTCTCAGGAGTTTTCCTTCCCCATCATAGATCAACTTGAGGTAATTCCGGCTGTCCGCATTTTTCGGAATAGCCTTGCGATCCTTATTGAAAAGCAGCTTTCCCTTGCAGATATGCGGCGTGAAGGCTCTGCTGAATGAATTCTCCAAAAATTCATTATCCTTGATGAACCTCGTCTCCGCATCCCTGCTCAGATCCGGCACGAAAGGATTCACATATTTCTTCTTAAGCCTTTCGTACTTTTCCATTATCTCTTTTTCATCAAATCCTCTCATACGCGCCTCACACATTCAGCAACTGTACAAACGCAGTTTTGCCCCTGCATACGCCAGGCATTCACCGTTATTCCACCGAACCGATCTCGGTATATATCATCCCGTGCTTTCCTCTATCGGAGCGCATAAGTGAAATGCTTACCACCTTCATCCTGCCCTTCGGAACATCGTAAACAGGTATTTCTCCCTCGTACTTATATTCAGCCCTGCGTATCAGCGTTATATGCGGCGAAAAGCGCTTCTTATCAAATGGAATCCCCGCATCCGCAAGACAGTGCCTCAGCCTCTTAACATATGCATGCAGTGCGGGATTATCGGCAAGTCCCATCCAGAACAGATCTCCGAAATGTCCGACTCCGTCCAGCTTTATATCAAACGGTCTGAAGTCCGACTCTTCCATAGCTTCGAGCACAGCATCCGGATCGTTGAAATCTCCGATAAAAGAAAGAGTAAGATGCAGGTTCTCCTCAGGCGTAAATTTTCCCTTTACTCCCTGTTCCCGCAGCTCGCTCTGAAATCCCGTCAGGGCATCAATTATCTCATCGTTAAATTGTATCGCTATGAATAATCTCATGATCTATTTTGCAAGTCTTGCTCCGCACTCCGGACAGAACTTCAATTCATCTTCACGCTTGCCACCGCAGTTCGGACAAAATCTTATATCTGTCTTCATATCCGAAAAGTCCATCGACGCAGATTTTGGAGGTTGACTGTTCATAAGCATCATTCCCAAATCTTTGGACATCATACCCAAAGCGGGTGAACCGCCGGGATTTCTTAAGTTCTCGTAATACCAGGCAGGCCCGTCCGTCTGAAGCTGTTTGCTTACATATCCGCGAAAACTCGTAAAGATCATGCCGATCAGATGATCATCCGTAACCCTTTCATACACCCCATTAGCATCAACGGGTCCGTACACCGCAGGCGGAACATCGAGATAATCTTCTTTCGATTCCCAGATAAGACGGTACTTATTATTGTCATACCAGTGAGAATAAGTTGACGTTACAAGTTCCCCGTTCTCATCACGGAAATGATATCCGTATCCGTCTTCATCTTCTTTCAGATCAAATAACTTCTCCGGAAATTCCATATTCATCCCCCCGGTATAAAATCCATCTTCGCTTTCCTTGCCTGCGAACTCTGATATTTTCTTTCTATATGATACGTCTTTCCATCCTTGATGAAAAGAGCCCCGGTCTGTTTGAAAAAGAATTCAACAAAAAAGAGCCCCGAAAGTGGCTTCGAGGCTCTTAGGCTATAAAGAAAAGTGACGCAGCCCCCGCACTCTAGTGGCTGCCGGTCTACGCCTTGTAAAATTATGATATATCTATTATTTCTTACAGTCAATTATTTTTTCATCATTAACTATAATAATCAATCTTCGAATTCTTTTTGATACTTTAAAATGCATATATAATTCTTTTACAGCAATTTCATCATCAAGTTTACAGCGTCTCAGATCCACCACTATATTGGATGATTGATGTCCTGCATTTTTTAAATTATTTCTGATTGTATTCTTTCCATTTCCTTGTGGCGCCTTCATCTCCCATGCATTACCGTTAATCATTACATCCGGAGATCTGACGCCTTTGATATCAGACGGCGGTATCAATTCTATATCATAACCGCAATTCAACAGATGCTTCACTGTATTATATTCATGTTCCTCTAAATGGACTCCATTTTGCTTAAACTGTCCTTTTTTCATCCTAAGATCCTATTTTTGCCAAAGCCAACATACTATTTTGACTCTAAATCGGTTGTTTCAGACAGTTCAAGTGGAAATATTAACAATAATTCCACGACACGTACGTCACATCAAGCATTTTTCTATGAAAAAATGCCCCTATTATTGAGTTTCATCTATTTGTTCATTTTTTTATTCACATATTTTCAAATATAAAAAAACACTCCCGGTGCTAAGGAACCAACAGACAACGCTATACTTTACCGTCATATCGTCGGTGCGATAAATGTTGCGTTTAGGGTTGACTTATGTGGCAGGGGTGAATAGAATGTATTCGGAAATTGGTTTTACATTCCGAAAAATCTTAAGGAAGGGTGGTGATCATATGACAGGTGACAGTCGAAGTACAGACTCTGTTCCCCGAAGTACGCATTATATGATCACGGCATTTCTGCCTCACCACCCGGCTTCCCATATTTAAGCTGCATCCGGATCGTGGGGCGGGCTTTGCCGTCATCACGGAGGTTGCACGATGGAAGAATTGAATATCTTTGATGAGCTTCTTACTCTTCTGGAAAAGAAAGAGTACGCGAAGCTCCGTGAGAGTCTGTCAGAACACAACGAAGCGGATATCGCCGCATGGATGGAAGGCCT
>JAGCUO010000182.1 GCA_017962825.1 Lachnospiraceae bacterium | reverse complement strand
GATATCCCTACCATAAGGTAATAAGACCCCTTAGAGAGTATGAGGTAGATAGGAATGGTGTGTAAGAGCAGTAATGCTCTCAGCTGACATTTACTAATAGGTCGAAGGCTTATCCTGTTGTTGCCAAGATGGATGTTTGATCTAGTTCGGATTCGGTTTTGAAGGAATAGATAATAAAAAACAGATCCTTTCGGATCTGTTTTTTTGTGTTATTCAAGTTCGAGACCTTTAGAAGATGTGAAAGCTTTACTTTCATTTAATGGCATTGGTTTTGCGAAGTAGTAGCCCTGAGCTCTTATGCATCCGATAAGTTTCAGGAACTCAAAATGTTCTTTTGTTTCGACGCCTTCCTGAAGCGGTTCCACCTGCATGTCCAGTGCACCCTGTACTATGTGTCTTATGAGTTCGGCAGCTTTTACATGTTTGTCATATGTTCTCAGGAATTCAAGATCGAGTTTGAGAACATCGAAGTCGTAATCAAGCAGGTGATTAAGAGAAGAGTATCCGCTTCCGAAATCGTCGATCCATATATGATATCCCGCATTTCTGAAATTATTTACTTTTTCATGAAGTGCCGTTGCATCGTCATTCAGAGTGCTTTCGGTGATTTCTATGTCGATCAGTTCTCTCGGAAGATTATACCTTGCTACAACCTGTTCCGTAAAAGAAAAGACATCGCATAATTCGAAATCAATCCTGGACAGATTTACGCTAATGGGAACCACTTTTTCATTATTGTCCAGCATGTGACTTAAGTCTTCGCATACTTTACTTATGACGAAGAGATCGACTTTATGGATCATGTGATACTCTTCAAGAGGCACAATGAAGCTGGCGGGAGAGAGCATTCCTTCAATAGGATCCTCCCATCTTGCCAGAGCTTCGTATCCGCATATTTTTCCGGAAGATACTCTGATAATGGGCTGGTAGTATACCTTAAGGTATTCTTTTTCGATGGCTGTATCGATGTTATCTACTACAAACTGAGTCATGCGGAGTTTTGCATGAATATTTTCTTTATATATTTCGTAGATCTTATCGTATCTGTGTTTGATACTGTTGCAGGCAATTCTGGCCTGATCGCATGCAAGACCGACTTCCTTACTTTTACTCTCCATATGGTATATGCCGGCTTTGATCTCGACTCTTATACCTTTGAATATCGTTAGTATAATGTTATGTATGTTTTCAACTATCCATTCCACATTTTCGGCATTTGTAGCAACAACGAAATGATCGTTTGAAAATCTTGCAAAGAATCCGTGCTGAAACTCCTGCCTGATTGTGAAAGCCACTCTGCACAGAAGTTCGTCGCCTCTCTGGAATCCGTATTTTTCATTGAATATCTTGAAGTTTACGATATCGAAATGGACAAAAGAAATCTTCTTGGTATCGTTATCGCTTAAAGCTGCAAGTCCGGATTGGACCTGTTCATAGAAGGATGCCATGTTGAGAAGACCTGTCAATCTGTCGGAGTCCTTGTTCATTGCAAATATCTGGCTCTCAGCAACAGAATTTCTGCCCCTGTTATAATATTCATCTTTATCCAGATCCACTATAAATACATAAAAGATCTTCTCACCGTTTTTGCCGTGAAGAAGATGCCCGAAGTCCTCTACATACCTGATATCGCCGGATTTGGTAATGATGCGGTATCTGATATAGTCATGCATTTTATCGCTGTTGAAGGTTTGGGCTATGATCTCGGAATCAATTTTTTTATAGTCATCAAAATGGACCATACCCTTAAAGGAGTTATGGGTGAATTCTTGTAATTCTTCAAATGTTTCACAACCGAAGAGTTTGATCAGATTATAATCTGCGAAAAGAAGTTCATTATCTCCCAATGCATTGTAGATAAAGAAACCGCCGGGGAGACCAGAAGGAACGAGTGAGTTATTCTCCATAAAATCACGCTTTCTGTAGTACTGATTAATGCCCCACAAGAATATATAACGTTATAAAAATCGTATACCAATAACAGAGTATTTGCAAATATAATATTAAAAAAATTAAAGAATTTTACATGAATTCTTAATGCAAATCTTTGAATTGTTTACCAAATTCACTTGATTTAAAGCGGCTGTTTAATTACAATATATTTGTGAGTTTTTGGAAATTCGGGTATTTCCGATATTCAAATTGTTTATGGAGGAAGTTAGATTATGAAGAAATTTATGTTAAAAGGATTGTCCGGTATCCTTGCGGCAATTCTGGTTGCTTTTGTGTGCCTTCCTTATACGGTACATGCTGCTTCTGCAGTTCCTGCCATCAGTTTTGTTGCTGACTGGTACAATACTCAGCAGGGTACTTACATTCTTCTTACCAATAAAGGTACTCTCGGAGATCTTGTAAACGGTCATACCTGGCAGGTTTATGAAAAAGCTGTTGATTCTGACACCGCAGGTGTGGTTCTTGATTATACCGAGACCAGAACCAAGATTACCGATCCTATTTATGTCAATACCAGCAAGTTCCGCGAAGGAGCACCCGTAGTTGTAACTGTCGTTGTGTCTTGTGCAGATCTCGGATATTCATATACAACGAATATCACGATCAAGAATAAAGAGATGGTTTACGGTGGTTTCTCCATCATTCCTTCAGCCAGCGGCGTTCTTTATGACGGAGGAAGCAATAATACCATCGACGGATATAAATGCGCACTCGGCGGCCTTGCGAGAACTTCCGTAAATGCTTTTATGCCCGCAGGATATATGTCAGCTTGCGAAGGTGCTATCGCTTTTAATTTCACCAGAGACTACAAGAATAAACAGGGCCTTGTATGCTTCAATATTCCTGAAGGATATCAGGCAGCCAACAGAACTTATAAGCTTATGACCATCGGACAGGGCGGAGTTATCACTGTATGTGATGATCTTGATATCAATCCTGCAACAATTTCCGCTAATGTTAACTTCAACGGATTTGCAGTAGTTCTTATCTATACCGAAGGTGAAGCTATTGCCGCACCTGTAGCTCCCGCAGTTGGTGCTATTCCTGCTGGATCAGGTGCAAGCCTTAATCAGTTCTACAGCTTCATCAATAA
This sequence comes from Lachnospiraceae bacterium, assembly GCA_017962825.1. Lineage (GTDB taxonomy): Bacteria > Bacillota > Clostridia > Lachnospirales > Lachnospiraceae > AC2028. The sequence goes on along the minus strand of JAGCUO010000182.1, from coordinate 8,063 downwards.
TTTCAGTTTCAAGGAAGAGCCTCAGGGTGCTCAGTGCCTTAATGCATTTAACATCGGAAGACCTTTAGGATTTGTTCCTTACAAGACATACTCTCTCTATGTAAACAATGCTAAGGATAATTCTCCCAAGAACGGATATGTATGTTTCAACGTAAGCGGAGGATATACCGAGTACAAGCTTGTTGCAGTTGATAAAAACGGTGCCGTTCACGTATTTGATGATATCGATAACGCTCCCGGAACCGTTACATTCCTTCTTAACTTCAACGGATATGCTTGCCAGCTTGTAGCAAGATAATCCGGATATTTATATGACAATGGGGACGTACCCCTCTGTCAGGAAGTTCTTCCTGACAGAGGGGTACGTCCCTATTGTCATGCTTTTTTAAATTTTCTGACAATAATTATTTTTGTAAATTGTAAAGTATTCTCCACAAGTAAAAGATGTGATATACTGACGATGTAATGTACATTTGAGTGTTAAATTTGTTTTATTTTCACTTGGATTATGTTATAGTAAGTACTATAAAAAGACACCGAAAAAAAGGTTGCAGAAAGGGTAATATCGACTATGGATACTAAGATTTTACTTGATAGCGGCACTAACGAACTTGAAGTCCTTGAATTTACTCTCGGTGAATTCTCATACGGTATTAACGTAGCCAAGATCAAAGAGATCATATCTTACCAGCCGGTTACGCCTGTACCTAATTCTCATCCCAGCATTGAAGGTATCTTCATGCCCCGTGAGACTATGATCACTGCAATCGATCTTAAGAACTGCCTCGGAAGAGGACAGTCTGAACCCGGTGGACTCTTTATAATCACCAATTTCAATAACCTCAATATTGCTTTCCATGTTGAAGCGGTTAAGGGTATTCACAGAGTATCCTGGAGAAATATCATCAAACCCGATTCAACTATCTCTACCGCAGAAGCATCCGTTTCCACCGGATTCATTAAGAACGAGGGTAAACTTATCATTATTCTTGATTTCGAGAAGATCATTTCCGATATCAATCCCGAGACAGGACTTAAGGTAAGTGATATCGATGAGCTTGGTGAGAGATCAAGAAGCAATGTTCCCATTCTTATCGCAGAGGATTCGGTTCTTCTGAATAAGCTTATCGTTGATTCCCTTACAGCTGCCGGATACGATCGTATCATCCACACCGAGAACGGTCAGAAAGCATACGACGTTATCACAGAATGCAAGGCTGACGGAACTCTCAATGAGCATGTAAAGATTGTTATTACGGATATTGAGATGCCTGAGATGGACGGTCACAGACTTACCAAGCTTATCAAAGATGATGACCGTACCAGACATATCCCTGTAGTTATTTTCTCATCCCTTGTTAACGAGGAGATGAAGAAGAAGGGCGAGGCTCTCGGAGCTGATGCACAGCTTTCAAAGCCTGAGATCGGTAATCTTGTAAGGATCATCGACGGACTTGTAGAAAAGTATAACCTTAACTGAATTTTGAAAGCTCTGTCCATATCGGGCAGAGCTTTTTTGATGACAGTGGGGACGTACACTTTGGTCAGGATTAGATGTTTGATTTTTCTTATAAAACCTGACTAAACTGTACGTCCCCACTGTCACTAATGCCTATACATTAAAGCGTTACTGTGTTAAAATTAATTGGTATGTTTATGGGATTTTCTCATAAGAACATTTATAGAAATCGGAGAGTTTAAATGGGTTCGTCTGAAGACTATCTTGACAGTTTGTTGAAATCCATGGGTGTGCCTGCAGAGCTTGCATCACCCACCAAAAAAGATACCGACACTGAAAAATCGGCACCTGCGGAAGAAAGCTCCCGGGAGCCTGTTTCCAAACCATCTTCTTCATCCGGAGAATCTGCCCTTGATGATCTGCTTAAACAGATGAGTGAACCTGCACCTGCTATAGTAGAGCCTCAGGTGGAAGAAACTGCGACAGAAGATATTTCAGTCAACGTGGCTGAGGAGCTGGAAGTTTCCGCGCAAGAGCCGGTTTTTGAAGAGCCCTTACCGGAAGAAACATCGTCCGAATCTCTCTCTGATGATCTTGACATTGATAATTTACTTTCTGATGTATCGTCATTAACTGAAGAGTCATCTGCGGCAGTAGAAGATTCTATCGATCATTCGGCTGATATTCCTGATCTTACTCAGATAATGAACGAGGATCCGGCTGCATCAGATGTACATATTGATTCTGCACCGTCTCTTGATGTTCCTGATGATGATTCCGCAATGGATGCCGATCTTTCCGATCTTATGAGTGATCTCATGAGTAAGATCGAGTCTGAAGATTCGCAATCCGAAGCGATTGATGAAACCGCCATTGAAGAATCATCTTCTGACGCAGCTGAGCCTGAACTCAGTCTGGAAGATCTTAATCTTGAAGATCTGGGATTGTCCGATGATACATCCGAACTTGAGGAAGCGGCTGCTCTTGAAGAAGCACTTGCGGTAAATGACATTGCTGCGATCGAAGATGCTCCTTCTTCAGAAGAAGCTTCCGATGAACTTAATCTCGAAGATCTTAATCTTGACGATCTCGGAATATCTGATGATACCGTAGCTGTAGATGAAGCCGCCGAACTTGAAGAAGCCCTTGCGGTTAATGAAATCTCCGCACTTGAAGATCTGCCTTCTGCAGAAGAGGCTTCAGGTTCTGAAAATCCTACAGAGACCCCTTCCGAAGAAAATAATACCGATGAATCATCATCCGAAGATCATTTAGATATAGATGATTCATTCTCCGATCTGTTAAGTGAAGCGGAGAGTGTTCTTAACGGTATTTCGGAAGACTCTGCAGTTGGTGATTTACCTGTTGAAGAAGCAAGTGAAGAATCTTCTGACGTTCCTTCCGAGGAAGATCTTGATGCACAGCTTGCAGCACTTCTTGAAGAATCGGGAGTAGATACTGAGTCCTCTGAATCAGCTGAATCAGAAGGCTTATCCGATGGTGCTTCAGATGATTTTGATCTTGATGCTGAGCTTGCCGAGCTCATGAAGGAAGAAAATGAATCCGAAGGATCACTTTCCGAGGATGAAATAGAATCAATGCTCAATAAGGCACGTGAAGAAGGACTTGCCGAGGATCCCGACAGATCGGATATGTCCCTTGACGATCTTCTTGCTGCCGACAGCGGATCAGCCGGTGAAATCGGTGATCTGCTTGATAAGAGCGATAATAACGAAGCAGTCGATCCCGGTATCGAAGCTCTTATAAACGGTTCTGATGAAGCTGATGCACCCGACGTTCTTGGTGAGACTGCTGAGGAAGCTCCTGTTGATAAGGCAGCTGAAAAGAAGCGTTTAAAGGAAGAAAAGAAAGAAGCCAGAAGAAAGGCAAAAGAAGAAAAAGCCAGACTCCGCAAAGAAGCAAAGGAAGCTAAAAAGGCCAAGAAGAAATCTAACGGTGTCAGTGAAGAAAATGTAGTATCATCAGACAATGCGGAAAATGCCGATATGTCCGATGTGGATGCACTTTTAGCAGGTGCTGCCGAGGCTGCCGCTGAAGTTAAAGCTGCGGCACTTACATCCGAAGCATCCGCGGCTCCTATTGAGATTCCTGCAGAGAACGACGAACTGAACGAAGCCGATTCTCTTTTGGCGGAAATAATGGGAAATCCTCTCAGTGAGGAGGATCTTTATGACAGCCTTTCCGAAGGAAACGATAAAACCGATGAAGTTCCTTCTGATGAGCCCGTTTCTCTTCCTGCTGATGAACTTGATGATCTTCTTGAAAAAGAAGCCAAGGAAAAGAAACCCAAGAAGGGCCTTATTGCCAAGATCATCGATCTTTTGACCGAGACCGATGAAGATGAAGAGGGCGAAGCTTCCGAGATCAAGCTCTCCGAAGAAAATGCCGAAGTTCTCGAACAGCTTGAAGCTGAAGATGGGGACGGCAAGAAGGGTAAGAAGAAAAAGAAGAAAAAAGATAAGGGCAAAAAATCTGACGACGCCGGCTCAGATGAAGAAGGCGGTGATGGCGAAGTCGGCGGAAAGAAAGAAAAGAAAAAGAAGCCCAAGAAAGAAAAGAAACCTACGAACGAAGAGCCTGAAAAGCCCGGTAAGAAGCTCAACAAGAAAAAGGTTATCGCTATTTTTGCTTTGTGTGCAACCATACTTGTTGCGGTGCTCATAATTTCAAAACTCCTTGGAGCTCATGCGGTTAAGGAGGAAGCAAGGGAAGCATATGCCGAAGGAGATTATCAGACAGCATATCAGGACCTGTTCGGTTTGGAATTGAACGAATCCGATACTATCATATTCAAGAGATCCGAGTGCATACTTAAGATAAGGCTTTGGTATCGTGAATATGAATATTATAGGGATGAGTCGGATGTCAGGGCTCTTGATTCGCTTATCCAGTCCGTATTTAATTATCCTGATTTGTATGCATCTGCGGTTAAATGGCAGTGTCTTGAAGAGGTTGAACCTGTTTATGCTCAGATCGTTGATGCTCTCTATGCAAACTTTGGTCTTACCGAAGAAGAAGCAATAGAGATTGCGATGATCAAGAAAGACGTTGACTATACAAGAGCCGTTTATGACGTTGTAAACGGAAATCACGGACAGCCTCAGGATGCTGAATCCCAGCCTGAAGAAATCCTTGAGACTCCAGCTGTTCCCGAAGACCTTATTCCCGGTGAAGATGATCCCGGAGAAGATATTATTTTTGTAAATCCTTGAGGTTAATGAATGATCGCTGTCGTTGATTATGACGCAGGAAATGTAAAGAGCGTCGAAAAAGCTATTGAAAAACTTGGTGCAGAGCACATACTTACATCCAATCAGGAAGAGATAAAGAAGGCTGATGCCGTTATTTTACCCGGGGTTGGTAATTTCGGTGACTGTGTCAATAAATTACAGGAACGCGGACTTGATACTTCGTTAAAAGAATACGCTGCATCCGGAAGACCTTTCCTTGGCATCTGCGTCGGACTTCAGCTTCTTTTTGAAGAAAGTGAAGAATCACCAGGAGTAAAGGGTCTGGGAATTCTTCCCGGTAAGATCAAGAGATTTCCCGGATCATGCGATCTTAAAGTTCCCCAGATCGGCTGGAACGATATTGTTGAAAGTAAGGGCAGGCTCCTTGAAGGCATTGATAAAGGTACTTACTTTTACTTCGTTCATTCTTTTTACCTTGAATGTGAAGATCCTTCGATCGTATCATCCAGAACCGAATACGGAATTACTTATGATTCTTCCGTAGAAAAAGGCAATATCTTTGCAACTCAGTTCCATCCGGAAAAGAGTTCGGACGCAGGTCTTAAAGTGCTTGCCAATTTCCTTAAGATAGCAGGGGAGGTCTGATATGCTTACCAAGAGAATAATTCCCTGTCTTGATGTTAAGGACGGAAGAGTAGTTAAAGGAATCAATTTCCTGAATTTAAGAGATGCCGGAGACCCTGCGGAGACTGCTGCGGCATATGATGCACAGGGTGCGGATGAGGTTGTTTTTCTCGATATAACCGCGTCTGCAGATTCACGTGATACCCAGCTTTCATGGGTCAGAAACGTAGCCTCAACCCTTTTTATTCCTTTTACGGTTGGCGGCGGTATCAGAACCACGGATGATTTCAAGGCAATTTTAAGAGAAGGTGCGGATAAGATAAGTGTTAATTCTGCAGCTTTAATGAATCCTAATCTTATATCCGATGCTGCTATGAAATTCGGTTCACAGTGCGTTGTGGTAGCCATAGATGCCAAAAAACGTGAAGGAAGCGAAGGATGGACTGTTTATAAAAACGGCGGAAGAGTAGATATGGGTATCGATGCCGTTGAATGGGCTGTTAAAGCAGAGAAGCTTGGTGCCGGAGAGATTCTTCTTACTTCCATGGATGCGGACGGAACCAAAGCCGGATATGATCTGGAACTTACTAAGGCCATATCTTCATCCGTAAATATTCCTGTTATTGCATCCGGCGGAGCGGGCAGTTGTAAAGATTTCTATGATGCAATCGATGTAGGTGCTTCAGCAGTTCTTGCAGCTTCTCTTTTCCATTACAAGGAACTTACCATTAAAGAAGTAAAAGATTATTTAAAAGAAAAAGGCGTAAGTGTAAGACTTTGATATGTCACAGATAGCTAATGACTGGCTTCCGTTTATGAAGGCGGAATTCGGGAAAGATTATTACAAAAATCTCTACTCGTTTATTGTTAAGGAATATCAGACGCATACAGTATATCCCCCGAAAGATGACGTTCTTCGGGCGTTTAATCTTACTCCTTTATCGGATGTAAAGGTTGTCATCCTGGGACAGGATCCTTACCATGAGCCCGGTCAGGCCCACGGTCTTTCTTTTTCTGTCCAAAAAGGAATTCCCAAGCCTCCTTCTCTTGAAAATATTTATAAGGAACTTAATACAGACCTTGGTTGCAGTATCCCGGAAAGCGGAGATCTTACATACTGGGCAGAGCAGGGAGTCTTACTATTAAATTCACTGTTGACCGTTAGAGCACATCAGGCGTTTTCGCATAAAGGAAAGGGATGGGAAGAATTCACGGATGCTGCGATCAAAGCCGTAGCTTCACAGGATCGCCCGATTGTTTATATATTATGGGGGTCTGCGGCAAGATCCAAGAAAGTGTTTATTACCAATCCGAAACATCTTGTTATCGAGTCCGCACATCCTTCGCCACTTTCGGCTTACAGAGGATTTTTCGGAAGCAGGCCGTTTTCAAAATGTAATGAATATCTGTCGGCTAACGGCATCACGCCAATTGACTGGCAGATCAGAGATTAAGGAGTATTTATGAAAAAACCGTTTATCACCAAAGAAAAAGCAGAAGAGATCGCAGCAAAGATCCCTACTCCCTTCCATGTCTATGATGAAGCGGGAATGCGCAAGAATGCTGAAGAAGTTAAGAAAGCATTCTCATGGAATCCCGGATTCAGAGAGTATTTCGCCGTTAAGGCAAATCCCAATCCTTTTATTCTCTCTATTTTAAAAGAATACGATTGCGGAATGGACTGCTCGTCACTTACCGAGCTCCAGATCAGTAAAGCACTTGATTTTGACGGCTCACACATTATGTTCTCTTCAAACGATACACCTTTTGAAGAGTATGCATATGCTTGTAAGATCGGAGCTATCATCAATCTTGATGATATTACTCACATTGATTTCTGTGAGAAGGCGTGCGGCGGAAAGCTTCCCGAGACCATGAGCTGCAGATTTAATCCCGGCGGCGTTTTCACTCTTTCCAACGGTATCATGGATAACCCCGGAGATGCCAAGTATGGTATGACAAGAGAGCAGATTTCCGAAGCATTCAAGATCATGAAGAGCAAAGGTGTTAAGACTTTCGGTATTCATGCATTCCTTGCATCCAACACAGTAACAAATGAATATTACAGTAAGCTTGCGGGACAACTTTTTGAACTTGCGGTTGAGCTTCGCGAGGAGACAGGTGCAGATATTAAGTTCATCAATCTTTCCGGTGGTGTAGGTATTGCCTATAAGCCCGAGCAGACTCCCAATGACATAGCTGTCATCGGTGAGAGTGTTCATAAGGTATTTGATGAGATCCTTGTTCCTGCAGGAATGGGCGATATGGCTATTTATACAGAGATGGGCAGATTTATGATGGCTCCTTACGGCGGCGTTGTAACCAGAGCAATCCATGAAAAGCACATCTATAAAGAGTACATCGGAGTTGATGCGTGTGCTGCAAACCTTATGAGACCCGCTATCTACGGTGCATATCATCACATCACTGTCCTTGGAAAAGAAGACGCTCCCTGTGATCATAAGTATGACGTAACCGGTTCTCTTTGCGAGAACTGTGATAAATTTGCAATTGACAGAATGCTTCCCGAGATTGAGATGGGTGACCTTCTATTCATCCATGATTCCGGAGCACATGGATATTCCATGGGATATAACTACAACGGAAGACTCAGAAGTGCGGAGGTTCTTCTTCAATCAGACGGATCATTCAAGAAGATCAGACGTGCAGAGACTCCCATGGATTACTATGCAACCTTTGATGAGTTCGACGTTTACAAGAAACTTGAAGCAGAGAATAAATAATATACAGTGACAGCGGGGACGTTT
>JAGCUO010000018.1 GCA_017962825.1 Lachnospiraceae bacterium | reverse complement strand
ATGGTGCCGACATCCATGTAATCGTTTGTCTTGTAAGGATATCCTTTTTTCTTAAGACGGTTTCTGTTGAACTGTCTGAAGCCCGCATACAGAACGGCAAATACAGGAACACCGATTACCATTCCGAATACTTTGAACAGACCACCGAACAGAGTAATGGAGAATATTATCCAGAATCCCGATAATCCCGTTGATGTCGAAAGAATCCTGGGTCCGAGCCAGTTTCCGTCAAACTGCTGAAGTATCACGATAAAGATCATGAACGCAAGAGCTTTTCCGGGATGCAGTGGATCAAAGGCAAAAATAAGAATCGTCGAAGGTATCGCACCGAAATAAGGTCCGAAGAAAGGAATGATATTGGTGACACCTACAATAATGCTTATAAGGATCGCATACGGAATCTGCATTAAGGTACATCCGATAAAACAGATAAGTCCTATGATTATTGAGTCAACGATCTTACCGAAGAAGAATCCGATGAATGTACGGTGAGTATATCTGAAGGCTTCAACGATCGCATTTGCGGTCTCTCTTGAAAATGTCGCGTAAACGATCTTCTTGCTTCTTGCAACATGTCTTTCCTTACTCCAGAGAACATATATGGAAATGATGAAGCCTATGATAAAGTTCCACAGCTTTAAAAGAAATTCAAGAAATCCCTGGGAAAGCGATGTGACAACATTAGCGGTGACCGATCTGAACTTTTCATTTACCCAGAGCTCGATATCATCCGAGAATCTGTTCAGATCCTTCATAACAAATGAATTAAGATCCGGATTATCCTGAAGAAGTTTATTGGCCCACTTGGTCAGGTTATCAAGGTAAATACTGATATTGGAAACGATGCTTAGAAGCGAAGGTATGACCTGTTTGAGCATGATCTGTACGATCGCATAAACAAGGAAAAATGAAAAAATGATTATTACTATGATCGAGGTACCTCTTGCAAGAGGCATCTTGTTTTCATCCTTAATGAACTTTATCTTCTTATAAAGCGGATACATCACTTTATTTTCAAGCATATTAAGGAGCGGACTGAAAAGATATGCGATTATGAATCCCACATACACAGGAGAAAGTATCTTGTTAATACGGTTGATTCCCGCACGCAGCTGGGCATTATAGAAAAGAATATAAAATGCGAACATGCATGCAAGAAAAGTCAGAAAGACGGTAAGTCCCCATTTATAGTAATTATTATTTAACCGGGGATTTCTCTTCTGATTCCTTATACGGCCATCTGCATTTGTAGTAAATACATCTTTTTCTTTGTTGTCATCCATAGGATTTCCCTCTCCTGCAAACTCAATTATTATATCATCAAACAGACTAAAATTCATCAATATAAGCCCTTATTTTACGCAATTTCACAAGGTTTTATGATAATATGTAACCGTAGGGTCGGATGACCGTTAGATCTACTATTTAGCACCGAGGAAATAATGGCAGTACTTTCTGATGAAAATTATCATGACGCCCAGATAAGGGACAATATCCGCAAAATGCGGCTTGTTCTTGATGAACTTCCGCCATGGATCAAAGACTTTTTCAGGGCAATAGAATCCAACACCTCGGCAAGAACCCGTCTCGCATATGCTTACGATATCAGGATGTTCTTCGAATTCCTAAAGGAAAACAATCCATCACTTAAGAACAAGGAACTTCGTGAATTCAGCATCTCAATTCTCGAGAGCATTCAGAGAAGCGATATTGAAGAATATCTCGAGACCGTTTCCCTTTACGAAAAGGACGGACGGACCGTGATCAACGGTGAACGCGGGAAGGCACGCAAGCTCTCCGCTCTCCGCTCAATGTATAAATATTATTTCGAGACCGAAAAGGTATCCCGCAACACCGCAGAGCTCGTTGTTCCTCCCAAGATCCACGAAAAGAACATCATAAGACTTGATGCCGACGAGGTTGCGAAACTCCTCGATATGGTCGAATCCGGCGAAGGTCTTACCGATAAGGAACTCGAATACCATAACAGGACCAAGACCAGGGATGTTGCAATACTTACTCTTCTGCTCGGAACCGGAATAAGAGTATCCGAATGCGTGGGTATCGATATAAGGGATATAGACTTCAAGAACGGCGGGGTCAAGGTCACGCGAAAAGGCGGTAACGAATCGATAGTATATTTCGGTGACGAAGTACAGGATGCCCTGATAGATTATCTGGAAGAAAGGGAAAAGATAAATCCTGAGAAAGGCTCCGAGAATGCGCTCTTTTTGTCCCTCCAGAACAAGAGGATCAGCGTAAGAGCTGTGGAAAAGCTTGTTAAGAAGTACTCTTCCAGGGTTACTTCCCTCAAAAAAATTACTCCCCATAAACTGAGGAGTACATACGGTACTGCCCTCTACAGGGAGACCGGCGATATATACCTGGTTGCCGACGTGCTCGGCCACAAGGACGTTAACACTACAAGAAAGCACTATGCTTCACAGTTCGACGACAGCAGGAAAATGGCTGCGGGTGTCGTGACACTCAGGGAAAAGATTCCCGAAAGAAAGAAATCCGATAAGGATACGAAACAGGATCCGGAGGAATAAATTAAGTCATTTATTGAATGGCAATATACCCGGGACTTTTGTTATTTGTATTCCGTCGAGTAATAAGTTACTGCTATAAGCTCTCCGGTGATCAGCTTATCATCATTGTACATTCCGTTCATCTGACGGAGTTCCTTAACGTAATCGGATACGGAATCGTAATGGACATCATCCATATACTGCTTTGCTATCGAAGTAAGCGTATCTCCCGAGCTGACACGGTACATGGCAGTGTATCTGTAATAAACGGTATCGCTTTCGGCATTTACGCTCTCTGCATGCGATCTGATCGCGAATGTGCCCGATACTACGGTGATCATCAATATTATAAGGACTGCTGCGATCATCTGTACTTTCCTGTTCTTAAGATAAGCGTTCATGTTAACCTCCGAATGTATGTTCAGAACATTTGTTCTGTTTGTATTTTATCGAACATATATTCGAATGTCAACATCTTTTTAAAATTTCTTTAATCGCTCTTTTTCCATTTGAAAATATACGGTTATTGATTATAATCAAGTTGTATGTGTATTAAACCGTTAAAAACTGTTTATGGAGGATAATATGGTTTTCGGTAAAAAGATATTCAAAGCACTGACTTCTGTTCTTTCTGCAGCAGTTATCATCGCATCTCTCTCACTTGTGCCCGCATCCGATGTACAGGCTGTTCCCGGCATCAATGAGCTGACCTGCCTTCCCACCGCTGCTCCCGAGCTTCAGAGACCCGTTGCAGTTATGATCGACAACGACAAGATCGCATCTCCCCACTACGGCCTTGCTGAAGCCGACATCGTTTATGAAATGTGTAACTCCACCGCCAATAACAGAGTTACAAGAATGATGGCTCTTTACAAGGATTATGCCAATGTTGCCCGTGTGGGAAATATCCGTTCCACACGTCCCACCAACATCATCCTTGCCAATGAATATGATGCCATCCTTGTTCACGACGGCGGTCCCGTTTATATCAATCCTTTCATTGCTCTTTACGGACTTCCCCATCTTTCCGGAGGATTCAGCAGGATACCCAACGGCAAGCCCAGCTGGTATACCGAGTACGCTCTTCAGGGTGAGATCGGAAGAAGGATCGCAAGAGCCGGATATTCACCTTACTACACCGATCCCAATGCCGCACTTCCCAGATTCAACTTCGGTACCAATAACCTTGAAGGCGGAGCACCCGCAGGAGTTGTATCCCTTCCTTTCCCTCACAACTCCACCATGCTCTATTACAACACAGCCACCGGCACTTATGACCTGAATGAGTGCGGTACCTTCGTTAAGGATGCCGAGGATTTCCAGCAGGTCACCTTCAAAAATGTCATCATCCAGTGCGCATCCATGATGGAATATGATAACCACGGTTACATGAT
>JAGCUO010000181.1 GCA_017962825.1 Lachnospiraceae bacterium | reverse complement strand
ATGAGCTTGGGTCGAACGGCAAGACCGTAGCGGCTTATACGGCTCTTGCGATGGTCGATGAAGGAATCCTTGAACTTGATGAAAGCATAGCTCCTTACCTTGATCCGGAACTGATCACGGATGACGCAAGGATAAACGATATAACGCTCAGGGAACTTCTATGCCATACCGCCGGCTTTTCTCCCAGCTATGAGCTTGGAGTGGATAAGAATATCTACAATGATCCCGGTACCGGATTCTGTTATTCAGGCGTCGGATATATTTATCTTCAGAGTGTTATCGTAAATGCCGGCGGAATGTCTATAGACAGTGCTGCGCAGAAATATGTCTTCACACCGCTTGGAATGAAAAACAGTACCTTTGAAAGTATGAAGACCGTTACACCGTATATGAATCTGGGTAATGCGGTATTGTATGCATTAATAGTTTTTACGGCGTCATTCCTGATGCTTTCACTCCTTGCTCTCATTATCGGAGCAGCAACAAAATTCAAACTGTATAAATTCAAGACAGCATATACCGTGTGCTTTGTTCTTGCGGGAATTGTTAATTCAATTATTTTACTTTTCGTATTACCGAATCTGTCAAAGACGTATTTTGTTTTCCTTATATGCTTCGCCATTATGGCACTTATCCTGTATGTGACAAGAAAGAAGAGCAAGGCATTTTACATAGTCGCTCCCGTATTCCTGATAGCGGTTATACTTCTCGGATCACTGATCCCTGTGACTGTTCCGGTTACAAACGATCTTCGTTCTTATCCTGCCAATGTAGCATATACCTTCAGATCGACAGGTGAGGATATGGCACTGTTCTGCAATGATCTGATGAAGAAGTATGCGGAAGATACCGGTGCATTCGGTGAGATGTTTGATGAAAACATTGTGATAGATGATGAAAATTCCTGGGGATTGGGAATCGCGATAGAAAATACCGAAGGCTCCGGAACAACATACTGGCATTCGGGGATCAATCCCGGATTTCAGAGTTTATACGTGCTGTACCCCGAAGAAGATAAATACATCGTTGTCATCACGAACAGTGACAGGGGACTGGATTTTGCAAAAGAGACCGTGAGAGATTATCTGGGCATAAACGGAGTATGGGATATTAAAAGGAATTGACATGCTCCGACCCGTGTGATAAGTTTTAACTGATAATTCCCATGGGGGAGTAGCAGGCGCATTGCGCAGCAAGTCAACATCATGGCCGGGAGGTCTGGCTTGTTTTAAATTGCGAGACTCATGTATAGGTTAACTATACATGATGTGTCGGTTCAGATCATTTACCAAGTATAGTTAACTCTGTACTTGGTTTTTTTGTGTGATCAAGGGAATACATTTTCAATCAAACAAAACAGAAAGGTTTGGAGGAATTGTATGAAAGAAAATTTTCTTGAGATCAAAGATCTGAAAAAGAGTTTCGGAAGCGGCGAAGCCAGGCAGGATGTACTGAGAGGCATGGACTTTACCGTTGCAAAAGGGGAGTTCTGTGTACTTCTCGGACCATCCGGTTCCGGAAAATCAACGCTTCTTAACATCATCGGAGGGATCGATACTCCCGATTCGGGTTATGTCAGCATTAACGGTGACAAACTCGAGGACATGAACGAGCATCAGCTCACACTCTACAGAAGAAAGCATCTGGGCTACGTCTTCCAGATGTACAATCTCATTCCCAATCTCAATGTAAAAGAAAACATCGAAGTCGGAGCATATCTTTCCGACAAGCCTCTGGACGTGGAGGAAGTCATCACAACTCTCGGTCTTCAGGACCATAAGTACAAATATCCCAATCAGCTTTCCGGCGGACAGCAGCAGAGAGTATCCATCGGAAGGGCAGTTGTTAAAAATCCCGATATCCTTATGTGCGACGAACCCACAGGTGCTCTTGATTACAAGACATCCAAGGAGATACTGTCACTCATTGAAGACTGCAACAAAAAGTACGGAAGTACCATCATAATGGTCACCCACAACGAAGCTATAAGGTATATGGCTGATCATGTGATCAAGCTCAGGGACGGCGTCGTCCGTCACAATGACATCAATGATAGCAAGATCCCCGCATCCGAGCTTGAGTGGTAAGGGGGTGAAGCGTATGAGAAATCCTTTGATAAAAAGAATTCCCAAAGAGCTTATCTCCGATTGGCATAAGTATATTGTCATCATTGTGTTCATGGTCATGATGATCGGGGTTATCTCCGGAATGTATGTCGGTCATGACAGTATGCTCTCTTCCGTTTATTCAAACAGGGATGAACTTAATCTGGAGGACGGAAGCTTTGAACTGAACGAAAATGCTTCACAGGAGCTTCTGGATGATATAAGCACAGGAGATATGGCTGATGTACGCGCATATTATATTTCCAAAGGCTTCGAAGAAGCTGATGAGAAGGTGGCCGAAGCATTCGGTGACCTGATCGATCAGGAAATGTACAAGGATGCCGTGGAAGAGGCTTATGAAGAAGCTCATAACGAAGTTATAAAAACTGTGGATGAAGAATGGGAGAAGATATCGGACAGGTATAACCTTGATGATGAGGATTTTGCTCCCGTTCCCGTTACCGTTTATGAGCATTTTTACAGGGAAGAAGACGAGGATTATGACTTAGACGGAAATACCGATGCGAATATCCGTATCTATATGAGCGATTCACCTGTGGACAGAGCGGTTTTTATCGAAGGCCGCTGCCCTGAGACTGTGGATGAGATCGCAATAGACAGAATGCATGCCGACAATGTCGGTGTGGAAATAGGAGATACGATAAGGGTAGGAGATAAATCTTTTACCGTTGTGGGCCTTTTGTCGTATGTAAACTATCTGACACTTCATGAATCCAATACGGACATGATGTTTGATGCATTCGGGTTCGATGTTGCAATGGTAACTCCCGAAGGTTTCGATTCTTTATCATCGAGGATACACTACAGCTATGCATTTGAGTATGTCGACAGTCCTGAGGATAAAATTGAAAAAGCGGATTATTCGGACAGGTTCTTAAGATCCCTGATCACACAGACTCTTGTTCACGATAATGAGATAGAAGATTACCTTCCCGAATATCTAAGGCAGGCCAGTAACTTTGCAGTTTCGGATATAGAAGGAGATTCTGCCGGAAGTGCGATCCTGTGTTATATCCTGATCGGAGTAATTGCATTTATCTTCGCGGTTACCATCAGCAATACCATCGACAGGGAAAGCACGGTCATAGGAACGATCCGTGCATCCGGATACAGCCGGGCGAAGCTTGTGATGCATTACATGTCCATGCCCTTCGTAGTAACTGTGATCGGTGCCGTCATAGGAAATATACTCGGATATACCGCATTCAAAAAGATCGCGCTGAATCTGTATTACAACAGTTACAGTCTTCCTTCCTGCGGGGTTGTGCTCAGCAGTACCGCACTTATCAAGACTACTCTGATCCCATTCCTGCTGATGCTATGCATCAATCTCTTTGTCATAATACGGAAGCTCAGACTCAGTCCTTTACGTTTCCTCAGAAAGGACCTGGCATCACATAAGAGAAAGAAAGCGATAAGACTGCCGAAGTGGTCGTTCTTAAGAAGATTCAGGATAAGGATTCTCATTCAGAACCTTCCCAATTACCTGATCCTCATCTTCGGAGTCATATTTATCGAGCTTATGCTCTGCTTTGCGTTCGGTATTCCCGATTCGCTGGATCACTACAAAGACAAAGCTGTAGAAATGATGTTTGCGGATCACCAGTATATGCTCATGGGAAGTGAGGATGAGGACGGAAACGTAATAACAACTTCGGAAGAGACCGCGGAAAGATTCAGTGCGGTAAGCCTTTTATATCCCAAGAAAAGATCTTCCTTCCGTGTAGGCATGGGAAGCGGCGGTGATGCAGGTGTGACTGTGTACGGAATCGCCCGGGACAGTTCATATATCAGTCTCGGAAATGATGAGGACGGAGTTTACATTTCAAGTGCGTTCAGTAACAAGTTCTCTCTTAAAGCAGGCGATGCCATCACGTTGAACGAGGAATATGAAAACAAGTCCTATGAACTGAAGGTTTCCGGCATCGTCGATTACGACGGCGGGATTGCGGTCTTTATGAACATTGATAAATTCAACGAAACCTTCGATAAGGATGAGGATGACTTCACGGGATTCTTTTCAAGAAATGAGATCACTGATATAGATGAACAGTACATTGCAAGGGAAATAACTCCCGAGGATGTTACGAAGGTTTCGAACCAGCTTGAACACTCCGTCGGCGGAGCCATGGATGTTTTCAAATATGCACTGATAGTTATGACGGCGGCTCTTATATATCTGCTTGCCAAGATCATTATTGAGAAAAATGAGAATTCGATATCGATGGTCAAGATACTCGGATTCGAAAACGGAGAGATTGCTAAGCTCTATATCGCACCTACAGCGATCGTGGTAACCTTATTTGCGCTTATCAGCTTTGTGATAGGGTATTATCTGATGGTATGGGTATTCCACGCATTCATCCTTCAGATGGACGGATATCTCGGTTTCTGGATGTCACGAGGCTCAATGATACTTTCGGTTCTGTATCTGCTCATCGGATATGCTTTCGTATCGGTCATAGATTTCATAAGGATCAGAAAGATTCCCATGGATATCGCACTTAAGAATGTCGATTAAAGAAAAGGTCCCGCTCACATGAGCGGGGCTTTTTGATCTTAAGTCTGTATCTGTGCCGTATAGAGATTGTAGTAGATGCCTTTTCTTTCGAGAAGTTCGGAATGTGTTCCTATCTCCGCAATGTGATGCCCGTCTATTACCATTATCCTGTCGGCATTCTTGAGAGTGGAGAGCCTGTGTGCTATCGCAAATGTTGTCTTTCCTTTGGTGAGTCTTTCGAGTGCTTTCTGTATCATGAACTCGCTCTCCGTATCAAGGCTTGCGGTAGCTTCATCGAGGATAAGGATGCGAGGGTCGGGAAGAATGGCTCTTGCGATCGCTATTCTCTGGCGTTCTCCGCCCGAAAGAGTGTATCCTTTCTCACCCACATATGTATTGTATCCGTCGGGAAGTGCGCAGATGAAGTCGTGTGCGTTTGCAAGCTTGGCAGCTCTT
>JAGCUO010000180.1 GCA_017962825.1 Lachnospiraceae bacterium | reverse complement strand
CGTCGGTGCAGGAAATCTGGGGTACGGTATCGCAAAGGGATACAGAGGAAAAGGATACGGCGGTATTTTATTCAAAGAATTATTGAAAAAATGCAAAGAGATCGGATATAAAGAAATAAAGCTGTTTCCGATGAAAAGTAATGAGCCAACCGTAAAAATCATGCTGAACAACGGCGGTCAGATCATTGGAGATTTCAAGGATCAGAAATATATCATCCGTATACCATTGGAATAAACGATGATTTGATAAATTCCAATTTGTCGTGATGAGGCGAGAGTGAGAAAAATTTTAATATAATCCTATACTCTGTTTGTCTCTTGTTACAAGGATCATTCCCAATATCATTATCACAAATGCTGCGTAGAATGAGATTGCAGGCAATTCTCGTAACAAAAGAATTGATAGTAATGCCCCTATGAATGGAGCTACTGCATAATATGAACTGGTCTTGGCAGCACCAAGACTTCTTTGTGCAGATACGTATAAAAATACAGAAAGCCCATAAGCAACAAATCCCAGTACGAGAGCTATTAACACATAGAATGATGCGCTGATCTCTTCCTGAAGAGCAAATGATACAAGGATCGCTCCTGTTCCGGAACCTATTCCTTTGATCATCACTATCTTCGATGGATCGCAGTCTGAAAGCTTTCGGGTACAGTTGTTCTCGAATCCCCACGCAATACAGGCGAGAAACGCAAATGCCGAATATGCACTAAAGGAAAAAGATTCAACTCCTTCAAAAGACAATAGCAGACAAGACAAAGTTATTAGAGCTATTCCTAAACAAAGCTTTGCTGATATCTTTTCTTTGAAGATGGCAAAAGCAATTACAGATGTAGCAACTATCTCGAAATTGTTGATAAGTGAAATGTTTGCAGCATATGTCTTTGATAATGCGATCATCAGAAAAACAGGTGCAGCTATATCCAGAACAACCATACCGATGATGTAAGGCAGATCTGTTTTGCCAATCCTTCTGAAAGAACCTGCTCTCCTCTTTATTAGGCTGATTGGTATCATACCGATACCTGCACCAAGATAAAGGACGCCGGCTAGAAACGACGGAGGCATTTCAGACATCAGGAGCTTAGATACGGGTGTGCTTAGGGCATAAAGTACTGCTGCCAATACTGCATATGCGATGGGTCTTACTGTGTTATCTCTCATGTTTTCTGCAAGATGACCAACTGTCCGTATTTGTGTTTGCTGACCGATACGGTTGAAAAACCGTACTTTACGAATCTGTCAGATATTTCATCGCTGGAAAGGAACTCTCCATTGAACCTTTGGGCAAGCATGTTCATTGCTTTTCTGAATAGAAACGGGAAGTTAGGATCGGCAATATAGAGTAATCCTCCGGGCTTAAGGATCCTTAATGCTTCTTTCTCAAATGCTTCCTTATCCGGGAAATGATGATAGGCCATGCATGCTGTAAGGATGTCGAACTGGTCATCGGTATATGGTGTTTCTTCACAGGAACACAGCCGAATATCTGCATCAGGACACTTGTTCTTTGCAACCTTGAGCATCTCCGGTTCAACATCGATCCCATGAGCTGATATGCTTTCTCTATCGGATAACGTTCTTAATATCGTTCCCGTACCGCAGCCGACATCTAATACTTCTACTGAAGGTGCTAGCTTAATGTTGTCATATATCAGTTCGTAGAAGACTTTGGAGAGCTTTCCTTCAAAGTGGTCATCATATTTGTCTGCTCTTTTATCGAATTTGAAATCGCGTTTTTCCATTGTCAGCTCCTTAAGAAAATATCGAACATCGTGTTCGATAAGATGATATAATCCAATAGTAGGAAAGCGAAGAGCAGATAACGAAATCTGTTCAGTAATGAACAAAAGATACGAAATTGTACGGTAACTCTTATGGACAGAAGACAGCAGAAAACAAGGATAGCAATTTACGAAGCGCTGACGAAGCTCCTGAAGAAGAAAAAGTTCGAAGAGCTTACGGTACAGGATATTATTGATGAAGCCAATATCGGAAGGAGCACATTCTATTCTCACTTTGAGACAAAGGACCAGCTTCTTGAAGAGATGTGCCGAGAGATGTTTGAGCACGTCTTCTCGCATGATCTTACTCCTGAATCAGGTCATGATTTCTCCGGTGGTCACAAAGGAATAGCTGACAGGCTTACACATGTCCTCTATCACATTAAGGAACATAAGGAGAATATCTCAGCGATATTAGGCGGTGAGAGCGAACAGACCTTCGTGAGATACTTCCGGGAGTTTTTGGAAGATGCATTTGATGATGTCTTAACACATATGAATTCGGGTGTTCCTGATGATTTCAGGAGACAGTTCATCATCGGCAGTTTTGTTGAGACAGTCAAATGGTGGATAGGTACGGGATTGGAACTAGTGCCTGAAGAAGTAGTGATGAATTATATAGCAATGTTAGGTAGAATATAGAGAGATGAATTTTAAGATAGTAGGAATTAATGAACGCAAGGGATTATTGGGAGAATCAGATGGACGAAGAGAATATCAGAGAGCTTTCAGGCGCAAACATGGATATTGATTTAGTCAGTGAAAATGCACCTTGGGCTCAATGTGCTTGTCCATGGAATGAAGTTGAGAATACCAAAGAGCATAGATGCGCAGTAAAAGACACTTCTATATGCAAGTATTTTCGGGGTATCAAGTATTTAGACAGTGTGCTATGCAGTTATCCGCAAGAAGAGTGATTATGGCTTATTTCAGGTTTGAGAATAAGAATATCTACTTTGAAGAGTCAGGAAACGGATCACCACTCCTTATTCTTCATGGAAACACTGCATCTTCCAAGATGTATGCGGATGTTGCAGCAAGATATGCAAGTGAATATAAGGTAATTCTCATAGATTTTCTTGGTCATGGCAAGTCTGACAGACTGGAAATATTTCCGGCAGATCTCTGGTTCTATGAAGCGCAGCAGGTGATTGCTTTCCTGAATGAAAAAGACTACAAAGACGTCAGCATCATCGGTTCAAGCGGCGGCGCGATGGTAGCGATCAATGTCGCTCTGGAAGCTCCTGAACTTGTCAGTAAAGTTATTGCCGACAGTTTTGAAGGCGAGCACGCAGGTGATGCTTTCACCGACAATCTTTTAAGAGACCGCGCTATGGCAAAAGAGAATCCCGGTGCCAGAGGATTCTACGAATATATGCACGGAACGGACTGGGAACAGGTTGTTGATAATGACACTTCCGCGATATTAAGGCATGCAAAAGAGGTTGGTGGGTTCTTCCATAAACCGGTTAATGAACTTAAAGCAGATATCCTGCTGACCGGAAGCCGGGAAGACAAGTTTATGTATTCCATCGCCGATAACTACTATGAAGAAGTCTATGGTGAGATGTTAAGCAAGATCGGACACGGGAAGATACATCTTTTCGACAAGGGGGATCATCCTGCAATGATCAGCAATTTTGATGAATTCTACGACCTGAGTATTGGGTTTCTTAAATGATCCGGAGGGCTTGAGAAAAATTATGATAAACAAAGCAACAAAGGATGACTTCGATACAGTCAAAGAAATAACACAGAGAACGATACGTGCGATCTATCCGCATTACTATCCGAAGGGAGCTGTTGAGTTTTTCTGCGCTCATCATTCGGATGAGAAAATTATGAAGGATATTACTGACGGAAATGTTTATGTTCTTGAGGACGAAGGAAATATCGTTGGTACAGTGACAGTGAACAATAATGAGATAAACAGACTTTTTGTTTTGCCGGAAGAACAGCACAGAGGTTATGGTCGATCACTCATGGATTTTGCGGAAAACAAAGTGCTTGAGTCTTATGATGAAATATGTCTGGACGCATCACTTCCTGCTAAGAGTATTTATCTAAAACGAGGATATGTTGAGAAAGAGTATCACATTATAGATACTCCTGATGGAGATCATTTGTGTTATGACTTTATGAAAAAGTCTGTGAGATAAGATGATATCGCCGGCAAACTTTTAAGTTTTGAAACGAGCAGGGATTAATAGGATAAGTACGACAATATACAAAATGGAAGCGACGCCATATAGTTCCTGCCGAGTGGTTTTTGTCGACAGATTCGGGATCCGTTGGGGGATCATGACTGAACAAACGGAGCGATAATAGAATATGCTTGATCTTCTCTCAGATAAACATGTTATTTTTTTCGACGTAGGGTATACATTAGATTATCCAGTGTCCGGAGACTGGATGTTCACGAATCGGTTTTATGAGCTTGCCGGCGAGCGCTTGACACGGTGTTCAGAGACGCAGATCAGTAAAGCAAAAGAAGCCGGAGCAGATTATCTGGATAAGGATCATTTGATCCGTACGCAAGAGGAAGAAGCTGAACAGTTTTATCTATATTACCGCATTGTGTCTGATTGTCTGCAACTGGAAATGACTGATAATGAGATTACAGAGATAGCTAGAGACCGGACATACAATATGGATAACTATATAATTTATCCGGATGCGAAAGAGGTTATTCAGACGCTCAGCAAAACACATCGTCTCGGGCTCATTTCAGACACCTGGCCGAGTATTGAGGACCAGTTGCGTGCATTGGATGTTTTGCAATACTTTTCCTTTGCCACATACAGCTTCTCTTTAGGGGTGTTTAAACCCGACAGGCGGATGTATTTGGATGCACTGCAGAAATGTGGACACGATGCAAAAGAAACGGTTTTTATTGATGACAGTCCTTGTAATCTGGATGGGGCAGCTGAGATCGGTATTACACCTATACTGATCGCTGCAAACCCGGCATCCGACGTGGAAACGCCATATAGGAAGATACATTCTCTTTCTGAGTTGATTTAATCGAAATTTCTTTTTCCATGCTATTGTAATTTAACGTTTTTAGCATGGATAATTGTTTTTAAAGAACTCGAAAAATGCCCCACAATTAGCATGATTTTCGGAGCCGACGTGCGTACAGACAAGCCTGAACTTTTAAACATGGTTGAACTGGACATGGATGAATATCTTTCTATAGCAAATGAATTAAAGAACTATGTTGATCATGGTTATGATGAGTGTTTTCGTTGACAAAGATTAGGTAACATGTTACTTATATAGATGCCTTAATCCAAATATGGGGGATTTATATAGTGAATACAAAAATATCCGTGGGATTAAAATGCCTTTTGACAGGCATTATATATGCGCTTGTTACTTGTATCATACAAGTGCCCGTATCCGAATTGCTGGGCCGGGTAATGGATTTAAAGTCCGATTCTTCGATATCGGAAGAGATGCTGCCGCAGTTATTGTTTTCTCTTTTTCTGTCAGGCACTGCATTGGCATTGTTCTTTTACCTGAACGGGCATGTTTTCGCAGTTTCTTCGAAATGGAAGCATGGCTTGAAGTTTGCTTTGTTTGTGTACATATCAAATTATATTGCACAGGTCTTTTTCTTGGATGCTGACAAGGGTTTGAATAAACTCATAAACGGCGGTTTTTCCGTTGTTCAGGTCGAACTGTTTGATCTGATCATACTTGTCATTACCGTTCTTATAATGGTCAGATATATGCCCTGCCGCCATGTTTTCGAAGAGACCGACCAAAAGCCGAAAGTATGGAAATGTCTTGTGTGCGGCTTAGTGTTCGCGGCTGTTTTGGTTTTATTGAATGAAGTGGTCCTGCCATTAATGGGTTTCCCGAATATGGCATCCGGACTTAAGGTCTCAAATGAGAATTTGCCGTTTTTCTATAGTGTAATGGCAGCAGGCTTTTTCCTGACAGGAACGCTTGTCTCATATTATGCATATAAAGCAAAAGCCGGACGCGCAAAAGGAAAATTCATTATAGAGTACGGGATACTCGTCTGGTGCATATTTGATATTACAATGATCCCGCTCGGTTACGGAGTGACGGCAACGGTTTCATTCATGTTTGTAAGCATGATTGCATTTACTTCGCTTAGATATATACACGCGTTAATAAAATAGAACATCATCCATACCCATTTTATAAGGCAGCTATTGCCGGGAATTGAGTTTTGAGGACAGTTTCAGAGCTGCGCTTACAAAACGGAAACCTTTCTCGCCTGTTTTGCTTGATTGATAACGCATATGTGTTCGAAAATAAGATGTCTTTAAAACATAAATATAGATGAGTATGACAAATCGGAATTTGCCGAGATGAATGTTGGAACATAAAATTGGAATACAATGTGGAATGACTATTCGGTAGTTGTGGAGGAAGTACAAATGGATTACGCAGTTGTTTTGTATATGAACGAAGAAAAGACCGCGATGGTGAAAGAATGGATTAAAGAACTTGCACCCGTTTGCGGGAGTGATT
>JAGCUO010000017.1 GCA_017962825.1 Lachnospiraceae bacterium | reverse complement strand
TCCAAAGAGCAGGTTATCCTTAACACCTGGTACGGCGGAGAGATGAAGAAGGGTCTCTTCTCAATGCAGAACTACTTCCTTCCTCTTAAGGGAATGGCTTCCATGCACTGCTCCGCAAATACCGATATGGAAGGAAAGCACACTGCTATCTTCTTCGGACTTTCAGGAACAGGTAAGACCACTCTTTCTACCGATCCCAAGAGACTTCTCATCGGTGATGACGAGCACGGCTGGGATGACAACGGCGTATTCAACCTTGAGGGCGGATGCTATGCTAAGGTTATAGGCCTCTCCAAGGAGAATGAGCCTGACATCTACGGCGCTATCAAGAAGGATGCTCTCCTTGAGAACGTAACCGTAGATAGCAACGGAAAGATCGACTTCGACGATAAGAGCGTTACCGAGAACACTCGTGTATCTTATCCCATCGAGCACATCAAGAACATTGCTAAGAACGTAAACGGCGTATCCGCAGGCCCTGCAGCTGAGAACGTAATCTTCCTTTCAGCTGACGCTTTCGGAGTACTTCCTCCCGTTTCAATCCTTACTCCCGAGCAGACTCAGTACTACTTCCTCAGCGGATTCACTGCTAAGCTTGCAGGAACCGAGCGTGGAATCACCGAGCCTACCCCTACCTTCTCAGCTTGCTTCGGACAGGCATTCCTTGAGCTTCATCCTACCAAGTACGGTGAGGAGCTCGTTAAGAAGATGGAGAAGAGCGGAGCTAAGGCTTACCTCGTAAATACCGGATGGAACGGAACCGGAAAGAGAATTTCCATTCCCGATACCAGAGGAATCATCGATGCCATCCTTAACGGAGACATCAAGAAGGCTCCCACCAAGAAGATCCCTTACTTTGATTTCGAGGTTCCTACCGAGCTTCCCGGAGTATCTACCCAGATTCTTGATCCTCGTGATACTTATGCTGACGCTTCCGAGTGGGAAGAGAAGGCTAAGGATCTTGCAGGACGTTTCATCAAGAACTTCAAGAAGTATGAGACCAACGATGCAGGAAAGGCTCTTGTAGCAGCAGGTCCTCAGCTTTAATCCTTAAGCAAACATATATGACGGGGACAGCTTTTATGGCTGTCCCCGATTTGCTGTTTTTCCGATTGTAGGCTATAATAAGCTTAGCCCGAGGTTGATCCCTTTCGTATTTTTTGAACCTACATTTACCTTTAAACGGGATTCCTACATCTCATGTCGGCTGTCATGCCCCCGCCTTAGGCGCCAGGGGAAGGCAAAAGTCATGATGCGGTTACCCACCTGGCTTAGGCTAGGCGTCAAAAGGCGAGGGGTCTGCTAAGGGTCTTATTGCGTTTTAATGACGAAATTATGATTGAACTGTTTGCAAAAGCAAGAAGATTTGCCATAACGATGCGGCAGCTCGATATTAATGCCTACTCGGCCAGCGCGGCTTTTTTTCTTTTTATCTCGCTGGTTCCTATTTTGGTGCTCATTTGCAGCATGTTTCCCTATACGGGACTTACCGAACAGGAACTTATCAAACTGATAGAAGCTTCGACACCGATCATATTCAATGATTTCCTCGAAGAACTGATCTACCAGATATACGATTCCACCGCAGGAGTCGTTACCGTATCGATCATATCGACGATATGGACTGCGGGAAAAGGTATTCAGGCTCTGATCCAGGGGCTTGATACGGTCAATGAAGTTAAAGAGGAAAGAAACTGGTTCCAGCTCAGATTTGTCAGCGCCATCTACATGTTCATAATGATGATCGCACTGCTGCTTAGCATTTCGATAATCGTCGTAGGAACCGATCTTTTCAAAAGAATACTAATCTACCTGAAAATCGATGTTTCGGTTTTGAAAGGACTTCTCATGAAGCCGAGACTTTTATATACATTTATTATCCTGTCACTGGTTTTTGCAGTGTTTTATACATGGATGCCCTACCGAGGTCCGCAAAATAAATCGACCCAGATCAAGCTGTTTTCCGATAAAAAGCTTGTCAGGATCTGGAATCAAACGGATCCTTCCATTGATGAGACGGGTCAAAGTCTTCAGACAAGCGGACTGAAGCTGAAATACTTTAGTCAGCTCCCGGGAGCCATGTTTGCATCAGCGGGCTGGATGGGCATATCGGTGCTCTTTACGTTGATAGTAAATATGGGCTATGCGATCACTGTATACGGAACGATGTCACTCCTCGTGGTCGCAATGCTGTGGGTATATGCATGTATGTACCTGTTTCTTCTGGGGGCGTATTTCAACCACGTCAGACCTCACGTATTCCGTGAGCTGAAGGCATATTTAAATAGCTAATAATCTTAGGCCCTCGGGCCGGGAAGGAATTATATGAAAGAGAAACTTGAAGAGATTAGGCAGAAAGCGCTTGCCAAGATTGCGGAGAGCGATACCACGGATAAGCTCAATGAAGTCCGTGTGGCTATCCTCGGTAAAAAAGGAGAACTTACCGAAGTTCTCAAGTCCATGAAGGATGTGTCCCCTGAGGATCGTCCCAAGGTAGGACAGCTTGTTAACGATACCAGAGCAGAGATCGAGAAGGTTCTTGAAGAGACCAAGGCAAAGCTCGAGGGCGCTGCTCTTGACCTCAGACTTAAGACTGAGACCATAGACGTAACACTTCCCGGCGATGTACCCACTCCCGGACATCGTCATCCCATTCAGATCGCTCTTGATGAGATCGAGAGAGTATTCATCGGCATGGGCTATGAAGTGGTAGAAGGTCCCGAAATCGAGAAGGACTATTACAATTTCGAAGCTCTTAATATTCCTGCAGATCATCCAGCTAAGGACGAGCAGGATACTTTCTATATAGGCGGCGAGATGCTTCTCAGAACTCAGACTTCGGGATGCCAGATCCACGAGATGGAGAAGGGAAGACTTCCCATCAGAATGATCGCACCCGGAAGAGTATTCCGTTCCGATGAAGTTGATGCTACACATTCACCCTGCTTCCACCAGGTTGAGGGTCTTGTAATCGATAAAAATATTACCTTCGCAGATCTTAAGGGAACCCTTCAGGAGTTCGCACGTCAGATGTTCGGAGAAGATACCAAGGTTAAGTTCAGACCTCATCACTTCCCCTTCACCGAGCCCTCCGCCGAGATGGATGTTTCCTGCTTTAAGTGCGGCGGAAAAGGATGCAGATTCTGTAAGAACGAGGGATGGATCGAGATCCTCGGATGCGGAATGGTACATCCTCACGTACTTGAGATGTGCAATATCGATCCTAACGAATATAACGGTTTTGCTTTCGGAGTAGGACTTGAGAGAATCGCACTCCTTAAATATGAGATAGACGACCTCAGACTTCTCTATGAAAACGACTTCAGATTCCTCAAGCAGTTCTGATTAAATTTTAACCTACTCACGAAAGGATTTTATAGATATGAACACTCCATTATCATGGCTTAAAGATTATGTGCCTGATCTTGATGTGACCGATCAGGAATACAGGGACGGAATGACCCTGTCGGGCACCAAAGTAGAAAACTATTCAAGAAGAGATAAGAATCTCGAGAAGATCATCGTTGGCGAAGTTCTGGATGTCGAGCAGCATCCCGATGCAAACAAGCTTGTTGTCTGCCAGGTTAATACCGGATCCGAGACCATCCAGATCGTTACCGGCGCTCCCAATGTTCACAAGGGAGACAAGGTTCCCGTTGTTCTCGTAGGCGGAAGAGTTGCAGGAAGCGCTCATGATGAAGGTCCCGCACCCGAAGAAGGATATCCCATCAAGGAAGGCAAACTCCGCGGTATCGAATCATTCGGTATGATGTGCTCCATCGACGAGCTCGGAAGCGACGTTAACTTCTATCCCGAAGCAAATCCCGAGGGAATCTATATTTTCCCCGCTGATACCGAGGTAGGAGCAGACGCAGTTGAAATCCTCGGACTTCATGACACCGTTGTTGAGTATGAAGTTACCTCCAACAGAGTTGACTGCTACAGCATCATCGGTATCGCAAGAGAAGCTGCCGCAACTTTCGGAAAAGAATTCAAGCCCCCTGTGGTAAAAGAGACCGGAAATTCCGAGAACGTTAACGACTTCGTTAAGGTTGAGGTTCAGGCACCCGACCTTTGCCCCAGATATACCGCAAGACTTGTTAGAAACATCAAGGTTGAGCCTTCACCCAAGTGGATGCAGCACAGACTTGGAGCTGCAGGCATCAGACCTATCAACAATATCGTAGACATCACCAATTTCGTAATGCTGGAGTATGGCCAGCCCATGCACGCATTCGATTTTGATAAAGTAGCAGGCGGAAAGATCGTTGTAAGACGCGCTAATGACGGAGATAAGTTCGTTACTCTCGACGGTCAGGAGCGCAACCTCGATCACGATGTTCTCATGATCTGTGACGAAGAAAAAGAGATCGGTATCGCAGGTATCATGGGCGGAGAAAACTCCATGATCACCGATGATGCAAAGAACCTTCTTTTCGAAGCAGCTACTTTCAACGGAACCAACATCAGAAAGTCAGCTAAGAGGATCGGTCTCAGAACCGATGCTTCAGGTATCTTCGAAAAGGGACTCGATCCCAGAAATGCAGAAGATGCAATGAACAGAGCATGCCAGCTTATCGAAGAACTCGGTGCGGGCGAAGTTGTGGGCGGAATCGTTGATGTTAAGGAGCCCATCCCTGAGCTTAAGAGGATCAAATTCGAGCCCGACCGTATAAATGCACTTCTCGGAACCTCTTATACCGCTGATGAGATGATCGCCGTATTTGAGAAAGAGGAGCTTGTTTATGACAAGGCAAACGAAGAGATCGTAATCCCTTCATTTAGACAGGACCTCATCGGTAACTGCGACCTTGCTGAGGAAGTTGCAAGATTCAAGGGCTATGACAAGATCCCCACAACTCTTCCCGGCGGAAACGCAATGGGCGGACTCGGACTTAAGAACCGTGTTGAAGAGAAGGCACGTGAGACTGCCGAGATGTGCGGATTCTCACAGACCTACTTCTATTCATTCGAAAGCCCCAAGGTATTCGACAAGCTTAACCTGCCCGAGGATGCCAAGGAGAGACAGGCTATCAAGATCAGCAATCCTCTCGGAGAAGATTTCTCTGTTATGAGAACAATCTCCGTAAACGGAATGCTTAATTGCCTTGCAAATAACTACAACCACAGAAATGCTGAAGTTAAGCTCTATGAGCTCGGAAATATCTATGTTGCCGATTCGCTTCCTCTTACCGATTATCCCGATGAGAGAATGCAGTTTACCTTAGGTTTCTATGGTAACGGTGATTTCTTCACCATGAAGGGTGCTGTTGAGGAGTTCTTTAACTCAGTCGGCATGAAGAGTAAGAGAGAATACGATCCTGCAGCAGGAAAGAGCTTCCTCCATCCCGGAAGACAGGCTCTTATCAAGTATGATGGACAGGTTATCGGATATCTCGGTGAAGTTCATCCTGCAGTATGTGCTAATTACGATATCAAGACCAGAGTCTATATCGCAGTCATCGATATGCCCGCAATGATCGATTTTGTTTCCTTCGATCACAAGTATGAAGGCATTGCAAAGTTCCCTGCAGTTACCAGAGATCTTTCAATGCTAGTTCCCAAGAATGTTCTTGCGGGACAGATTGAAGCTGTCTTTGCACAGCGCGGCGGAAAGATCCTCGAGGACATAAAACTCTTCGATATCTACGAAGGAGAGCAGGTTACCGAGGGCTTCAAGTCAGTAGCATACTCACTGACCTTCCGTGCTAAGGATCGCACTCTCGAAGACAACGATGTCAACGGTGCAATGAAGAAGATCCTTAATGGACTTCAGTCATTAGGTATTGAGCTTAGAAGTTGATTCGCTAATGAACAGCCGGGGGTGGCGCGAATGCATGAGCTGTCGAGACTTCGGCGGAGCGAAGAAATGCGGCCGCCCGGCCCGAACGAAGTGAGTGGCCTCGCGTCATGAGTGTAAACACGCCTGGTGAAGCATTTCCGCCTGACGCCGAAAAGCGAGACAGTCATGCGTCGCGACAGGACCCCCTGCGTCACTATAAAGGAGTAGTATAAACATGGAATACGATAAGGTATGGAAGAAGTACTCTCAGGCTGAGCTTAAGAAGCTTGAGGCCATCAATGCAGAGTACATTGACTTTCTCTCCAACGGTAAGACCGAGAGAGAATGCGTAGATGAGATCGTTAACATGGCTGAAGCAAACGGCTATGTTGAACTCGAGACACTCATCGGCAAAGGTAAGAAACTTAAGGCAGGAGATAAGGTATACTCCGTATGGATGAACAAGTCCGTTGTTATGTTCAAGATCGGTAAGAAGTCTTTCTCGGAAGGTATCAATATTCTCGGAGCTCATATCGACAGCCCCAGAATGGACGTAAAGCAGAATCCCCTTTATGAGAAGGATGATTTTGCTATCCTTGATACCCATTACTACGGAGGCATCAAGAAGTACCAGTATGTTGCACTTCCTCTTGCAATCCACGGAGTTGTCGTCAAGACTGACGGAACCACTGTTGAGATAAATGTGGGTGAAGATCCCGACGATCCTGTTTTCTTTGTATCGGATCTTCTTATTCACCTTGCTCAGGAGCAGATGGAAAAGAAAGCATCCAAGGTCGTAGAAGGCGAAGATCTCGATATCATCGTTGGAAACAAGCCCATTGTTTTCGGTAACGATGTTAAGACCAAGGATAAGAAAGATGAGAAAGAGCCTGTAAAGAAGGCTATTCTTCAGATACTGAAAGATCAGTACGGATTCGAAGAGAAGGATTTCATATCCGCAGAGCTTGAGGTTGTTCCTGCAGGAAGAGCAAGAGAAGCAGGCTTTGACAGAAGCATGATCCTTTCTTACGGACAGGATGACAGAGTATGTGCCTACACTTCACTCAGAGCAATGCTCGATCTTCCCGCTTGCGACAGAACCGTATGCACCATCCTCGTAGATAAAGAGGAGATCGGTTCCGTAGGTGCAACCGGTATGAGAAGCAAATTCTTTGAAAATGCCGTAGCAGAGGTTATGAACCTTTGCGGAGAATATAAGTCAGAGCTTGATCTTAAGAGAGCGCTTGCAAGAAGCTGCATGCTTTCAAGCGATGTATCCGCAGCGGTAGATCCCAACTATGAATCAGCTTTCGAGAAGAAGAATGCTTCATTCCTCGGCGGCGGTGTTGTTTTCAACAAGTTCACCGGATCACGCGGAAAGAGCGGATCAAACGATGCGAATGCCGAGTATGTAGCTACGATTCGTAAGGTATATGAAGATGCCAAGATCTCTTATCAGTTTGCCGAACTCGGAAGAGTAGATCTCGGCGGCGGCGGAACCATCGCATATATTCTTGCACTTTACGGAATGAATGTTATCGACTGCGGTGTTGCCGTTCTCAACATGCACTCACCCTGGGAAGCTACTTCCAAGGCTGACGTATATGAGGCATACAAGGGATATATCGCATTTTGCAAAGGCATGGATTTTTAAATCATGAGTGAACTTCGCAGATCGGATTATTATTATGATCTTCCCAAGGAACTGATCGCCCAGGATCCTCTTGAAGACAGATCTTCATCAAGGCTTCTCGTGGTTAACAGACAGACCGGGGAATATGATCATAAGATCTTCAAAAATATAATTGAATACATTAATCCGGGTGACTGCCTTGTTCTCAATAACACCAAGGTCATTCCTGCCAGACTTCTCGGGCAAAGAGAAAAGACCGGCGGCGCAGTTGAGCTCCTTCTTTTGAAAAGAATCTCGGGAACCGATTGGGAAACTTTGGTCAGACCGGGTAAGAGCTGTAAGCCCGGACAAAGACTTGTTTTCGGCGACGGACTTCTAAAGGCTGAAATACTTGATGTCATCGAAGGCGGAAACAGGATCGTAAGATTTGAATTTGACGGAATATTCGAAGAGGTACTCGATAAATTAGGCGAGATGCCTCTTCCTCCCTACATTACACATAAGCTTGCAGACCCCACGAGATACAACACGGTATATGCCAGGTTTGACGGGTCTGCCGCAGCTCCCACCGCGGGACTTCATTTTACACCTGAGCTTTTGAAAGCTCTTGAAGATAAGGGCGTAAAATTAGCGTATGTAACTCTTCATGTAGGCCTTGGTACTTTCAGACCTGTTAAAGAAGATGTGATCACCGATCATAAGATGCATACAGAAAGCTATGAAGTCACTCCCGAAACAGCTAAGGTTATCAATGATACAAAGGCTGCGGGCGGCAGGGTAATATGTGTAGGTACCACAAGCTGCAGGACAGTCGAAAGCAGCGCTGTCAGAAAATCTGACGGCACAGGTTATGAAGTAAAACCCGGATCCGGGGACACAGATATATTTATTTATCCGGGATATGAGTTTAAGATAATGGAAGGACTGATCACCAATTTCCACCTTCCCGAATCTACTCTTGTTATGCTTGTTTCCGCATTTGCAGGCAGAGAAAAAGTTCTTGCCGCATATGAGGAAGCGGTACGTGAAAGATACAGATTCTTTAGTTTCGGCGATGCATGTTTATTTATCTAGGAGGTACACATGGAGGAAAAGAGACATTCACAGAGATCCGAAATGACTTCAAAGCTCATGATCAAGAGACTTGATTCCGACGAAGCAGGTGAAGAAGTATCCATCAATATCACCGATGTATCAAAGGGTGGGGTGGGATTTACCTGTAATAAGGCTCTCGAGATCGGTGCCGTTTATGAAAGTTTTCTTGAGATCTGGACCAAGGAAGTTCTCCATACTTTCCTTGAGATCGTAAGGATCGAGAAGACTGATGACGGATATATCTATGGCTCCTCTTTTGTTGGTCTTCCCGAGATGGAAGCTCAGAGAATCGCTACATATCAGACTGTTACCAATATGAACCAGCAGTGAGAAAGTATTTTAATGTTCTTAAATCTGCTCCCAAAGGGAAAAAAGTGCGATGCGCGATTTTCTTTATGCTTGCACTTTTTTTCTATTGTCTTGTGATAACAAGGTTTTCCGCACAGGATGCGGATACGTCGGGCAACTTAAGTTTCGGGATTGCCGAAGGGATTGCTAAATTTCTGTATTCTTTTTCGGAACATGATGCATCGGATGTATTAACTCTTGCGGGATACTTTGAACATCCATTGAGAAAACTCGGACACTTTACCGAATACGGAGTGCTGGGTCTGCTTTTTACCGGATGTTTTTTGCCTGTTATCAGGGAGTACAGACTAAACGGCGGAAAAGGCCGGACTCTTTACATAACCAGTATCGTTACTATTTTTATCCTTGCCGGACTTGATGAGTTTTATCAGTATTTTGTGCCGGGAAGATACGCTTCCGTGTGGGATGTTTTGCTGGATACATTCGGAAGTGCAGTGTTTTGTTTTGTCATATATATCATTAAAGACCGGAAGAAGAACAAATGAGTAAATACGGATTTATAGGACTCGGACTGATCGGAGGATCCCTTGCAAGGGCACTTAAAAACAGCAATCCCGAGAATGTGATAGTTGCATATAACAGAAGTCCCAAAGCACTTGAAGATGCTAAAGCTGACGGTGTTGTGGATGTCGCACTTCATGAGATAGGAGAAGGATTCAGCGATTGTGATGTGATCTTTTTGTGCCTGCCCGTTATCACAAATGCGGAAGCACTTAAGACCCTGGCATCATTAGTTGGTGAAAATACAATTGTCACCGATGTTAGTTCCGTTAAATGTTCCATCATGAAAGCTGCGGAAGATGCAGGTCTTAAGGATCATTTCGTAGGCGGTCATCCCATGGCAGGTTCCGAGAGAACAGGCTACATTGCTTCTTCCAAGGATCTGTACAGAAATGCTTATTACATTATCACACCTTTCGAAGAGGGCGATAAGAAGGCTGAAGTAATAAAGGATATCGCACAGCAGGCCGGCGCCATTCCCATAATCATGGATGCTGAAAAGCATGACAGGATCGTAGCCGGTATAAGTCATATCCCTCATCTTGCAGCCGCCGCACTTGTTGAGCTTGTTAAAAATAATGACTACAGCGACGGACTTATGAAGACTGTGGCCGCAGGCGGATTCAAAGATATTACAAGAGTTGCATCTTCATCACCTGCAATGTGGAAAGAGATATGCCTTTCCAATGAAGTTAACATTTCTTCATTTCTCGGTGATCTGATCGACAGACTTTCCGAGATTAGAGAGAAAGTAGATGAAGCTGACGGAGATTACATTTCTAACCTGTTTGATGATGCAGGAACCTACAGAAATTCCTTCAATACATTGAGCGCGGGTCCTATCAAAGATTCGCATAAATTCTCAATCGATATTTCCGATGAACCCGGTGCAATAGCATCGGTTGCCACGATCCTTGCGGTAAATGGCATTAACATCAAGAATATCGGAATCCAGCACAACCGCGAATATATAGGCGGTGATATGACCGTTGGTTTTTGGGATGCGGAGAGCAAAGAAAAAGCTGCTGACATACTCAAGGGCAAGGGATATATACTGCACGGCGTATAAATATTTGGATTTATATATTCCTTGATGATTGCATAAATATACAATATAATTATTTTGCAAGGGGGCTTGCGTCAGCAAGCTCCCTATTTTTATAAATTTTAATTGTATGAGAGGGCTGTTTATGAAAAAGCTTTTTTGCGGTAATAAGAGTATCCGTTTTTTATGTGTTTTAATGATTTTTGTTCAGCTGATCTCTATGTCCGGATGCAGTTATGTGGATGAAATAATCGAGAATATTATTCCGCCGATCGTAGATAATGATCTTGTAGTGGAAGCTTTATATGAAAATACTACAGATAATCTGAGTGCTACCATTAAAGTAGGTGAGCAGTGGACTTATTTACAAGATACAAAGTGTATGTACCTATATCCCGGTTCCAATATTTTGTATATGGTATCGGGTTCCGGCAGATTTTACGGTTTATTCAATGAAGAAAACTATTTTACTTACGTGCTTGATTATATACGAGGTAGAGATTATTTCAAAAATGTTCTTGTCATAGAGAAAATGAAGCCCTATGAAACAGCGGATGGCCGGGATGCTTTTATAAGCCGTTTGGAGATCACAGAAACCGATGGTGAAAACGAACTTTTGCGTAATGCTGATCTTTTGATATTCCCTGACAAAAGATGTTTTTTTATTTTTGAAGTTGCTCATTATCCCGAGGATACCGTACCGCTTGACATTCGTGAGGTTGTTGACACCGCGACTTTTGATCTCGGAACGCTTAATGCTGTTGAAGGCTTGTCGTTTTATGACGAAGGTTCTAACTCGGCTGTTGAGTTTACCGATTCCGAGAATTTCGTAACCTATATGGATGCAGATAATAGAGATGTATACTACGCATACGGTACTTATTCTGTTTATATGGGTGAGGACGCCATTGAACAAGTATCGGGAATGAAAGAGTACGGTCTTACAAAAAAAGAAATCGAGAATGGTATGCCGTCTAATTCTTTTGATAACTTCATTGCATTAGTTTTTGATATAAAGGGCTATGTCGATGAAGATGGAAATGACAACGAAAATGAATTCACTGCATTGTATATAGGCACATATGATGAAGAAAATGGTGTTATGGATATGCTTAATTGTAGTACCATAAGCTTTTATCACTGGGTGAAAGAAGAAGTCGAATAATAATGGAAAGTTAGTTGATTATATGCCATAGCGGTTAACGGTATCTATACTTGATTTATCTAAAAAAATACAGCATAATCAATTTTTGTTGGGGGCTTGTTCTTTCAAGCTCCCAATTGTTTTATCAACATGTTTTTAAGAGGGTTGTTTAATGAATCATTGCACCGGTTGTAAGAAAAGAACTGTTTTATTATGCATTTTCATGATCTGCGTTCAACTGATTGGAGTGACAGGATGTGCTTTGAAGGAGCCTGTAGTTGAAAATCCCGAACCAGCGATTATTGATAATGATCTTGTAAAAGATGTTGTTTACAATCACGTGACATTTAATGTCGGTGAATCATGGGAATCGGGATCCGATCTTAAGCCATCATTCATATATCCCGGTACAAGAGTTTTATACGATGTTTACGGTGATGGTGTTTTTGATACATGGAATGAAGGTGAACAGTATTCATACGTGCTTGATAAAATAAGAGAAAGCAGGGTTCATGATAAAGTATATGTTATGGAGGAGATGACTCCCTATGTAACAGCGGATGGACGATTCGCCTATATTAGTCGATTGCGTATGAAGGATAATGGCGAAGAATTTGATATGATAACCGACTCGGATCTTTTGATAATTCCAGGAAATAGATATTATGTGATGTTTTCTGTTTGTTATAGATCTGATGAAACCGTTCCGCTTGATATTCGAGAAATAGTTGATACAGCGACTTTTGATTTAGGACCGGTCATACCTAAAGATGATTCTATACTTGAAGGCTATTCTTATATTAATGATTTTGACTTGTCAGTAATAGAATTCACTGACTCTGAAAATTTCGTTATGTATTTATATCCGAATAACAGAGATGAAGCATATTCAAGAGGTACATATAGGTATTATTTCGGAGAGGAAGCCTTAAGGAAAGTAGAAGAATTAGGAAATGATACTCTTGAGAATAACGTTGCACGTCTATATGGGTTTGAACATGCTTCGGATTATAACGAGTATGTTCAGCATATGAATGGAACGGGGTTTATGGTTTTCATAATTTTGGAGACTAAAGATATTGTCGATCTTGTCGGAAATGAAATTCAAACATCGGATCAATCCTTTTATGTTGGCGAATTCCTTAGAATTAATCAAACTTTGTATTTGATCGATGAAGACGGATATAGTTCGATATGGTGTAATGAACAATACGAAGAATATTATTGAATAGTCAGTAATTTTTTGTTTAATCAACATGTTTTAAGAGGATTTAAATTATGAATCATTGTACCGGTTGTAAGAAAAGAACTGTTTTATTATGCATTCTCATGATCTGTGTTCAATTGATCGGAATGACAGGATGTGCTTCGCAGGATATTGTTTCCGGATTGCATGAACCCGTTATTGATAATGATCTTGTAAGTGATGTTGTCTACGATTGCATTACATTTAAAGTCGGTGAATCGTGGGTTGATCTTTCGAAAGATGATATTCCGGTGTATGTTTATCCGGATACAAGAGTCGTTTATTCGCTTCTCGGCTATTCTTACTTTTCAGATTGGGTAAAAAATGAAGATAACTATTTTTCATACGTGCTGGATTATCTTCGAGAAACTGATGGGTTTGATAAAGTGACTGTTTTGAAAAGGATGGATCCGTATGTGACAGCTGATGGCCGCAATGCATATATAAGCCGATTACGCATCAACCATGAGTTTGATGGTATGGATAGTTATTGGGACACAGATCTTTTGATAATTCCTGAAAATAAATTTTTCGTTTTATTCACGGTTGTATATCGTCCTGATGAGACAGTGCCTCTTGATATCCGTGAAGTTGTCGATACAGCCACTTTTGATTTCGCATCGACAGATGAAGAAACTTCTGATTCTGAATCGGTGAATTCAGATGAAGCATCTATACTGGGTGGTCTTTCGTTAGAAGAAGGATTATACAATAGGGTGCTGGAATTCACTGATTCTAATAATTTCGTTATTTATTTTAATCCGGATAATAGAGGGGTATCTTATTCAAGCGGTACGTATAGGGCTTACTTCGGTGAGGAAGCCATAAAAAAAGTGGAAGAATCGGGAAATGATGCTTTTGAGAATAGCGTAGCTCGTATATTTAAGAATGTTAATGCTTCGGATTATAACGAGTATTATGATTATTTCGATGGAATTGGAGATATAGTTTTCATAATATTTGAGACTAAATCTATTGTCGATGATGCAGGAAATGAATTACAGACTTCAGAGCAGACCTTGTATGTTGGTGCATACTATAATAATGATCATACGTTGATTCTGTATGAAGAAAACGAAGAACTATATCTTTGGTGGATACCAAGAGAAGATATTCCTTATTTTTCAGTTGAAGGTATGACATTTTATGATAAAGACTCGAATATAGTTGTAGATTTTTATGATTCCGATAATTTCTATATATATGCCGATCCTGATAACAGGGTTACAAATTTTGCATATGGAAATTATAAGGTTTATGTTGGCGAGGAGGCCTTTGAGCTGTTATGTGAAAATCCTGATTTTGGAAATACACCAGAAGAGACCGACCGTTACATAAATAATTCGCTTTATCAAAAAGTCTATAGGTTCCCTCATTACAATATTCGTTATTTTGGCGAAGATTATTTGATTGCTATAGTTTTCGATACTAAAGGTTTTGTCGCATCTGATGATTCAGGGATTGATTTTTCGTCATTGTATTTTGGTTACCAGATTGAAGAGAATGATGTTTTAGTATTGTCCGATGGGGTTAATGATAATCCTTATTTTTGGGAGAAGGAAGAATAAGAGGTGTCAATCGTCTGTGATTATCTGTCATAGAGTGTATATCCTGCATGGAATCTGAGATTTTCTAAATTGTTTCGGATCTTGGTTCAATTTAAGGTTTTATATCGGTTTTCTTTTAAAAAGGGCTTTTTATAAGCCCTTTTTATTATATATTCACAATTTGATTACCGATATTTTGTATTGCGACAGAAACCGATTTACTGTAAAATATGTATGTGCGATTCTATAAATTTTCAGAATATTTGTAAAATTTGCACAAATACCATTTCTAGGAGGTCCTCATGAAAGTTTATACCACAGACAAGATCCGCAACGTTGTTTTACTCGGTCACGGAGGAAGCGGCAAGACTACTCTTGCAGAGAGCTTTGGCTACATTACAGGTCTTACTTCCCGAATGGGGACCGTAGCTGACGGAAATACTCTCAGTGATTACGGCAAAGAAGAACAGAAGAGAGGGTTCTCAATCTCCGCATCCGTAATTCCCGTAGAGTGGGAGGATCATAAGATAAATATTATCGACACTCCGGGTTATTTTGATTTTGTCGGAGAAGTTGAAGAAGCAGTATCCGCAGCCGGTGCAGCCATCATCGTTGTAAATGGAAGAAGCGGTGTTGAAGTAGGTACCAGGAAAGCATGGGATCTCTGTGAGAAGTATAAGCTTCCCAGAATCATATATGTATCAAACATGGATGTTGATACAGCATCTTATCGTCAGGTTGTTGAAGATCTTATCGGACTTTACGGCAAGA
This sequence comes from Lachnospiraceae bacterium, assembly GCA_017962825.1. Classification (GTDB taxonomy): domain Bacteria; phylum Bacillota; class Clostridia; order Lachnospirales; family Lachnospiraceae; genus AC2028. The sequence goes on along the minus strand of JAGCUO010000017.1, from coordinate 15,672 downwards.
AGATTGCTCCTTTCCACCTTCCCATAAGAAAGGATGAGGAACTTGTAGGTTACGTTAATATCGTATCCGAACAGGGACAGCTCTGGCAGGGTAAGGATGTAGTTCCTACCGAGGTTCCCGATTACAATAAGCCTTATCTTGAGCAGTACAGAGAGTCACTTATGGAAGCGGTTGCTGAGACTTCCGAGGAAATGATGGACAGATACTTCTCAGGTGAGAAGTTCTCTGATGCCGAGATAAGAGCTGCTCTCAGAGCAAATATCTGTGACGGAAGCATTGTTCCCGTAACCATGGGTTCATCCATCACTTGTAAGGGCGCTTATGCACTTCTTGATGACGTTATTAAATACTTCCCCGGTCCCGATGTAAGAACCGTTGCCGGTATAGCTACCAAGACCGGTGAGATCTACCATTGTGACTACGACTTCTCTAAGGCTAAATCAGCCTATGTATGGAAGACTCTGGTAGATCCATTCATCGGAAAATATAGCCTTATCAAGGTTAACTCCGGCGTACTTAAGACCGATGACCTTATCTATAACATCGATAAGGATGTTGAAGAAAAAATTGGCAAGTTATATGTTCTCCAGGGAAATAAGCCCATCGAAGTTCCCGAACTTCATGCCGGTGACCTTGGAGCACTTGCAAAGCTTTCACAGGCTCGTACGGGAAACAGCCTTTCTACTAAGGCATTGCCCATCAAGTTCGGTATGTTTGATATTTCCAAGCCTTATACCTTTATGAGATATAAGCCCAAGGATAAGGCGGATATCGATAAGATCTCTCAGGCTCTTCAGAAGATCGGACACGAAGACCTTACCATGAAGAATGTGAATGATGCGGAGAATCATCAGACACTCCTCTACGGTATGGGCGATATGCATCTTGAGATCATCAAGTCCAGACTTGAGAATGAGTACAAGGTCGTTATCGATCTTTCAACTCCCAAGGTTGCATACAGAGAGACTATCAGAGGAACAGCCGATGTAGAGGCTAAGTATAAGAAGCAGACCGGCGGACACGGACAGTACGGACACGTTAAGATGAAGTTCAGTCCCAGCGATGATCCCGAAACTCCTTACATCTTTGATCAGGAAGTCGTAGGCGGCGCCGTTCCCAAGAACTTCTTCCCTGCTGTTGAAAAGGGTATCGCCGAATCCGTAGCCAGAGGACCTCTTGCTGCTTATCCCGTAATCGGTGTAAAGGCAGTACTTTATGACGGATCCTATCATCCCGTTGACTCCTCCGAGATGGCATTCAAGACCGCAGCAAGCATGGCATTCAGAGACGGATTTATGAAGGCTAAGCCAGTTCTCCTCGAGCCCATCATGACTCTTAAGGTAACCGCACCCGATGAGAATACCGGCGATGTAATGGGTGATCTGAATAAGAGACGCGGAAGAGTCCTGGGCATGAATCCTGCCGGAAACGGTAAGACTCTCATCGAAGCTGAGATTCCTGAGAGTTCACTCTTCGGATATGGAACCATTATCAGATCCATGACCGCAGGTATGGGAGATTACTCCTTCGAATTTGCCAGATACGAGCAGGCTCCTTCGGATGTTCAGGAAGCTGAAGTTGCAGCTAGAGCACAGAAGGTTGCTGAAGGTAATATAACCGAATAATCACATATGACAATGGGGACGTACCCCTCTGTCAGGACGACCTTCCTGACAGAGGGGTACGTCCCTATTGTCATGCACTATATATAGTGTTTTTCCTTGCGTTTATGCACAAGGTGTAATAAAATTAAATAAATTATGGGTATTTATGCCCATTTGAGGAAATAATTATGAAATAGGAGTATATCAAAATGGCAGCTGTTTACGATCATCACAGTGTGGAGCCCAAGTGGCAGAAGGTATGGGACGATGAGAAAGCCTTCGCCGCAACCAATGATTTTTCCAAGCCCAAGTACTATGCGCTTGTAGAATTCCCTTATCCTTCAGGACAGGGTCTACATGTAGGACATCCCCGTCCTTACACCGCCCTCGACATCGTTTCGAGAAAGCGTCGTATGCAGGGGTATAATGTTCTCTTCCCCATGGGCTGGGACGCATTCGGTCTCCCTACAGAGAACTATGCCATTAAGAATAAGATCCATCCCAAGATCGTAACCAAGAATAACGTTGCACGTTTCAAAGAGCAGCTTCATTCCATCGGTTACTCATTTGATTGGGACAGAGAGGTTAATACCACCGATCCCGGATACTATCACTGGACTCAGTGGATCTTCCTTAAGCTCTTCAACGCAGGACTTGCTTACAAGACCCAGATGCCCATTAACTGGTGTACTTCATGTAAGGTCGGCCTTGCTAACGAGGAAGTAGTAAACGGTGTCTGCGAAAGATGCGGAGCTCCCGTAGTTCGTAAGATGCAGTCTCAGTGGATGCTCAAGATCACCGAGTATGCCGACAAGCTTCTTGAAGGTCTCGACAGCGTTGATTATATCGAGCGTGTTAAGACTCAGCAGAGAAACTGGATCGGACGTTCAACCGGTGCTGAGGTAGATTTCAAGCTTACCGGAACAGATGATAAGCTTACCGTTTATACCACCAGACCCGATACCCTTTTCGGTGCTACATACATGGTTATGAGCCCCGAGCATCCTTACATTGAGAAGTACAAGGACCGCATCACCAACTATGATGAGGTTGTTAAGTATCGTGAAGAGGCATCCAGAAAATCTGATTTCGAGAGAACAGAGCTTGCCAAGGATAAGACCGGTGTCTGCTTAAACGGCCTCACTGCTATAGATCCCGTCAATGACAAAGAGATCCCCATCTGGATCTCCGACTATGTACTCATGAGCTACGGAACAGGTGCCATCATGGCAGTTCCCGCACATGATGAAAGAGACTGGGAGTTTGCCAAGAAGTTTAACCTTCCCATCATCGAAGTTGTTGCAGGTTCCGATAAGCCCGTAACCGAGCAGGTATATACCGATGTAGCAGAAGGAAAGCTTGTAAACTCAGGATTCCTTGACGGACTTTCAGTAGCTGAAGCTAAGAAGAAGATTACCGAGTTCCTCGAGGAAAAAGGAATCGGACATGCCAAGACCAACTACAAGCTTCGTGACTGGGTATTCTCACGTCAGAGATATTGGGGTGAGCCTATTCCCATCATTCACTGCGAGAAGTGCGGATATGTTCCTCTCAAGGAAGAGGATCTTCCTCTCGAACTTCCCGAGGTTGAGTCATACATGCCCGGAGACAACGGTGAGTCACCTCTTGCCGCTATGGATTCATGGGTAAATGTAACCTGTCCCTGCTGCGGAGGCCCCGCTAAGCGTGAAACAGATACCATGCCTCAGTGGGCAGGATCTTCATGGTATTTCCTCAGATATATCGATCCTACCAACGATAAGGAACTTGCATCACAGGAAGCTCTTAAATACTGGCTTCCCGTTGACTGGTATAACGGAGGAATGGAGCATACAACCCTCCACCTTCTCTATTCAAGATTCTGGCACAGATTCCTCTATGATCAGGGAATCGTTCCTACCAAGGAGCCTTATGCAAAGCGTACTTCTCACGGCATGATCCTCGGATCAAACGGCGAGAAGATGTCCAAATCCCGCGGTAATGTCGTAAATCCCGACGATATCATCGAAGAGTACGGCGCTGATACTCTCAGAACTTATGAGATGTTCATCGGTGCATTCGACCAGGCTGCTAACTGGAGCATGGAAGGCGTACAGGGATGCCGCAGATTCCTTGATAGAGTATGGAAACTTCAGGCCATCGTTACCGATGGCGACGAGTACAGCAAGGATCTTGAAGTTAAGATTCACCAGACCATCAGAAAAGTATCCGGTGATTTCGAGACTCTTAAGTACAACACCGGTATTGCTGCACTTATGGCTCTTATCAATGACTTTTATAAGGCAGGCAGCATCACCAAGGCTGACCTTAAGACATTTATCCTTCTCCTTAACCCCGTAGCTCCTCACATCACCGAGGAAATCTGGGCAAACGAAGGATTTGAAGGCAGAGTATTTCAGGCTAAGTGGCCCGAGTACGAGGAAGCTAAGTGTGTAGAAGATACCGTTACCATCGCAGTTCAGGTTCTCGGAAAGCTTCGCGGAACCTTCGAAGAGGACAGAAATGCTTCTAAGGAGACCATGATAGCAAGAGCAAAAGAAACCGTTGCCTCCAAGATCGAAGGCAAAGAAATCGTAAAGGAGATCTACGTTCCCGGAAAGCTTGTAAACTTCGTAGTTAAATAATCTTAATGGGCAAGATCGTAATAATAGAGGGCAGAAAGTTCGAAGGCGACAAAGAAATTGCCGCGGCAAATGCCGACAAAGCCGCGATCGACAGGATCAAGGCTTCCATGGACAATATGTCGCTTTCGGAACTAAAGCTCTTATCCAAGAAACTTCATAGCGGAAGGATCAATTTCGGAACCGTACTCGGTCAGGATTTCATTGAAGAGGTGGATGGAATCATCTCAAAGATGGAAAGAAAAGAAAAAACAGCCGAGGAAAAACAGGATCTTCGAGTAAATGTCAAAAGAACTACAACGAAGAAACCTGTTCAGTCCGATGAAGACCTGGACGCTCAGGCAAGAAAGATCCTTGAACAGCAGGAGAGGACCAGAAAGATCATTCTTTTTGCCTCGCTCTTTGTAGCGGCAGCCTGCATTCTGTATATAGCTATCTACAATATCACCAAACAAAGATCCGCCAACACCACCGATCTTCTGGCTAATCTCAGAGATCAGGCGGCGAACGAAGCACAACAGTCTTCGGGCAATAACGGGGAAAATTCCGGGACGATCATCCATTATGTGGACGAAGAAGAGGCTCCCGAGATCCTTCCCGAATATATTGATATATATAATAAGAATAAAAGACTAATCGGATGGCTCGAAATAGCCGATATAGGAATAAATGGGGCTGTTTTAAGTTTGCCCGTTATGCAGACTGTGGACAACGAATATTATCTGACCCATGGTTTTAACCAGGAGAATGATAAAAACGGCTGCATTTTTATGGATTGTAACTGTGACGCTATAAAACCGTCCGACAATCTGATCCTGTACGGTCATCATATGATGAGCGGAAACATGTTCGGCAATCTCGTCAAATATGAGGATTATAACTTCTATCTGACACATAAAACCTTTAAGTTCGATACGATCTATGAGCACGGCGAATATGAGGTTATGTTCGCATTCAGGACCTCGCTTAAGACAGATGATGATATTTCTTTTAAGTATTATCAGTTCATAGATGCCAACGGAGCTGAAGAGTTCAATTCGTACATGAACGAGATGGCTTCCATGTCTCTTTACGATACGGGAGTCACCGCAGTCTGGGGAGATCACCTGTTAACTCTTTCCACCTGCGATTACGAGGAAAAAAACGGCCGATTTGCAGTGGTGGCCAGAAAGATTAATTAGTTTTTCGTGCAAACGGAGGGCGACCTTTGATGAAAAAGAAAACGAGAAGAATCAAGAGATCCGTACGCAAGACTCTGGGTGCTCTTTTCCTGGCATCCAGTATCGTAGTTGCTGCGATACCTACCGGATCATATGCCGGAGGTCAGGCAGAGGCAGCTAATTCTTGTACGGGTGTTATAGCTCCCGAGTGTTACATCCTTCCAAAGGGTGGCGGTACTGCTACCAACGAGACGCCCATAACTGAGATACCTAAGATAGAATCCTCAGCCAAAATTTATACAACCGGAGATCAGACTTATTATTTTGCGTACGTTAACTCCAATGGTTACGATACTCAGGATACTGATAAATTCGCTATCATCACCGGTTATAATGCATCCGGAGCTGTTGATGCATCCGGAAACCTTGTTATTCCTTCCGAGGTTATGAGTTACCGTAAACTTTCCGATGCTAAAGGTTATTGTCTTACAAATGTATCGGGAGAATTTCTCTTTTATCGTGATACTGTAACCTTTACTACGATTGAAGTTGTTGTTCCAAACACCACCGGAGCAATCAATGACTTTGAGGATCAGGCAAATTCAAAAGGCTTTAGCATAGGAAATTACAATAATGGTACGTCTGATCTGTATCAGTTCCTGCAGGGATACACCCCTTCTTCATACCGTGAATCAGGTTATTACGAGGAATTGGAGCCATTCAGAATCGGTATTTTTTCTAATACTCCCGTCGAGAATTATGATCCCGATGATCCTACTAAGCTTTTAAGTACAACTTATACATACAATATTGAAAATATTTTCTATAACCCTTGTACCAAGGCTACCGAGTCTACCTGGAAGAGCAGAGATAAGGCGACATTATATTACGCTACTATGAATTCATCGGGTCAGATTACGTCTTATGATGTATGTTCCGATGACAACCATCAGTACGCTGATGCGATTCCCATAAGATATATCGCAAATCAGTTCTCTGAGTATGATCCTACTTCAGGAACTTATAAGCTCTCTTCAGAGCCTATCGACGACGAACATCCCAATAACGGAATTTTCGCAGGCACAAAGGGGCAGAATATCGTTAACATAGTTATTCCCGAGTCTATGGAAGGTATAGGAGACTATGCCTTTTATGGATGTACCGCATTAAGGAGCATTACTCTTTCAAATCAGCTGGTTGCTCTCGGAAATCACTGTTTTGACGGATGCAGAGCTCTTAATACTGTCAATATGGCAGAGAATCCCAGACTTGACACTATAGGTGCGTATGCATTCGCAAATTGCCCGGCTCTGGCCTCATTTTATGTTCCTCACAGCATAAAGCTTCTTTGTGACGGTGTGTTTGAGAATGACACAGCCCTTACTTCTGTTGACCTTACGGGAGATATTAATTCTGATCCCACCGGTAACGGATCTAATTTACAATATATTGGAAATCACTTGTTCTACGGATGTGGTGCTCTTAAGAATGTAACCATGGGTACTGCTCTCGGATCCGGTTATTCACTAAATAATAAAAGAGAGATTTCCATAAACATTTTTGAGGATTGTCCTTCGCTTGAGAGGATTACTGTTCTCAGCCCTTATGTGACATTTGTTGATGATAATCACAATGCTACTTCTTCACCTGCATATCCTGCATGTAAATTTACTCTTGAGAACTTCCATGATCTGCTCACCAGTGATCAGTTTTATTTTGAAGGTGTTGATCCTGCAGGTGCTCGCCGACCCAATGAAGGTATTGGTGCACTTCATACCACTTGTCAGAACATGGCTGCAGGTAAAGAGTTTACTTTCAAGTATTTTGGTGAGGAACTTTACGAGAAGACTGTTACCGAAGAGGGTGGCGGAAAAGCAATTTATCAGGTAGACAATACCAATACACTTTGCGGTTTTACCACCGTAGAGGATTCTTCACATACCGTAAAATCTCTGAGTTTCCCTGAACATTTCGGACCTTATTACATCAATGAGATCCCTGCTGAGAAATTCCTGGATCTTAAGAATCTTGAAACAGTAAAGCTTCCTTCAACAATCAACATAATCGGAGACAGAGCATTCAAGGGATGCTGTAATCTTCAGTATGTTTATTTTGGTAATGACAATGTACAAATAGGAACTGAGGCCTTTAGGACTCAGCAGGTATCAACAGGATCCTGCCCACCTGCTCAGGGTGGTGATCCCGCTAAGCAGTTGTATTTTGTTACATCAATAGGTGATAATTCCGCTCCTTTCAGATATGCTATGAGCCAGGAAGGAATGTTTAGCCATGATCTTCAGAATAGAAGCTGGCCCATTATCTATTCGGGATTCCCCAGCCTTCTTGAAGTTAAATATAATCCCGATAAGGATTGTGCCGAGCTCACCAATTTCCCTACGGCATCCTCTATTCAGAATTATAAGGATGCATGGTATCTCAGTGCAGATGAGAAGGCTGCGATCGTTGCTTATAATCCTTCCAGTCCTTCGACCGCATATGATTATGCTCTTAAGGAATGCTGTGAGACTCTTAGAATTCCCGGCGGTGTAAAGTCTATTGAAGACGGTCTTTTTGCTAAAAATACCTCCAGTTCCAATCCCATCGCCGTTATCTCCGAGGGACTTACCGAGATTGATGTTGATGCTAAACCTAATACTTCGTATCAGGATTTGGTTTACGGAAGCAGTTCCATAGACGTTACATTTAACAATATTGTTACTGTAGATAAAACCAAGGGCGATTTCGCAGGATGTGAAGGTCTTACTTCCTTTACTTTCCAGGGAAATGAAAATATCACCATCCCCGACTATGCATTCTACGGCTGTACCAATCTTGAAAGCGTTACTGTATCTCAGCATGTGGATTCAATAGGAGAGCAGGCTTTCTCGGAGTGTGACAAACTTACAAAAGTTGAACTTGCAGGTGTCGGTGAGATCAAGGATCATGCCTTCCTTGGAGATGATCTGTTAAGTGATGTTACTATTTCCGCAGATACCACTTCGCTTGGTCTTGCTCCTTTCAGACTTTGTAAGAATCTGAGCAATGTTAAATTCGGTGATAATCCTTACTTCACCACTTCAAACGGAATCATATACGGACTTGATTCTTCGGGAAACAGATATTCGATCATCGAGTTCCTTGCAGGAAGAAGCTCCAAGACTGTTCAGACTGCGGAGGTTCAGGGAATTAACGGAATCTCTCAGGAAGCTTTTGCTGATACCGATGTACAGATCGTAAACCTTGAAAGCTCAAGTATCACCAGTGTACCCGAATATGCTTTTGATGACTGTGATAATCTTGTATCAGTATATCTTCCCGACGGATGTGAACTTATCAAGAGCTATGCTTTCAGAGCATCCTCACTTTCCAATCTTACGGTTAATGATTCCGACCTTGACTGGCAGTCAAACGGTTTGGATCTGATCCAGACCACATATGATTTTTCAAAAAGCATCGATCACGGTGAGAGTGAGGGCAAGAACGATCAGCTTACGGTTTTCGCTCCCGCTGAAACCGATGAAAACGGAAATGTTACCAATACCAGCAGAACTTATGACAGATTCAAGAATCATAAGTATCTTGTGGAAGCACTTGTTCCCATTACTCATTACTATGTAACCTATTGGGATTTCGCTTCTGCGGATGCGACCAAGAGAACCGTCCGTACTACGGAAGAGTATGTTGATGGTGATACCGTAACCGTACTTGATCCTTTACGTGCGGTCAGCGAAGGTTTTATTTTCAATTACTATGAGAATCGTGATGATACGGATGAGACCTACGGATACAGAGATAAGTTCGAGATTCATTCCGATATCGTACTTCAGGCCGTATATGAAGGCGTAGAAGAGGCTACTTATACAGCCACCTTCATGGATATTGACCCTTCAACGGGCGCTGACGGATCTGTACTTGTATCGGGCATCCCTGTTGAATCCAAGGTCGATGCTAACGGAAATACCGTTTACTACGTAAATGGAGCTCTTATCTCCGGTATCAGTCCTACCAAGACAGGATATACTTTTAAGAGCTGGAGTCCCGTCGATCCCAGAAATTCCAACGAGTTTGCACTGACAGATGTTAACTTCAGCAGTACCGACAGCTCGGTTATCGTATTCCGCGCTTTCTATCAGGCTGATAACGGAAATGGCGGCGGTGGTGGCGGAAACGTCAATCCGGAAGTCAAGAGAATCGCCAAGTATTACATGGCAGACGGAACTACCCTTTACCAGCAGGTAGAACTTCGCGACGGTGACACGGCTCCCAATCTGGCAATTCCTACCGGCTATACCGGATATGAATGGTCACCCAAGCCTTCCGAAACCGTAATGAATTCGGATAAGACATTCATACTTGTTCCTTCGGAAGGAAACAATAACGGTTCGGCTACTTCATACACTGCGACTTATTACTATACAGACGGTGTTACGGTATATCAGACTCTTACGCTTGAAGCCGGAGCTACACCTCCCGACCTTATGATGCCTGCAGGCTATAAGCAGTGCATGTGGTCGCCTTCACCTTCATCGGTTACCATTGATAAGAATATTCGTTTTACAATGGTATCGAATCCGAATTATGTGGATCCTTCACCCAGCCCCAGCAACGATCCTAACTACACCGGACCTTACTATACGCTTACGGTTGTTAACGGATCGGGTTCTGGAAGCTACAAGCCCGGAGCACAGGTGATCATCCAGGCTAATGATGCAAAGACCGGACAGCAGTTCTCAAGCTGGACCGTATCACCTACCAATGTACCCATTGCATCCAAGGTGATGTCTGCAACTGTACTGACAATGCCTTCCGAAAATGTTACCGTAACCGCTAACTTTGTTGCTTCCACTTCAGGTAACAACAATAACGGTTCCAACGGATCGGGTTCCGGAGGAAACGGAGGGAACAACGGTAATACCAATTACTGGCCTTCAACCGGAAATGTTGCCAGAAGCAGCGGCACCACGGTTGTCATCGAGAAGAACGGTCTGTCCAATACAGGTGTTGTATCCGCAACCGTAAACGGATCAACGGATAACTTTACCATTAAGATCACTCAGAGCCAGACCGCTGAAAGACAAATTCTTGATGCTCTGCTCAAAAAGTACGGAACCGTAGATAATCTTATCTACTTCCCTATGGACATCAGCCTCTATGATGCGGCCGGAACCACACAGATTCATGATACGTCGGGACTTACCATAACGATCACTTTGCCCCTTCCCGATTCCATGATTCAGTATGCCGCTAATAATAAGGTTGCTGTGGTTACAAACGGTGAGATCGATGGTCTTAATGCAAGATTTACAACCATCAACGGAGTGCCTTGCGTAACATTTACATGTACTCACTTCTCGCCTTATGTAATATATGTTAATACCGTGGAACTTACTTCCGGTTCGGACGGATCAGGCGGATACGGAACGGGTAACCTTGATAATACACCCAAGACCGCTGACTTCATCCATCCCAAGTGGTTCGTATCCATTGCTCTCTTTGCAATCTCCATTGTTCTTTTCCTTATGAAGGACAAGAGAAACCTCAAGCCTGTTAAAGCTAATAACGGCAATAACAGAAAAGTAACTAAAAGATAAATCTATTAAGGATTTAAGATGAAAAGAATCAGAAAGCTGCTCGGAGTAATCCTGATCATAAGCGCTTTTGTAGTGGTGCAGCTTCCTCCTCTGGGGGCGGATGCTGCATCCGTCCCCGAGTTTTCTATCTCGGGTTCGGGAACGCTCCTTTCTTACAATGGAACAAGGACTGATGTAGTCATTCCTTCTACCGTTATTGAGATAGCTACCGATGCATTCAGGGATAACGATAATATCCGCCGGGTAACTATTCCAAACAGTGTAAGGAAGGTTAATGAGTATGCTTTCTGGGACTGCGATAATCTGGAGACTGTCTCCATCGGAGCAGGTCTAAACAAGATCGATGATTTTGTTTTTGCTAACTGTATGGGATTGGTATCCATCAATATTCCGGCTAATGTCACATCCATAGGTATCTATGCCTTTGAAGATGACGTGAATCTCGAATCCGTTACCATTACCGAAAATACCCATATCATTCACGATTCCGCTTTTGACGGATGTTATAAGCTTGTTATCTTTGCACCGGAAGGGTCTTACGCCTGGGAATATGCCCAAGGTTTTTATGTAAGGCAGGCTAAATTTCCTGTTTACGAAGATACCGGTATGATCGACGATCCTACGCCTTCCGATACCGAGGATAACGCAAATGGAGATTCATCCGTAGGTGAAGATGGTTCGGATGAGTATCCTGCCGAAGAACCCGGTGCATATACCACTCAGTATGAGATAACCCAGAGACCTGACGGAACATATACTGCAGTTGCCTATAATGAGAATACCAATGTATACGGACAGACTCATGTAGTGGGAAATTCCGCTGTTGTTTTCATGGATAATTCCGCATTACATGTCATTGAAGGAAGTCCCGCTCCGGAAGCTGATGAGGAGTCCTCAGTAAATATACCTTCGGATACTGTTATATATTCGTCTTCGATTCCGAAATACACCATTGTTGATTCTTCCATAGTGGCTGACAAGGCTTATTATATGTCGGGAGATCTGGAGAACATGAGCCTGCCTCAGGGTATAACCGAGATAGGACAGTTTTCTTTTGCCAGAACGGATGTGGTATCCGTAACGCTTCCTGACAGTGTTGTGAAGATTGATTACGGGGCTTTCTATCATTGTGCGAGACTTGGAAGTGTAAGTCTTCCTCAGAGTGTTATGAAGATAGAACCGTATGCTTTTTCGGGTACGCCATGGGTTGAGGATTTCATGGCTGCCTCCGGTAGTATCAATAATAATCTTGATTCTGATCTGAATGCTTCCGGAGGTGATTTCCTTGTAAGCGGCGGAGCTCTTGTCGCATACAGAGGTCACAGCACCAATGTCACCGTTCCGAGCGGCGTCAGGATAATTGTTTCAGGTGCTTTCAAAGATGTAACATCCATGAAGTCTTTGTCCCTTCCTTCCAGCCTTATCAGCATCGGTGAGGAAGCCTTTATGGGATGTTCAAATCTCGAAGAGGTTTCTTTTGGCGGAAATGAAGAGGAGATACTTGACAGAGCATTTGCGGGAACAAATGTTAGTGTTCATGACATTCCCGACAGGATCGCCTGTATTGGTTTGGATGCATTTGATGATCTCAGAAGTGATGCTTTTGTAACCTATGAAGAGAGTGCACAGAGACTCTCCAATTCAGAACTCAGATCATCCGTTGAGGATAAGATGAATGCTGGCGTTACCGTAACGGGTACTGACGGTGTTCAGGCATATCTTGACGGCGCTGACAGGCACTATACATTAAACGTTACAGAGCTTAGTTCATCGGATGTATTTGAAAGAGCATTAAACAGGGCCAATGATTTCCTGAACGGAAAATATAACGGAGATAAGGTTTTATATGATCTTACTCTGACCGATTCTGCGGGTATTCCCATTTCTAAACTGGGCAATCAGGGATTGGAGGTTGCAATCCCCATTCCTGAATCTCTTTCCGGAAAGAAGCTTGTAGTCCTTACGGTTGACAGAAACGGTCAGCTGGAGGATATACCTGTCACGGTTGTGGACACTGACGGTACATCCTACGCAAGGTTTACTACTTATCACCTAAGCGTGTTTGCACTTTGTTCCACAGGGGATGAGCTTGCTGATTCCGATATCATTACTTCGGATGTTACCCTTAGAGCCAATTCCGGCGGACCGGCAGTTGCTTACTCTGACCCGACCGTTAAAGACAGACTTTTATCCGTAAGCTACGCAAGATGGATCATCTGCGGAATGCTTGTATTATCCGGTGCATTTTTAATCCTTGTCAGGAAAAAAGTTCGATGAATAAAGAAACCCGTTTTATAATCCCTGTATCATTTATCACGGCCGCATTATTTGCTGCCGTGATTTTTGTAGTTTCGGGGATTTATCCGGGAAGTGAAAGAACACTTCTGATCTTTGATATGAAGGAACAGTTTGTTTCCTTTTATTCATTTATGAGCAGAGTCAGAAGTATATCGGATCTCAGATATACTTTTGAAGGATCACTTGGAACTCCTCTTGCGGGACTTATAGCTTATTATCTGGCTTCACCCTTATCTTTTATTTATTTGTTTTTCGATGTTACGCATTTGCCTGATGCGATCGCTCTTGTTGACGTGCTGAAAGCAGGCTTTATCGGTGCTTCTTTTGCATATTTTGCACTATTTAAAGGTGTTAAAGAACCTGTTAAGGTGCTAATTCTCAGCACCTGCTATGCTCTTTCTTCAGCAGCGGTTACATTCTTTATCCTACCCATGTATCTGGATACTCTTTTCTGGCTTCCAATAATAGCTGTAAGTCTTGAAAGACTGCTTTTAAATGAAGACAGGAAAAAGACCTTCAGGTATGGTCTGATCTATTCTCTTATGCTTTTTTTGTGCATACTGATCCATTATTATTCCGCCTATATGGTATGTCTTTTTCTGATCCTATATGCGGTTTATGTACTTTCAGGAAGGATGAATTTCTGGAAGATATTTGCCGGAAGATTTCTTAGATTTGTCTTTTTCTCCATTGCAGGTTCCGGTTTTTCGGGAGCAGTACTTTTGCCTGTTATTAAGGAACTTCTTCGGGGCAAGGTATACGATACCGGAGTTTATTCAAACGGTAAATTGTTGGTTGCAGGGCCGTTAGTTTTATTAAAGCAGTTTATTTGCGGAAGTTTCGGAGGGTTATACAGCGAGGGAGGCCCTTCGATTTACTGTACTTTGATCTGTATTTTTCTGGCTGTTTATGGACTGTACCGTGGTAAGGGTAATATGGCTAGGACTGTTTCTGCAGTTGTTACGCTTTTGGTACTTATCTGCAGCTTTATGCTTAGGCCCATGTACCGTGTCTGGCATATGTTCAGAGATCCTGTTGCATATCCTCACAGGTTTTCTTTTATCTTTGTTTTCTTTGTAATGGTCCTTGCAACGGAGGGAATAAAGAAAATCAATGCAAAGGGTTCACTTCAGTTGATACTTTATGGGGTAGTTGCAGTGCTTTTGGTAATTAACGGATACAGGCAGATTGATATGGACCTGAAGACTCTGCCTTCAGCCACACGTTCTGATTACAGAGTTTTTATCGATACGACGGCTGATCTGGTGCATGCAGCTCAGGAATCGGACACGGGTACTCTATGCAGGATTTCCAAGGATTATGAATTCACTTCATCCGATTGTTTACTGCTCGGGTATAACGGTTTGGATTATTTTTCATCCTCATATGATCCGGAGATGCTGAGGTTATATAAGAATCTTGGGCTTTTACAGTATCATTACAAGGCGTGCGATGAGGGAACAACGATCCTTACTGATATGCTCTTTGGAATCGATTATATGATCCATAAGGGACATGCGGATGGGGGATACGAATACATTACCTCAAACGGATTTGCCACGCTCAGCAGGAATCCTTATTCGCTTGGGATAGGATATCTTACAGGCACTGAAGGCAGCTCGGATACTGATATAGACTTTGGCAGTAACCCCTTTGAAAATCAGAATGCATTTGTAAACGGGATTCTGGGATATGATGCAGGATTGCTCAGTCCGCTTGAGTATAGAGAGGCTATTAGGGATATCACGGGCCTGAGCGATGATGTGGGAAAAGATGGAGAACTGCTTACGGAGCAGCAGATAGTCAGAGAGATAACATTTATCGCTCCGGCCGGGAAGAATGTATATCTGAATTTTGAACTGTTGAATGAATCGGATCTTGATTATGAGACCAAATCCGATTCGGACCTTATAATCGTAACCGAGGGAGACCGCGTTATAGCAGTGTTTAGCGGCTATCAGAAGGCATATAATATCTTCCTTGGATGTTATTCCGAAGATACAGATATCACTTTCAATATCGAGGGAACAAAGGATTTCAGGGAAGCTTTCATATATGCCATGGATCCTGAAGATCTGAAGACTGTTTATGATGAGCTAAAATCCGGTGGATTTAAGATCGAATCCTTAGAAAAAGATAGGATAGAAGGCCGTATTTCGGCTGAGGAGAGCGGAAGAGATCTGATACTGACAATTCCTTATTCGGAGGATATAAGGGTTGCTGTAGACGGGAAATACGCCGATACATGTGCATATGCCGGGGCTATGATGATGGTGCCCGGGATTGAGGCGGGAGAACATATAGTTATAATAGACTTATGACAATGGGGACGTACCCCTCTGTCAGGAAGAACCTCCTGACAGAGGGGTACGTCCCCATTGTCATTATTTATACGTTA
>JAGCUO010000016.1 GCA_017962825.1 Lachnospiraceae bacterium | reverse complement strand
CTCTACATCCTGTTCCCCTTCGTATACAGGATCTTCTACAGGATCAAGAACGCGGATAAACTAAGGATCATGCTTCTTCTTACCATCTTTTTGCAGACTGCGATGGTATTTGTTACTTACAGATTTATCCATATCGATAATCTGATTGTTTATTTGACTCATTGCTTCCCGCTCTACAGGCTCTTTGACATGCTGGCGGGAATACTCCTCGGACTTTTGCTTACCGTAAAAGAAGAGCGTAGTGTGGACTTTTCCAAGGGACTTTACAATGTCTTTGAGATCGCTCTTATTCTTGCAATCGCAGATCTCGTGTTTATCTGGACCATGGGAGATACCAATATTTTCTATACCCATGCACCGGTCACTACTCTGGTTGCGGTACTGCTCACCTTTGTCTTTTCCAAGAAGAAGGGTATCCTTACCAGGCTTTTGTCCAATAAGTTCATAGTCTTTCTGGGCGACAGGAGCGGAAGTGCGTTCCTTATCCATTTCCCCATCGTCGTCTATATCAATACGTTCATTTTCCCGCACCTTACCAGGCTTAGAAGAACCATCATCCATGGAGTGTGTTTCCCTGTTGCGGTAATATCAACCCTTGTTCTGTCCTACCTCTACGACACCAAGATCAAACCCAGGTTCAGTAAAAAATGAGGTGAAGATGGCCGGCAGGGGATGGCCGGCGATAAAAGGGGCAGTAGAAGAGTCTGTTTGAGAAGATTGAGAGTTACGGGCTGTAAAAGTACGAGTATTCGTCACTTTTACAGCCCTTTTTCTGCCATTGGCGATGTGGTTTGACTAGGGCGGATGTAAATCCCCTCAGAAACTTAAATTCTACAGTCCCATCGTCGCGTTAGGTCTCTTTAAGCAACTGAGGAGGCTGTAAATCCCCTCAGAAACTTAAATTCTACAGTCCAATCGTCGTTTTAGGTCTCACTAAGCAACTGAGGAGGCTGTAAATCCCCTCAGAAACTTAAATTCTACAGTCCAATCGTCGCGTTAGGTCTCTTTAAGCAACTGAGGAGGCTGTAAATCCCTTCAGAAACTTAAATTCTACAGTCCCATCATCGCGTTTGGTCTCTTTAAGCAACTGAGGGGGCTGTAAATCCCCTCAGAAACTTAAATTCTACAGTCCAATCGTCGCATTTGGTCTCTGTTAGCAACTGAGGCGGCTGTAAATCCCCTCAGAAACTTATATTCTACAGTCCAATCGTCGTTTTAGGTCTCACTAAGCAACTGAGGAGGCTGTAAATTCCCTCAGAAATTCAAATTCTACAGTCCAATCATTGTGTTAGGTCGAATTTGACTCAGTCATTCGATAATGTTAATCTCGTAGTTGGTAATAATCCCGATTCGGGATACGCGATTCCGTCGCCATCTCAAGCGACCGCACTATCACTACGGCAGCTCGCCGTATTTTCATCAAAAGACTAATAGAAAAAGGACCTATGGAGAGGTATGAGACGACCACTTGCATGGGCGTGTACTGTTATTGTCGTGCTGATATATATCGGAGTGGGGTGCGGAATCCTGCCATTTAAGAAAAACGTCACGCTTCCGGAAGACGGAAGCTTTCTAACTATAACCGGACGCGTCCAGAATATAACTGACAAATACATAGTAATAAAATCTGAGGATTCAGGGACATTTATGGCCTATATGGACAATATTTCCGGAGATCTCAAACTTGGTGAAGAACTGACTATCCGGGGCAGGGCTTCTATCTTTTCACCTGCCATGAATCCCGGAGGGTTTGATGCACCTTCCTACTATGCTTCCAAAGGGATAGATGCCAGGTTGTGGGATGCATCCATAATCTCAAATTCAGGCGAAGAATACCGGATCAGAGAAAAACTGAGACGCTTCAGATTGATGCTTGAAAACAGGCTCTACAGCATCTGTCCGGAAAAAGAAGCCTCTATATTGTGCGATCTGCTTTTGGGTGATAAGGAAGGCATTGATGAGAAGACTGAGGAACTGTACAAAAACAACGGAATAGCGCATATCCTGAGCATATCCGGGCTTCACATATCAATACTCGGGATTGGATTTTTTGAGCTTCTAAGGAAGATCCGGGTGAAGCAGATTCCGGCCGCCATGTGCGCAATGTGCGTTTTGGCACTTTACGGGATAATGACGGGAATGAGCATCTCCGCGGTAAGAGCCATCGGAAGCTTCGCCATAAGAATGCTCTCATATCCTGCCAAAAGAACGGCGGATCCTTTGACATCCCTTATGCTCATGGCTTCGCTCACACTCATTATTCATCCTGCATACGCTTTTCAAGCGGGATTTCTCTTATCTTACGGAGCAGCCCTTGGAATTCACACATTTCTCCCTGCATTCAGCGTTTTAATGAACCGTCCATCGGGAAAAGAAATCTTCTATGAGCCGGACGGTTTTCGCAAACGACTGAAAAATGTCACGAAGAAAACATACCGCATCATAAAGAGCGCATTTATATCGAGTTTCGGCATAATTCTGTTTACTCTGCCAATACAGCTTTATTTCTTTTACAAAGTATCCGTATACAGTGTGATCTTGAATTTGCTGATACTTCCCTGCATGTCCATACTTGTTTTCTCTGCAATGGTGAGTCTTATACCGGGGCTGGGGATAGCAGCTTCCATAAGCTGTTTTCTTCTGAAAATTTTCGAGCGTCTGTGTACACTGGCAGAGACATTGCCGTTTCATAGCTGGAATCCGGGCAGGCCGGGTAAAGCCGCAATAGGAATGTATTACTTCATCATATCGCTTATCATTATTGCCTCTAAAGTCTACAAAGTACCCAAAGTCTACTCACGTGCCCGAAATATGGATTCAGGTTCTGTTTTGGAAGGAATCGGTTCTTACTTAACAAGTCCAATATTTAACCGGTTTGCTTCCATAGTCACGACCTTCGCATGCTTCCTTATGCTCCTCATAATTAACCTTCCTTTCCCCGCACGTAATACATCCACGCAGCTGTACGTAGGTCAAGGCAACTGCAATGTAACCATAACGGATGCGGGTGAGATTTATATCTTTGATGGCGGGTCGACATCGGAAAAATCAGTCGGGGAGTATACGATCATGCCGTACCTGAGATACAACGGGCTGTCTGTGATAGATGGGATATTCCTGTCTCATTCGGATGAAGATCACGTGAACGGGATTTTGGAACTTGTTGAAAACAGCTCTGAATGGGAAATTGAGATAAAAGGAGTATATATTACGGCTCAAATGAGGTCGGATAATACGGATAATACGGAAAATACAGATAATCTGCTGAAAACATGCGAAGATGCCGGAATTTCTGTAACGGATATAAAAGCCGGTGATTCATGGCAGAGTGGTAATACAGTGTTCTCATGCCTCCATCCTGCTTCCGATTACAGTCCGGAGGATCCTAACAGCGGATCTATGGTCATAATGATCGATTTTAACCTAACAAACACCAATCCCGGATTTACCCTCCTAATACCCGGAGATGTTCAAGGAAGCGGAGAAGAAGCTCTGACTGAAACGATTAGAGAGTCTTTGGGCAGCAAGCGTCTTGATGTATATATTACGGCCCATCATGGATCATCTGGCACCACCACTTTAGAATTTCTGGAGGTTGCCCGCCCACGCCTTGCCATAAACAGTGCAGGTTTTAATAACCGATACGGTCACCCGAATACCGAAACCTTAGAGCGGCTTCAAGCTTCCGGTTGCGCTTACATGACACTTTATGAAACCGGAGCTGTGACCTTGGATTTTACCGAAAAAGAAATAAAAGTAAGTACCTTTCTTTAACCACTATTGGATCGTTATACCCGAAAAAAAGTAATCTTTAATTCCGTAATTTTACTGATCTGTCAAGTTACTGACAAAGACACAAGTACATATCGAAAGTATAGAAAGGAAATAACATGCTACGAAAATCAGATATTGAAAATGAAAAAGTTTTCTTTGAGAAGAGCATTCAAAACATTGAAAAAGAATTGGAAATCCTCATAAAAAAAGTTCCTGAAGGAGCAAAACTGCACTCTTTCAGGCATAGAAACAAATATCAATACTTTATGCGAACCAATTCAACTGATGCAAATGGTATATATTTAAAAGCCAAAGAAAGAAAACGTGCCATAGTACTTGCTCAGATAGAATATTATGAGAAGTTGCTGGAAGGATTAAAGTCTGCTGTGTTTGCTATGGATCAGCTAAGCATAAATTGCGCGGATTCGGTTTTCGAATCGGCAGCCAACAGCTTATCTCCGGGAAAAAGAGAATTGATCAACCCTCCATATATTTCCGACGAAAGCTATATTTCAAAATGGAAAAACATGGAATATGAACATATGGATTTCAATCCCGACTATCCGGAATACTACACCAGGCAGAACTTAAGAGTCAGATCAAAATCCGAAACGATAATTGCTGATATATTGGATGAAGCAGGTATCCCGTTTCTGTATGAAAAGCCGCTTTATCTTAAGACAGGAACTGTCCACCCGGATTTTACCCTGTTGAATATCAAAACCCGTAAAGAGCTTTATTGGGAACACTTGGGCATGATGGATGATATCGACTACAGAAATAATGCCTTTTTGAAACTCAGGAACTACGAAGCAAACGGACTATATCCCTATGAATCGGTTATCTGGACTTTTGAAACCGGCAAGTATCCGTTAAACACAAGGGAAATTCGGAAAATGGTCAAGAAACTTAAATGTTCTTTAGGCTATGACTCGGAGTAGGGCTGTAGAAATGGAGTTTCTGAGGGGATTTACAGCCCCCACAGTTGCTAAAAGAGTCCTGAAACGAGGATTGGGCTGTAGAAACGGAGTTTCTGAGGAGAATTACAGCCCCCTCAGTTGCTAAAAGAGTCCTAAAACGAGGATTGGGCTGTAGAAACGGAGTTTCTGAGGGGATTTACAGCCCCCTCAGTTGCTAAAAGAGTCCTAAAACGATGATTGGGCTGTAAAAATGGAGTTTCTGAGGGGATTTACAGCCCCCTCAGTTGCTAAAAGGGTCCTGAAACGAGAATTGGACTGTAAAACTAAAGCTTCCGAGGAAATTTACAGCCCACCATTTGTCCACAGAGAAACAACCCGCCATACTCATACGAAATCCTCCTCTAAAATCCCCCTCCCAACACCCCTTTAACCCCCATTCCGGCGAGGTTATGTAACCCTACATTTTCCGTGAGTTTTCCGTGGTTTGTCTTGATAGAGCCAGGTAAAATTGGTACAATATTTGCGGTTCGTTCAGAACCTGTAAGTTGTCCCGAAAGGAGTTATTATCATGGCAGAAAGCGAAAAAAAAACAACCGTAAAAGCAGCAGAAAAAACAAAGGGTTTTGTAGGTGAATTCAAGAAATTCATCATGCGCGGAAATGTTATCGACCTGGCAGTCGGTGTTATCATCGGTGCCGCATTCGGTAATATCGTAACGGCGCTCACCGAGAACGTTATCAATCCCCTTATCGGATGCATCGGTAATCCCGAGGTAGATGGCTTTGTGATCCCCCTCATCAAAGGCCAGGCAATCAACCTTGGAGCATTCATTACCGCAGTCATCAACTTTCTGATAATGGCGTTCGTCCTTTTCATTATCGTTAAGGCCATGAACAAAGCTATGACCGTCGGCAAGAAGAAAGAGCCCGAAGCAGCTCCTACCACCAAGATCTGCCCCTTCTGCAAGAGCGAGATCAACAAGGATGCTACCAGATGCCCTCACTGTACATCAGAGCTTGACAAATAAATTCATGTTAAGAATTCACAATATCCGTAAAAAGAAAACAAACATTAAAGCAGGCACTGCCGTTAAGGCAGCGCTTGCTTTGTGTCTTTGCATGGTTATGACCGGATGCGGAAAAGGATCCGATAACCTTAAAGCGGCATACGAGTGCTTAAATAACCTCGATTATGTCGGAGCATTAAACTGCCTTGCAAATGCTGAAGAAGCCGGCGAAGATGCAAGACAGATCGCAAGAGCAAGAGGAATCGCTTATATCGGACAGGCCGATTACGTAAGCGCATCCCAGCAGTTTGTTGTTGCTCTTCAGTCAGGAACCGGATATCCCGATGCCATGGACGTAGATATCAACTACTACCTTGCGGCTTCATATGACTGCATCGGAGATTTTGCTTCCGCGGAAGACAGATACAACGCCATCATCAATTACTGCGATGATACCGAAAGCTACCTTCTTAGAGCTTCTGCAAGACTTAAGCAGGGCGACTTCGAGAATGCGGTATCCGACTTTAACGTAGTTATTTCCAGAAATCCCGACGATTACGATACCCTCATAGGAATCTACGAAATGCTTTCCGCTATCGGCTATCGTGAGGCGGGACTCGAATATATCAAGAACGCAATTGCAGGCGACAGCGGCAAGATGACCGATTCCGAAAAAGGCCGCATGTACTACTACCTCGGAGAATATACACAGGCAGCCGCACTTCTTGAGAGTGCAAGAAATGCTGACAGCTCTGTTACCAGTTCTCTTTTCCTCGGAAGGACATATGAGGCAATGGGAGAGTACAACTACGCCGCAAATGTCTATGAGAGCTATATTGGCTCAAAGGGCGCAAATTCAGAGCTTTACGACCAGCTCGGACTTTGCAGACTTAAAATGGGAGAATATGAAGCAGCGCTTGAAGCATTCAAGGCAGGAATCGAGGCAGACGACGGAACATTTGCCAAGAGTCTTGAGTACAACCAGGCCATTGCTTATGAATATACCGCAGACTTCGAAACCGCACGCGAGCTTATCAGAGCATATCTCGCAAAATATCCTGACGACCAGGAAGCGGTAAGAGAGCTTACATTCTTAGAGACAAGATAGGAGACAGAAATGATCGGAGAACTTATTAAAGGAATCAAGAAAACCGAGGCGCCCATCGTAGTAGGCCTTGATCCCAATCTCAGCTTTGTGCCCGAATTTATTAAAAAGAATGCATATGCACAGGCAGGCGAAACCCTCGAGGGCGCTGCTCTTGCATTCAAAGAATATAACAAAGGACTCATCGATGCCATCGAAGGACTCGTTCCTGCTGTAAAGCCCCAGATTGCAATGTACGAACAGCTGGGACTTCCCGGACTTGAAGTCTTCAAGTGGACCGTGGATTACGCTCACGAAAAAGGACTTGTAGTCATCGGTGATATCAAGAGAGGCGACATCGGTTCTACTTCCGAGATGTACGCAGTAGGACATATCGGAAAGACACAGATCGGTGCCAACTCGATCGCAGCATTCAACGAAGATATCGTAACCGTTAACCCTTACCTCGGATCGGACGGAGTAATGCCCTTCGTAAAGGTATGTAAGGCGGAAAATAAAGGAATCTTCGTACTCGTAAAAACTTCCAATCCTTCAAGCGGAGAGTTCCAGGACAGAACCATCGACGGAAAGGCACTTTATGAACTGGTAGCAGAGAAGGTTACCGAGTGGAGTGCTGATGTGATCGATTCCGAGACCGGATATTCTGAGGTTGGCGCGGTTGTCGGTGCTACTTACCCCGAGCAGGGCAAGATCCTCAGAAGGCTTATGCCCAAGAACTTTATCCTTGTACCCGGATACGGCGCGCAGGGCGGTAAAGGCGCAGACCTTGTACACTTCTTCAATGAAGACGGACTCGGTGCAATCGTTAATTCTTCCCGCGGCATAATCGCAGCTTACAAACAGGAAAAGTACGCACAGTGCGGAGAAGAAGGATATGCAGAGGCAGCAAGACTTGCGGTCCTCGATATGAAAGAAGATCTTAAACAGGCTATAGGATGAGTCGACAGGGACGGTTCTGATCGACTCGTTTCGAAAAATAAAACTTAGGCAATACACTTATAAATGAGTCAATCAGAACCGTCCCTGTTGACTCAAAGAGGCAGATGTCTATGAAAAAAATACTTTTTGTCGCATCTGAAGGCGTTCCCTTTATCAAAACGGGAGGACTTGCAGACGTTGTGGGTTCACTCCCCAAATATATCGATAAGAAATACTTTGATGTGAGAGTATTTTTGCCCAAGTATGCCTGCATGAAGCAGGAGATGAAGGATAAGCTCCAGTACATCGATTCCTTCTACATGGATTACAACTGGCAGAATATTTACGTCGGCCTGTTTAAAGCTGAAGTCGATGGGATTACGTATTATTTTATCGACAATGAATACTATTTCAGCGGTCCCAAGGTTTACAACGACGATCCCAGATACGAGATCGAAAGATATACTTATTTTTGTAAGGCGGTTCTGTCGGCACTTCCCATACTTGATTTCAGACCCGACCTCATTCATTGCCACGACTGGCAGACCGGACTCATCCCCGTATACCTCAAGGAGCGTTTTGCGGGCGGAGAGTTTTATCGCGGTATCAAGACTGTGATCACCATTCACAACCTCAAGTTCCAGGGCAAGTGGGATGTTAAAACGGTTCAAAATATAACCGGACTTCCCGATTACTACTTCACTCCCGATAAGCTGGAGTCATATAAGGATGCTAACCTCTTGAAGGGCGGTATTGTTTTCGCGGATGCGGTCACTACAGTCAGCAACACTTATGCCGAAGAGATCAAGACCAAGTTCTACGGCGAGGGCCTTGACGGTCTTTTAAACGCACGCAGCAACTCACTCAGAGGTATCGTAAACGGAATCGACTACAGCAAGTTTGATCCCGCAACAGATCCCTATCTGGTAAAAAATTACGATGCGTCGAACTTCCGCAGGGAAAAGTCCAAGAATAAGAAAGCTCTTCAGGAGCAGCTTGGACTTACCGTGGATGATAAGAAGATGATGATCGGTATTGTATCCCGACTCACCGATCAGAAGGGCTTCGACCTCATTGCTTATGTGATGGATGAACTTTGCAGGGACGATGTGCAGATCGTTGTTCTCGGAACAGGCTCCGAGCAGTACGAGAACATGTTCAGACATTTCGACTGGAAATATGCGGATAAGGTTTCCGCTAACATTTACTATTCGGATGAGCTTTCGGACAGGATCTATGCTTCGAGTGATGCATTCCTGATGCCGTCTCTCTTTGAGCCCTGCGGACTTTCACAGCTCATTGCACTCAGATACGGTACCATCCCCATCGTAAGGGAGACCGGCGGACTTAAGGACACAGTCGTTCCTTACAACGAGTACGAAGGCACCGGTACAGGTTTTTCATTCGTTAATTACAATGCACATGAGATGCTCCACACCATACGCTACGCGGAAAAGATCTATTACGACCGAAGAAGAGAGTGGAACAAGATGGTTGACAGAGCCATGGCTGCGAATTTTTCGTGGGAGGTATCCAGTAGTCATTATCAAAATATGTACGACTGGCTCATTGGTTAAAACCACATGAATACCGGCTTTTAAGGCGTTTTTCCTTTATGGAGAAACGCCTTTTTGCAACTAAAGATCCGACGGATCTAAAGTGAGTTTTTCTTCTGTGATAGATTAACTTATCGTATAATTTAAGATGATATGTAAATATAGCACGATGGAGGTGCGCTATGACAGAATATGCAAAACTCATAATCGGTGAAGACTATATCTCGGTATCTTTTGATGCCGGAAATGAAGATATCCAGGCAATCGGATCCAAAATGAATGAGATCTGCGATGCCGCCTATATGAACGGATACAACTGGGATGCGTTCTTTAACTGCTATCTCGGACAAAATGCACCCGAGATCCTGGATGCAATCGAATCAGATCCAGAAGCTGATATGTACAGTGTTTATATAGAGGAAGTCAACAATGAGACAAAGGCACAGGCTGAGCAGCTTGCAGAGATCATAGATGATCTTCTTAATGATGAAGAAAAGATCCTTTCATTTGTGAAAGCAAATGCTGATGATATTGAATGGGACTAATTGAGTTGCTTACAGAGGTATACAGGTGAATGCTCAAGAGACTGTGGATAGGTTTTTGAATCTGTTTCCGGAATATAAGTCGGCCTACAATGTACACATGAATGATTATGGAGAATTGTTACAACATGTGTTTTATTCAGAAGTAATCAATGAT
>JAGCUO010000179.1 GCA_017962825.1 Lachnospiraceae bacterium | reverse complement strand
CGGATCTAGAAGTAAGGATTACGGGAGCCTTTGTTCCTGTAAGAATATTGCCGTTCTTAACCTGTGCAAGACGAACAATGGTCTTATATGTAAGGTTTCCTGCGTGGATATCAGGGAAAAGAAGGATGTCGGCGCTTGCTGCGCAGGGACGATCGGTCGCTTTCTTTTCCTCTGCTGCTTCCTTGTAAAGTGCGATGTCGAGGGAAAGAGGTCCGTCTACGATACAGCCCTTGATCTTGCCTTCTTCATTCATCTTGCGAAGCTCTTCTGCTTCAACGGTAACGGGCATCTTGGGGTTAACAACCTCAACTGCTGCAAGAGGTGCAACCTTGGGATTCTCAACGCCGCAAGCATTAGCTACTTCTACGGTGTAATCGATGATGGCAACCTTGTCCTCAAGAGTGGGGTAAGGCATGAATGCTACGTCGGTAAGGAATAAAAGTCTGTCGATTCCGGGAAGTTCGAATACACATACGTGAGAGAGGGGCTTTCCGGTACGAAGTCCTACTTCCTTATCAAGAACGCTCTTAAGGAAGGTCTTGGTGTCAACGAGTCCCTTCATGTACATGTCGGCCTTTCCGTCATGTACAAAGCTTACAGCCTTGAGAGCAGCTTCCATGGGATCCTTGACATCAACGATCTCATATTCATCAAGTCTCATATCAAGCTCGGCTCCGATAGAACGGATCTGATCCTCATCACCTACAAGAATGGCATCGATAATTCCCATTCTGTGTGCTTCTCTTACAGCTTCAAGCACGGGCTTGTCCTGTGCTACGGCAACTGCCAGTTTTTGCTTGCTTAAGCCCTGAACCTTGGCAAGCAGATCAGCGAAATTCTTACTCATGATATGTCTCCTTGTTAAATTAATGTAAAAATGCAGTTAATAATTAAACGCACCATTCAAAATAATAGCACCCGGCGGGCTTTATTACAATACCGCCGCGGTGCTCATACCATCCTTGATGACTGATAAAATCTAAAGGATCGCCGTAAATACGATCTTATTATTTCCGGAAAGATCCGCAGTTATCCTGCCTTTATGTGCCTCTGTTACGGCACGGGCCACGGAAAGCCCGATCCCGAATCCTCCGCTTTCCGAATTTCTGGAAGAATCCGCCCTGTAGAATCTGTCAAAAAGGTGTCTTACGGTCTCCTTATCCATACCCTGAGCAAGATCATTGGTTACCCTGATAACGGCCTTTTTCCCCTTGGAAGAAAGGCTCCATGACACTTCCCCGCCCTCAGGACAATACTTGACCGCATTGTCCAGAAGAATGCTCATAAGCTCATATATCTTCTTCTTATCACAGTTTATCCGGACACCGCCTTCGATATCCGAAAGAAAGGTAATTTTGCGGGTAATGCAAGGAGCTTTGACAGAATCGGCCACATCCTCGGCAAGAGCAGATATATCCACTTCCTCCATATCCAGGACCGTTTGTCCTTCTTCCATTTTGGACAGAGTTATCAGATCATTTGTAAGAAGCGCCAGTCTCTCGGTCTGCTTTACGATATCAGAGATCCACTCATTATCCTCGCCAAGCTCCATGCCCAGAACGTCAGCATCTGCTCTGATTATTGAAAGAGGTGTCTTGATCTCATGCCCCGCATCCGATATAAACCTCTTCTGCTTTTCTCCTGCTTCTTCGATAGGTCTGACAGCTTTTCCGGATATAAAATATATCACGCACCCGATGATCATAAGGCCGATCAGGGATATGACAATGCTGGCATTTCGGAAATTCCTGAATCCGGATAATGCCGCTCCTCTGTCGCAAAAGATAACAAGCCTTCCGCCGTCTTCCTTATCAGAGATAACATATCTGTAATCATAGATAAATCCGGTCTTTCTGCCACTCGAAATAACCTTATCCGCAAGGCCTGTTGCTGTCTCTTCGGATACTGCGGAGATCTTATCGGTGTTGACCCCGACAACCTCCCCGCTCCCGGAATATTCTACGGTAAAAAATCTGGTTTCAAATGCGATCTCCGGAGAATCAATCCTCTCCCCATGCATCATCCGGGGCGGTTCTTCCGGAAATTCCCCGGGCTGGGAATGAAGCATCATGTCGGGGAAAACACCCCCGTTATCTTCAAGTATCTTAAGAACTTTGTCCGAGTCTCTGATCACATGGACATAGTTACTTATATTGATGCCGCCCACCAAAACGAGAACCACGATAAAAGCCGATAAAAACGCGGTCATTATAAATTTTATCCGAAGCTTTTTTAGCATATGATCAATTCTCCGAATCGGTTACAAGACTGTACCCCGCATTCCTTACAGCCTTGATCCTTACATTTGCACCGATACGTATAAGTTTTTTCCTAAGATACGAAAGATTGGTCCATACAATACTGCTGTCGCCCTCAAAATCCAGACCCCAGATCTTATCAAAGAATCTTTCCGTAGTGATCAGAATTCCGGGATTGGACATCAGATATTCCATCATCTGATATTCTTTGGAGGAGAGTCTTACGCTTTCGGAAGGTGAGGATAATTCAAAGTTTGCTCTGTTGAGAGCTATGTTTCCGAATCTAAGGATGTTGCCCTCGGCGGGTGTAATGCTTCTTGTCATTGCCCTGAGTCTTGCAAGGAGTTCCTTGCCGTCGAAGGGTTTGGTGAGGTAATCGTTGGCTCCCAGATCAAGACCTTCTACCTTGTCATCCACCTGGGACTTGGCGGTAAGCATCATGACCGGGATCTTAACACCCGAAGCTCTTGCACGCTTCAACACTTCAAATCCGTCCATTCCGGGCATCATGACATCCAGGATGGCTGCATCGTAATCACCGGCCGTCAGATAGTCCAGTGCATCGGAGCCGTTATTTACCGCATCCACCGTATAATTATTCCCTTTCAGTATGGCAACGAGTGCCCGGGACATTGATTTTTCATCTTCCGCAAGAAGTATTTTCATATTTGTATTATCTCACATTAATAAATTCTAAGTAAGCATAATTACGGTAAGGCTTATCTGTTTCCGGCAGGAGGCTCACCCGGGGCCTGTCCGTTTCCGGGCGCAAAATCTTCTCTGCCGTTAAAGCCTTCTCCCGGGGCATGCCCTCCTTCCGGCACAGTACCTCCGCCGAATACTCCTTCCGTGCCGAACCCGCCTCCCATGAATTGGTTGGGAATGGCATCTGTCTCTTCTCCGTTTATGATGAGAGTTCCTCCGTTCAACTCAGCTTTCCCGTCGT
This sequence comes from Lachnospiraceae bacterium, assembly GCA_017962825.1. Lineage (GTDB taxonomy): Bacteria > Bacillota > Clostridia > Lachnospirales > Lachnospiraceae > AC2028. The sequence continues at coordinate 10,351 of JAGCUO010000179.1, read as the reverse complement.
AATCACATGCGGACTGACCGGTTATGTCTATCCTTCCGCCGTTTATAATGAGATCGCCGTTGGAATCAATCCCGTCCGTATCACCTTCACCCATAACTATGGTAATATCTCCACCGTTTATCTCGACCTTAACATCTGTTTCATCATTTTTTTGCGCTGCATTTATTCCGTCATCCGCAGCAGTGATCGTAATCTTTCCGCCGTTTATCAAAACATATGTGGCTTCCAGTCCCTCTGCGCCGTTTATGGTGATATTACCGTCTTCTACAGTAAGATTTGCATCCGCGTGAATACCGTCATCCCCCGCTTTGACTGTAAGACTTCCTCCGGTCATCAGGAAATCCTCATTTACATTGATACCGTCATCCGAAGCATCTATATCAAGATCTCCTCCGGAGATGACAAGACTGTCATTTACAGCGATGCCCTTTCCGGCGCCTGATGTTATCTTAAGCTCGCCGTCCCCGCTTATGGTCATATCCGTTTCGGAACAGATGACCGCATCGATCTCTTCATACTCGGAATCATCAAAACCTTCCTCATTCATAAGAACACAATCATCTGCCAAAATGATATTTACATCTCCTGCGGACTGAGCATATATCGCTGCTGAAGATGAGCTTACGATCTTTACGCCATCAAGAATAAGAGTCACACTCTCGTCTTCCCCGGCATCTATCCTGACAGAACAATCCTCCGATGATCCGGTTATTAAGTAGATTCCGCCCTCTGTGATATTGACGTTACCGCTATCATCACTCAGTTCTATAGCTTCATCATATTCATATGATACGGTATCTTCTCCGGTCTCATTTTCGGAAGATACCTCTGTATCTGCATCCGCTATTCTGTCGATAACGGTATCCTGAGTATAAGAAGCTGCGCATCCCGTTATCATAAGAGCTGCTGCGGTGCATGTAGCAAACATTTTTATTCTTTTCATATCCCTTTACCCCTTTCTCGTTAAAGTTCGGCAGTCCCGCGATGTTTTAATGAGGACACCGATATTTCCAGATTTCCGTTTCGGCACCTTAAGTCATCGATGAATTTCTTTTCGATATCTGCGGAAGTAAGCGTAATGTCATAGTCAAGCTTAAAGCATGCTCCCATATTCGAAGTCTTGGCAGAGATCAGATTATGCTCTGTCGTATATTTATCCAATATCTCATCAAACACTCCCGTATAATCCAGATCCTCCGGAATGGTGACCCTGAGGCTTCTGGTCAGTTCCGAGTTTTTATCATGCCCGAGATCAATGGCTTTATATAAGCTGACTGCAGCAAAAATGATCAGTTCAAAAACAAAGGCATAGAATACATAACCCATTCCTGTAAGAAGGCCCAAAGCCATTGCCATAAACAGATTCCCAATCTCCCTTGCGGTCCCCTGGGCAGAACGGAATCTGACAAGCCCGAATGCTCCCGCTACCGCAACGCCCGCTCCGATATTGCCGTTAACTGCCATGATGACAACGCTCACAATGGCAGGAAGCAGAGCCAAAGTTACCGTAAAACCTTTGCTCGATCCTTCATACGACGCAAACCTGACCAAGAAAAGACCCAGAATAAGCGATGCGATTATAGGTACCATGAAATCCATGATCGATATATCCGCATTTCCCACAAGTGTTTCCATTAACATGTTAAGCATATTTAATCCTCTCTTTCGTATCGGTATTATTTCCTGCTATATAATCTTCGTAGTATTTTCCGTATTTGGAAAAGGATGCTTTATGTATTCCCTCTTCCCTTAAGAATCTTATGATCCACATGGGCAGTCCTGCGCTTACCTTTACTTCCAGTATGCTGAGTCCGGTATCAAGGACCGGTGCTCCGAATACTCCCTTCTTCAGCGAAAGAGACGTTTCCCTGCCCAAAACATTTGAATCCAGTGTGATCCTGGTATCCGTACCGTCAAGCGGATAAAACGCCTCCCTTTCGTAAGAGATAAAAACTTTGGGTTTAAGTCCCGTATAGAAATCCCTGAAGTAATCAATCTCTTTTTCGATCTGAGAATCTCCGGGCTTTCTCCCGCTGCCTTCAAGCCAGTCCATCGCTGTTTCTTCCGGAAGCGCTATTCTCCTCTTGTAAACCACCGACTCATATTTTTTCTTGAGTTCAACAAACACATCTTCGTTTCCCTCGATCTTCTTATAACTCCTTATCCTGAGTTTTTCCTTATATACCGGTTTATCCAGTGAAGTTCTTATGAGCCTGTAATTATCCGTGTCAAAATAGATATTTCTGATAACCGTATGCCCGTATACATCAATCTTCATCCTTCCTTCCATCCTGCGAAGGAGCGCATTTCTCTGATCTTCATTCAGCAGATACTTGATCTCGTAGCGTTTGAAAATATTCTGATAATCCATATCTGACCTCCGTTTGTTGAGATCAGTGTAAAAGTCGAACCTTAAATGAAGCTTAAAGATTTATAATTTTTTCTGTATCGACAAAGGGACTTTTAAGTACTAAGATGATTCCTATGACTGAAATCGCGGAAAAAAAAGAAAATACAGCTGTAAATCCCATAACAGAGGGCAAAATAGGGAAGGAAATGATATTGTTTTTCCTCCCCCTTATGTTCGGTACTTTTTTCCAGCTTCTGTATAACACTGCGGATTCCATAATCGTCGGCAGATTCGTGGGAAAAGAAGCCCTTGCTGCCGTGGGCGGGTCGGCTGCCATACTGGTCAATGTATTCGTAGGCGGTCTTACATCCCTTTCATCCGGTGCCACCATCATAGTGGGCCAGTATTACGGTGCGGGTAAAAAGGATGACGTTTCCAAAGCCGTCCATACCGGAGTAGCTTTTGCAATCCTCCTTGGTATCATTATCACTATCGTGGGAATCCCCACCACAAGACTCATGCTGGAAGCCATGAACACGACTCCCGAATCCCTGGAGGGCTCCACGGTATACCTTAGAGTCTACATGGCCGGAATGATCCCCAACCTCGTATATAACATGGGCGCCGGCATCCTTAGAGCCATCGGAGATTCAAGGCGTCCCCTGCTGTTTCTGGTAATATCTTCAATGGTAAATATCGTCCTTGACCTGGCCCTCGTTCTCGGCCTCGGTCTGGGAGTATTTGGTGTTGCGCTGGCAACCATTCTCTCACAGGCTATAAGCGCGGTACTGACCATATATGTACTTGTCAGGGCAAATGACTGTTACAGACTTTACCTTAATAAGATAAAGATCCATTCCTTCTATCTGAAAAGAATACTTATGATCGGTATCCCCTCCACCGTTCATTCTCTTACCTATACCGCATCAAACCTTATCATTCAGATCGCAGTCAACGGCTTCGGAACAGACACCGTAGCAGCCTGGGTTGCAACAGGAAAAGCAGACCAGATCTTCTGGATGGTCAGCAACTCCATGGGCATATCCATATCCACCTTTGTTGCGCAAAACTACGGCAAAGGAAATATGAAACGTGTCAAAAAGAGTATGATCTGCGGCTTTTTCTACCACACGCTCCTTACAACGATCATTGTTGGCGGTCTATTGGTCATCGGCCCCTTTGTCCTTACTTTCTTTACCAAGGACCCGGTAGTACTTGAAATCGCTACCTACATGCTAAGGTTCTTTGTTGTGTTTTATTTTTCATTCATATTGATAGAGGTATGTCACGGTGCTTTAAGAGGAATGGGTAATGCCACCGGTCCCATGATCATAAGCGTATTCGGCGTATGCGGAATCAGGATCCTCTGGATCTTTACAGCCTTCAGATCATTCCACACCATGAAGGTACTTATGACCTCATATCCCATTTCCTGGGGTATCAGCTCGGCCATATCACTCATCTATCTGCTCATATGCTTAAGGCGTATGAAAAAAGAAAAAACAGACTCTGCAGGTAAAAAGAAAATGATAATACTTCCCGTGATCCTACTGCTTGCCGGAATCTTATGCATTCTCTACGGAATAACAATAATGCTTGCTAATTCCGGCTCCAAATTCTTCTGTGTATGGTATGCGGGAGGATTGTGCTTTACTCTCCTCGCATTTCTGTTCAGATCCGGTATCATTGCGAAACTTCCCTTGGCAGTAAAAGGCATAGCCGTCTGCCTGATATCTCTGGGACTTATCTTTGTAATCGCAACCCAGTGCATGGTTATAACAGGATTTCGTGATAACACCAGACAGAACCTGGATTACATCATAGTCCTGGGATCTCAGGTCAAGCCCTCGGGGCCCGCTGTGGTTACCCGCATGAGACTGGATAAAGCTTATGAATATGCTTCGGAAAACCCCGAAACCATCATAATCGTATCCGGCGGTCAGGGCAGCAATGAACCCGCCAGCGAAGCATCCGTAATGAAAGATTATCTGGTGGGACGCGGAATAGATGAAAGCAGGATTCTCATGGAGGATCAGTCCACCAACACTTCGGAAAACCTGCAGTTCAGTGCATCCTTATACGAAGGCCTTTCAGGCAGCAGCGTTGGCATAGTATCCAGCAATTTCCACATCTTCAGGGCTCTTGCAATTGCAAAAAAAAGCGGATACACCGATGTTACCGGCATACCCGCAGATTCTGTTTTATTGTATCTTCCCAATAACATGATCAGGGAAAGCGTGGGACTGCTCAAAGATTTCCTGATGGGAAATTTATAAGTGACAGTAGGCGATGTGACAGTGGGGACGCTTCTAAATTTTGTCACCGGGTGACAAAATAGAAGTGTCCCCACTGTCACCTTTAATTTACCTCTTCGATGATCTTCATCACCGCTTCCTTGATCTTTGCATTAACCTTAAGTGCCTCATCCCTCGAAGCCTGTCTTGTATAGAAATAAAACTTTATCTTAGGCTCCGTTCCCGAAGGCCTTATGGCAAACCAGGTATCGGGATCTTCCAGGAAGAATCTCAGGGCATTGGTTCCGGGGATCTTATTTTCCGGATGTCTGATGTCCTCTCCCCCGTTCTTATAATCTATAAGCTTTACGACCTTTTTACCTGCGATCTCCGAAGGCGGGCAGCTTCTTATATGCTCCATCATTCTGCCTATACGCTTTGATCCTTCGATACCTTCAAGAACCAGGTTAGGCTCATCCTCAGCATAAAATCCGTATTTTTCATACAGTCCCATAAGGACCTGATAAAGGGTCTTTCCCTCTTTTTTCCTGTAATATGCGGCAGCCTCCGCAACCAGCATACCGGCACTGATCCCGTCCTTATCACGGATGTCGGGACATGCGGCATAGCCTACGGATTCCTCATATCCGAAAAGATATCTTTCATAATTCTTTTCCAGGAAAGGTATCAGACCACAGATATTCTTAAATCCCGTAAGAGATTCATACATCTTAACGCCGTAGCTTTCAGCCATGACCGAAGACATGGTGGAAGTTACTATGGACTTGACCATCGCTCCGTTTTCGGGAAGAGTACCCGCATCCTTCATACCGTCCAGAATGTAGCCTACCAGGATGTAACCTGTCTGATTACCGTTAAGAGGAAGGTACTCGCCATTATCCATCAGAAGCTCGATGGCGAATCTGTCCGCATCGGGATCTGTGGCCATAAGGAGCTCCGCTCCTGTCTTTTTACCCAATTCCTCCGACATCTTAAATGCCTTCGGATCCTCGGGATTGGGGTATCCGACGGTAGTAAAATCGGGATCCGGATCACGCTGCTCTTCCACTATCCGGACATTCTTAAATCCACGTTCCTTCATAACTGTCATAAAAGGAATACTGCCCGCACCGTTAAGAGGGGTATAGACTATGGGAATGCCGAGTTCCAGTTCATCTCCTTTGTGAATGGCAAGGCTTTCTATCCTGTTCAGGTACTTTCTGTCATATTCCCCGGATAAAATAATGATCTTATCATCGGATACTGCTTTTTCGTAAGCTTCATCAAGCGATGCATCAAGAGGTCTCAGTCCCTTTATGCCGGTAAAATAATCCACCGCCTCGATACACTCTGTCATACCGTCCGCAACAGAGGAACTTACCTGACATCCGTCCTCCCAATATGCCTTGAAACCGTTATACTCCCTGGGATTATGGGAAGCTGTGATATTGATTCCCGAGATACATCCCAGATGTCTTATCATGAACGCAAGCTCCGGAGTGGGGCGAAGGGAAGGGAATGTATAAGCCTTGATACTGTTCTCCGCAAGGATAAGTGCAGTCATTTTGGAAAATTCCGCGGAAAAATGTCTGGGATCGTGAGCGATGACAACGCCTTTTTTGCAGGCTTCTTTACCCTTCTTCACTATATAATCAGCTATTCCCTGAGCAGCTCTTCCTACAGTGAAACGGTTCATACGGTTGGTTCCTACCCCAACCTTGCCCCTGAGACCGGCGGTTCCGAATGAAAGATCCTTATAGAATCTGTCCTCAAGCTCAGCTTCATCAGTGACAACCGTCAGCTCATCATACAAGGGATCCTCTTTTTCAAGACTGTTTTTCCATATTTGAACTACATCTTTATAAGCCATATATCCGCCCTCCATACTCTTTGATTTTATCACGTTCAGAATTTGCATCCAATAATTTATGAGGCGAAATGCAACCCCTTTGGGATCGACATACAAACATCATATCGAACTAATCCAACCCGTTTCATCGCAGAAGTAATTTGGATATTTTTGTTATTCTTGCACATCCATATCATCGCAATCTACGACACTCGTGTCATTTTTCAGCAAATATATACGTATTTACAACAATTATACACTAATAAAACAATCGTCCTTTTTACCAATATACAAAGCTCACTCTCAAGTGCTATCATTCCTTTATCGGCATTCAGGGACGCGTATTCAGCCATCCCCCGATATTCCGGAGAAAAATGCTGTGATCACAGCCGGACCGGATCAGTTTTTTCATGTCATTTATCGACATTTTTGCCTGCTGTCAAATAACGATTACAGAAACGAGGTTTTTACTTGGGAGAAAAAGACATAACAGAAAAACTTCTTGAAGACTACAATGATGTATTTGCGGACATAGTTAATGTCCTTCTTTTTGACGGACGCGAAGTCGTAAAAGAAGACTCTCTCGAAAGCACAGATGTACATTCCCAATACAAAGCGGACGATAGTAAAATGCACGAGCTGGAAAGAGATGTCATGAAGTACTGGAAAGACGGGAATGTTAAGATCGCACTCTTCGGAATTGAAAACCAGACCGCCGTAGACAAACTCATGCCCTTCAGGGTAATGGCCTATGACGGTGCATCATATAAAAGTCAGATTAGTGCAGGATATAAATCCATGCTTCCAGTCATCACTTTTGTGTTATACTTTGGGAAAGAGCGGTGGAAAGGCCACAAAAACCTTAAATCAAGTCTCAATTTACCTGAAGAGCTCGAACGATATGTCAGTGACTACAGCATCAACGTGTTTGAGGTTTCGTGGTTGTCCGATGAACAGATAAAGTTTTTCAAAAGTGATTTCAGAGTCGTGGCAGAATACTTTGTCCAAAAACGAATCGACCCGAACCATGTAACAGGTGATAAAACTGTCATTAAACATATCGACGAAGTACTCAAATTGATGTCTGTCTTTACCGGAGACCGAAGATTCGAAGAGATCATTAACCATCCTGAAAACAAGGAGGTAAATACAATGTGTGAAGTATTGGATAATATATGGAATGACGGAAACATCAAAGGGCTTGAAAAAGGCAAATCCGAGGGAATCGCAATTACGCTATACTCTCTCGTCCACGACGGGGATCTGTCCATAGAAAAAGCCTCCGCCAGGATGAATATTTCCGTTTCTGAATTTGAAAAGCTAATGAAAAATGCCGGCTATTGATCAATAATCGGATTTAAACACAAAATGGGAAGCTCAATCGGGCTTCTCATTTTTATTCGATCTAGGAAACGGCATAAGCCGTCCCCTTGTTCTTTTTTCTTTAATAAATGATTTATTGACTTGAATAACTCATAATCTATAATTAAGAAGTCAAGACAACTGAAAAAAAGGATAAAAGAAAATGGTTAGAAAAATACTTGCAGAAGTCAAGGAATACAAATGGCCATCCATTATCACGCCCTTTTTTATGATACTGGAAGTTGCCATGGAAATGATCGTTCCCTACCTTATGGCTTCAATAATCGATGACGGCGTATACGCCGGGAACATGAACCATATACTGAAAGTCGGTCTGTATATGGTGATCGCAGCCGTGATCGGCTTCTTCGGAGGTCTCATGGGCGGCAAATTCGGTGCAGTAGCCTCTACCGGACTTGCCAAGAACTTAAGGAAGGCTATGTATGACAGAATACAGACCTTCTCATTCTCAAATATCGACAGATTCTCAACATCAAGTCTCGTCACAAGACTCACAACCGACGTCACTAATATCCAGAACGCTTATCATATGGTACTCAGACTGGCGATGAGGGCCCCCGCATCCCTGATCGTAGCCATGTGTATGGCTTTTTACATTAATGCCAGAATAGCTAGAGTATATCTGATAGCCGTAATCTTCCTGGCCATAGTCGCAACCATAATCGTTTCCAGAGCCACCAAGACCTTCAGACAGGCCTTTCCCAAATATGATGCTCTGAACGAATCGGTTCAGGAAAATGTAAGCGCGATCCGTGTGGTCAAGGCTTATGTACGTGAAGACGAGCAGATAGACCGCTTCAAGAAAGCTTCCGAAGCAATTTACAAGATCTTCAGCAAGGCTGAGGGTAATGTTGTCATAAGCTTTCCCATCATGTCGGCAACGGTTTATACCTGTATCCTGACCATCAGCTGGATCGGAGCAAGGATGATAAGCGTCGGCGACCTGACTACCGGCGAACTTATGAGCCTTCTTACATATTGTATGAACATACTTATGAGCCTCATGATGCTCTCAATGGTATTTGTCATGATAACCATGAGTGCCGCAAGCGGTGAACGTATCGCTGAAGTTCTCAGCGAAGTGCCCGATCTTAAGAATCCCCAAAATCCTGTCTATGAGGTTAAGGACGGATCCGTAAAGTTCGAAAATGTATCTTTTGCATACAATCACGATCAGGGCGGTAAAAATGTCCTGGAGAAAATAAATCTGGATATAAAATCCGGTGAGACCATAGGTATCATGGGCGCCACAGGCTCATCCAAATCCACTCTGGTTAGCCTTATCAGCAGACTTTACGATGCAACGGAAGGAAAAGTAATGGTGGGCGGAACAGATGTCAGGGAATACGACCTTGAAACCCTGAGAAACTCCGTATCCGTTGTCCTCCAGAAAAACCAGCTCTTTTCCGGTACGGTTCTGGAAAACCTTCGCTGGGGCAAGGCTGATGCAACCGAGGAAGAATGTAAGAAAGCCTGCGTAATGGCCTGCGCGGATGATTTCGTCTCCAATATGCCCGAAGGATATAACACCTATATCGAGCATGGCGGAAACAATGTATCAGGCGGCCAGAAGCAGAGACTGTGTATTGCAAGAGCACTCCTTAAGAGCCCTAAGATACTGATCCTCGACGACTCCACCAGCGCCGTTGATACCGCTACAGATGCCAAGATCAGAAAAGCCTTCAGAGAAGAGATCCCCGGCGTTACCAAATTCATAATCGCCCAGAGAATCTCCAGTATATCCGATGCCGACAGGATCATTGTCCTTGATAACGGACATATTTCCGGAATCGGAACTCACGAAGAACTGTTAGCTAATAATGAAATCTATAGAGAAGTATACGAATCCCAGACCGGAGGTTCGGGAGACTTCGATGAAACGGAGGTGGACTAAATGCCCGGACCCGGAAGAGGAAATATGATGGGAAGACCGGGGCCCAAAGCCCAAAACCCCGGCAAGATGTTCAAGAGGATAATGGGATACGTTCTCAGAACCTATTCCATCCATTATGTAGTAGTAATCATATGTATACTTATAACTGTCTTCAGTACCCTTCAGGGAACACTCTTTATGAAGGAACTGATAGACAAATATATTACCCCGTTTTTGCTTGATCCCGATGCGGCACCCAATTACGTTCCTCTTGCCAGAGCCATAACAAGAGTTGCATGCTTCTACACACTGGGAATCGTTGCCAATTTCACACAGCAAAAACTCCTGATAACCATTACCCAGGGTACCATGCAGACTCTCAGGAATGATCTTTTCAGCAAGATGGAAAAGCTTCCTATCAGATATTTCGATACACATGCCAACGGCGATATCATGTCCATCTATACCAATGATATCGATACCATGAGACAGATGATCTCCCAGAGTATCCCTCAGTCTATCAACTCGGTCATAACCATTATTTCCGTATTGGTATCCATGCTGGTACTCAGCCCGGCCATGACCCTTGTTACCATCATCATGGTAGGTGTCATGATGTTCTGCACAGGCTTTGCTGCCAAAAACAGCGGAAAGCACTTTGT
>JAGCUO010000178.1 GCA_017962825.1 Lachnospiraceae bacterium | reverse complement strand
GTCCACGATCTCGGATTATGAAAATGATGTGATCGACATCAAGATCAGTGTTCTGAGAGAGATAGCAGCAGCACTTCATGTATATCCGGATTACTTCCTTAAGGGAGATGATCTTAACCCGAAGATCCGTGACGCGGTATTTGCATTATCCTCCATTACGGATGAAAGGCTCCTGCAGGCGGCTCTCGATCATATCAGAGTTACAAGTTCGGTGAGACCGAACCAAATAGGGAAAACAGTTCGGTAACTGTGGAACGACGGCTCCGGTAAAAGAGGTTATGCTTCTTAAGTAGAAGCAAACCGGTTTGCTTAGTAAAACATATTTCGGAGGAGAAAATGGAAACTAAGCATATTTTTATTGGAGACTATATCAACAAAAGCCCGAAGGAGAGGATCTATCATCTGATGGACAATTACAAAGACTTCGGGAAGTACAGAGACCGCTATAAGGATAATGTGGTTGACCTCATGGTTGCTATGAGGGAATACAATATCCGCCCCAGTGATGAAGATCTGGGGATCAGAGTTCAGACATCGGGCGGCACATCAAATATCACGGCATCTAAAGCACTGGAACGGATCGCGCTTGAGAATTGCTTTGAGAAGATGAGAGTGCCGAAGGAACTGTTCCCGGATCCATATGAACTTGGTCTTATCTCTACAGCGGTGTATGAATGGGACCTTATGGGTAAGGAATATCAGATCCTCGCAGGTTTCATAAAACTCATGAAGGCAGACGAGAGAAGCCTGTTCCTTCCATACATAACAAGGGAAAAGAGAGTAGCGGATATAGCAGCCGAACTGTGCGTCGAATGGGAGTCGGCAAATAAGAAAGTGTATCGTATCAGGAAGGCTCTTCTTAAGGAAGTGCTGCCCTGGTTTAACGAATACAAAATAATTGCCCCGGCCTAAGGGGCATGAGGAGAAAAGGAGACAGCGAGATGAGCAAATTAGGAACAGAGTATGATTTCTTCAAGAATGACAAGACTCGAAACGAAACTAAAACAGACAGGACAAAAAAGAAATGGCTTAGATGCAAGGAAGCCACGGTTAGGTATGGTGTGAGCCGTCCTACGATCATGAACTGGGCTACAGATTCCGGTGCATTGATCAAAATTGATGCCACGATTCTTATTGATTCCGAGACTATCGACAAGTATATCGAAGGTTTTAGAATCCCCGGAGGAGTGTATTAAAACATCTGCAATATTATCAAGTATATGCCTTGCAATTTAGTCCGACATAAATTATAATATAAGAGTCGGAAGCGGAGGTATATAAGATGGGTAAGGTAGGAAGACCACCGGCTGAAAATCCAAAGATGCATAAGGTTACGGTTCGGATGTCGGAGCCTGACTACGAGAAGCTCATGAAGTATAATGAAGCGACCGAGCAGACGATCACAGAGACTATGCTGGAAGGCTTTGAACTTCTAATGAAGCAAAAGAGCAAGAAGGCATAATCGAACTCTCTCCCGGATTCATGATTGATGAAAGGAGAAGAGATGGCATCGAGAAAAGACAATAGGGGCAGGGTACTGCAGAAAGGCGAATTCCAGCGCAAAGACGGAAGATACCAGTTTTCATATTCCACTATCACGGGTAAAAGATGCTATATATATGCGACCAACCTTGTGGAGCTCAGACAAAAGGAACGCGATCATCATGTAGCTGATTGGCATGGAGCTGTACGATATGGCACCCAGGTGTCATTGAATTTTATGTATGACAGAGCACTTGCACTCAAAGTAGGAATAAAAGCATCAACTTATGCAAGCTATCGGCAATCATATGATACTCATGTACGTGACGAACTTGGAAAACAAGCTGTAAAGAACATCACATATTCGGATTTGTTGGCTTTTTACAGTTATCTGTATAGAAACAAGGGTTTGTCAACGAAAACAATACATCATGTTCACTTGCAGATATATGCGGCTCTTAAGCTTGCTCTTCAGGATGGGATGATCATGAAGAATCCGGCCAGCGGTACATTTGGAGATTTCAAGAGCGCTGCCGGAGATGATGACAGAAAGATTCGGGCTCTTACATTGGAAGAGCAGAAGCGATTTCTTCAGTATATAGATGGACATCCCACATGGGGGAGATACCATAGTATCTTTCAGGTTATGCTCGGAACGGGACTTCGCGTTGGTGAGTTATGCGGACTCAGATGGCAGGACATAGACATAGAAAAACGTCTTTTGGATGTTAATCATGGAATAGTTCTTCTCAAAGCGGTAAAGCGTGGAGAAAAAGAACACCTTGCAGTATCTCTACCGAAATCCAAAGCCGGAATAAGGCAGGTTCCCCTTATGAAACCGGTGATCGAAGCCTTTATGGAAGAATACAGATGGGCTCAGACGAAGCACTTTGTAAGCGATACCATAGATGGCTACACAGATTTTATCTTTACCAAAATGAACGGAAGTGTGTACACTTCAAATAGGCTTGATCAGGCGCTGCGAGATATCGTAAGAGCTCACAACAAGCAGGAAGAGGCTATAGCTGAGATTGAAGAGAGGGAACCGGAATTATTGCCTCATATTTCGAATCACATGTTGAGACATACCTTTTGTACCAGACTCTGTGAGAGGGATGTCAATGTTAAGGTGATTCAGACCGTTATGGGTCATGCCAGTATCAATATCACGATGGACATTTACGCTGAGGTTTCCAAGGCGAAACAGTTCGAAGAGATTGACAGGCTGGCAGATGAATTAGATGTTTTCTAAGGAGTGAATACCCTGGAATAGCATCTGACCACGGAATTACACAGAACGGTTTTAAATAACAGCAACATATGCAGGTTTATGTTCAGCCCAAAAGACTTGACTTTACAGCATTTTACAACCATTCAAAGCATTTATGACTCGCTTTTTGCGATGTACGATTGGTTGATAGGATGATTTAAATGATATATTACGATCATTTACCACTGGACAAAGAAATACTGG
>JAGCUO010000177.1 GCA_017962825.1 Lachnospiraceae bacterium | reverse complement strand
GAGCCTCTCTCCAACCTCGATGCAAAGCTTCGTGTACAGATGAGAATCGAGATCGCAAAGCTTCATCAGAGACTCTGCACCACCATCATTTACGTTACCCACGACCAGAATGAGGCTATGACCCTCGGTGACAGAATCGTCGTTATGAAGGACGGTATCGTTCAGCAGGTAGATTCTCCTCAGAATCTCTATGACAAGCCTTGCAACCTCTTTGTTGCAGGATTCATGGGATCACCTCAGATGAACTTCCTTGATGCTACCGTAGTTGTTGACGGTGATGTTGCAAATCTTGAGATCGCTGGTCACATGATTCCCCTTCCTCCCGCAAAGAGCAAGAAGCTCATCGAGGGCGGATATGACGGAAAGATCGTTACCTTCGGTATCAGACCTGAGGATGTTTACGATTCAGAGATGTACATCGAGACCTCACCTGCAAGCGTATTCGAGTCAGTTGTTAAGGTTTACGAGCTTATGGGTGCTGAAGTATTCCTTTACTTCGATCTCGAGGAGTTCCCTATCACCGCAAGAGTCGATCCTCGTACAAATGCAAGACCCGGCGATAACATCAGATTCGCAATCGATATCGAGAAGATTCACGTATTCGATAAGGAGACTGAGAAGGTTATCACCAACTAATCTTTACAATTACCCTCATCCCGGGCCCGAGTACTGGCCCGGGATGTTTTTTTTCCGAAGCGGAGAGAGCAATGATCACAAACCAGATATTACTTAAGAGTATCAGTGGACTTCAGGCTATAACCAAAGTCGGAATGACTTTATATGATCCCCAGGGAAATCAGGTTGTTTCAGCGGAGGGCCCCGAGGCGGATGAAGGCATTGTAAGAGATTTTGCGGGTTCCCAGGCTGATTCCCAGGAATCGGGGGGAATCTACTTCGTGAAGGTAAACGAAGACGATGATATTAAATTCGTCCTTGCTTGTGATGCTTCCAAGGAGGATTCTTACCAGACCGCACGTATCTGTGTGGCTCAGCTGGCGGATCTTATGGATGCATACAAGGAGAGGGATGATAAAGGTAATTTCTATCAGAATCTTATTCTGGATAACCTTCTTCTTGTTGATATTTATAACCGTGCAAGAAAACTTAAGATAGAAGTTAATGTACCCAGATGTGTTTTTCTGGTTTCTTTTAAGAAGGATAAGGACAGTATCGTCAAGGAACTGCTCAAAGGGCTCTTTGCGCCCCAGGGCGGAGATGTGATCACAAGCGTCGATGAAGACACCCTGATCTTGATCAAGTGTCTGAAGGAAGATCAGAGTGATGAAGAGCTGGAGTCGGTTGCCAGAACGATCGTATCCAGTCTTAATACGGAAGCAATGCTTTCAGCAAAAGTCTCCTACGGAACTGTTGTGCGGGAGCTGAAAGATGTTTCCAAATCGTATAAAGAAGCAAAGATGGCTCTGGATGTAGGATCCATATTCTATGCAGAACAGGAAGTAGCGGCTTATACCAGTCTCGGTATAGGAAGGCTGATCTATCAGCTTCCGGTTCCGCTGTGCCAGATGTTCTTACAGGAGATCTTTAACGGAGGTATCCTTGAGGAGCTTGATGAAGAATCAAGGGGCACCATTAAGATGTTTTTCGAAAACAATCTGAACGTGTCAGAGACTTCAAGACATCTTTTCATCCATCGTAATACTCTCGTTTACAGGATTGAAAAGCTTCAGAAGATAACGGGACTTGATCTGAGAAATTTTGATGATGCCGTTACCTTTAAGATTGCACTTATGGTTGAAAATTATCTGAAGAAGATGGAAGACAAGATTTAAGCTTCTGCCAGATCCCACTTGGGAATAAATGATTCACTTACGGCTTCGCCCTCCTGGACGAAGCCTTTTTCTATGCCTATTTTCTCGGCAAATTCAACCACTCTTGAATATTCATCCGCAGAAACCCTTCTTCGGAGAATGGGGTGGTTTTTTACGGCTGATACGGGGGTGTACTGATTCATTATGCTTATATAGATGTTATCGCCATAGGTTTCATGGAGATATCTGAGGACTTTTTTGGAGTCGGGCACGGCGTCCGGGAGAACCAGATGTCTTACCAGAACGCCTTTTTTCATAAGGCCGTCATTTCCAAAAACGGCAGGACCTGTCTGGGAATACATCTCCGCCAGAGCCTTTTTGGCAATATCGGGATAGTCCGCTGCTTTGCTGTATCTGAGGCTCAGCTCCTCGGACATGTATTTGAAATCGGGCATATAGATATCGACGAGCCCGTTAAGCAGCTTAAGGCTGTCAGTGGATTCGTATCCGCTGGAATTATATACTACGGGAATTGTCAGCCCTTTATTTTTGGCAATTATAAGCGCATTGACTATAAGGGGTATATGGCATACCCCGGTCACCAGATTGATATTGGCCGCGCTCTTCTCCTGAAGATCCAGAAAATAATCGGAAAGAACGGAGGCTGTTACGGCAAGACCTTTGTTTTCATGGGATATCTCACAGTTTTGACAAAAAAGACAACAGAGATTACATCCGGAAAAAAAGACGGTTCCGGACCCGCCCTCACCTGTTATACAGGGCTCTTCCCACATATGCTTATAGACCTTGGCTATGGAAAGTTCCGCACTCATGCGGCAATATCCGTTCGCCAGGGTATACCTATCCGCATGACAGTTTCTGGGGCACAGGGTGCAATCTTTATAGAATTGTGTTGTATCCAGCAAATTCATATCGTACTAAAAAAAGAAGTTGTGTGCAGGAAGCAACTCACCACCCGGCTGATCTGCGGCACATGGACGTTCTGCTTAGTGCTGCTTGGTTCCCCACCTGACACGGTTCACAGTGTCGCACTGCGCAGGACCGAATGATGAGCTGCTTTCTGCACACAACGAAAATATATTATAAATAAATCACGGTCAAGTCAAGAGAAAGTGCAACAGCAGGTGGTGATTTACTTGATAAACAGGTGATTACAGATTAAGATAAAAAAAGTGTATTTATTTTAGACAGTTTCAGAAGGAGACAGATATGCTCGTACAGAAATACATAGATATGCTGGGTGCAAAATCGGTTATCAGGGACCTTGCCGGAAAAGCGGCAGTAAGGGGAGCAGAGATCGGATATGAGAATGTATTTGATTACAGTCTCGGAAACCCTTCGGTTCCGGTTCCTGATGCCATCAATGATACCATGATAAAGCTTCTTCAGACCATGGATTCCAGATCCCTTCACGGTTATTCACCCAATCCGGGTCTTCCCGAGGCCAGAGATGCGGTTGCTGCTTCATTGAAGCGCAGATTCGGCATTGACTATAAAAGAGAGCATATCTTTATGACTAGTGCGGCAGCCTCTGCACTTGCACATGCATTCAGGATCGTGGCTCAGGATGGCGATGAGATCATCACCTTTGCTCCTTTTTTCCCGGAGTACAGACCCTATGTTAATCTTACCGGTGCGGAGCTTAAGGTGGTAAGCCCCGATACCGAGACTTTCCAGATCAATTTCGACGAGTTTGAAAAAATGATCAATGAGAAGACCATGGCGGTCCTTATCAATACTCCCAACAATCCTTCGGGAATCGTATATTCCGAGGAGACCATTAAGAGGCTGTCCGACATCCTCAGAGAGGCGCAGAATAAGTATTCTCATGCCATCTATATCATTTCCGACGAGCCTTACAGGGAGATCGTTTTTGACGGAAAAGAAGCTCCGGTGATCGCGAAATTCTATGATAATACCATCAGCTGCTATTCCTTCTCCAAGTCCCTTTCACTTCCCGGAGAAAGGATCGGTTATATGGCAGTCAATCCCAAAGCGGAAGGTGCCGATCTTATGGTGAACATGGCAGTTCAGATCTCAAGAGGAATCGGACATAACTGTCCTTCTTCGATAATGCAGAGAGCCATTGCGGAAAACATTGATCTTACCGCAGATCTTTCCGTATATGAGACCAACATGAATCTGATATATGACAAGCTGGTGGAGCTGGGCTTTACCGTTGTACGTCCCGGCGGAACCTTCTATATTTTCCCGAAGGCACTTGAAGAAGATTCTGTGGCATTTTGTCAGAAGGCACTTAAATATGATCTGGTACTTGTTCCCGGAGACAGTTTCGGTGCTCCCGGATTTTTCAGGATGGCTTACTGCATAGATACAGAGAAGGTTAAGAGATCATTGCCTGTTCTTGAGAAGTTCGTAAAAGAAGAGTACGGCAAATAAGGAGAATTTGAGATGATAAACGGAGGACTTGTTCTTGAAGGCGGGGGGATGAAGGGACTGTTCACGGCGGGAGTTCTTGATTTTCTCATGGATAAAAAGATCATGTTCTCGTCCGTATACGGTGTATCCGCAGGTGCATGCCATATGACCAGTTATATCTCGGGTCAGAGAGGCAGAGCCTTTGATATAAGCGTGGATTATCTCGATACCAGATGGTATTGCGGGATCCCTTCGCTTCTGACCACGGGAAACTTGTTCAACACCGATATAGCCTACGGTCTGGTTCCCGACACCCTCAATCCCTTCGATCACGAAGCATATGAGAAGTATGAGGGTAAAGCGTATGCCGTTGTTACCGATGTAGAGACCGGAAAGCCCAAATACATGCGTCTTAAAAACTGCAGGGGTAAGAATATGGATAAACTCAGGGCTTCCGCTTCTCTTCCCCTCGTATCAAACATGGTTAATGTGGACGGAAAAAAATACCTGGACGGAGGCCTTAGCGATGCGATCCCTCTCGAGAGATCCATAATGTCCGGTAATGAAAAGAATCTGGTGGTACTTACCAAGGAAACAGGGTATATAAGGAAGCCTATTCCGGCATATGAGCTGGCGGCTTTGAAGCTCAGATATGCGGCATATCCTCATGTATGGAAGCTGATGCAGGACCGTGACGTCAGATATAATGAGCAGCTTAAATTCCTGGCCCAGATGGAAAAAGAAGGCAGGGCATTTATCATCCGTCCTCAGAAAAAGAGCGAAACCAAGAGGATAGATAAAAACCCCGAACATCTGAAAACTCTGTATAACGAGGGCTATACGGAAGCTGAGAAAAATTACGAAAAAATGGCTGAATATTTCGGTCTGTAATGTGACGCATATGTCAGAAAAGCGGAAACTCCGGTTGTCATAATACGGAAACATAAGTTTTGCCAAAACGTGAAATTTCCCGTAAAATGGGCATTCTTCGTTGACAAATAATAATCGTTATACTAAACTCGATTTTGTTGAGGGTACGCCCCTCTGAGGAGTTTATAAGGATTGGTATTGATAGAAGGGAGATTATTATGGCAGTCGAAAAGAAGTCCATTGCTAAGCCCGAAGTTAAGGCTGAGGCAGCTGTAAAGGCAGAGAAGAAGCCTGTGGCTAAGAAGCCCGCAGCCAAGAAGGCTACCGCCAAGAAGCCTGCGGAAAAGAAACCCGCAGTCAAGAAGGCTGATCTTAAGGCTAAGGTTGTTCTTCAGCTTAGTGACGGAAGAGAATATACCGAAGCAGATCTTATAGGCAATGCCAAGAATGTTTGGCAGTACGACCTTGGCAAGAAGACTGCTGATCTTACAAAGGTTGAACTCTATGTTAAACCCGAGGATAACAAAGTATATTATGTAATGAACGATATCGAGGGCGATTTCAATCTTTAATTCCATCCACATATATAACAGGCCGCTTCGGATATACCGGGGCGGTCTTTTTTTATTTTTCTTTAATGATATTTCATAAATGATATGTTGACACCGCAGTTTAGGAGTGCTAATTTAGTTTTTGAAGATGTTAGCACTCTTTTAAATCGAGTGCTAACAGAGGGGATAAGAAGGGAGGTACGGATATGGAAATGGATGAAAGAAAAGCCACGATACTTCAGGCGATCATCCGCAACTATCTTGAAACCGGCGAGCCTGTCGGAAGCAGGACCATATCGAAGTACACCGATCTTAACCTGAGTTCTGCAACCATCAGAAATGAGATGGCGGATCTTGAGGAGATGGGATATATCATCCAGCCCCATACTTCCGCCGGCCGTATTCCTTCCGATAAGGGATACAGGTTTTACGTAGATACCATGATGGAAGCCAAGGACAGAGAGATATCCGAGATGAAGAAGGTCCTTATGGAACGTCAGGACAAACTCGAGGATATGCTCAAAGGGGTTGTTAAGCTCCTTGCCAAGGATACGCAGTATGCATCCCTGATAACCGCACCCAGTGCAAACCGAAACAAGCTGAAGTTCATTCAGCTGTCCAGGATAGATGATGAGCATCTTCTGACCGTCATCGTTAAGGAAGGAAATGTCATCAAGAACAAGGTGGTCAATATCACCGAACCCGTCAACGAGGAAACACTCCTCAAGCTGAACCTGATGCTCAACACTCAGCTGTCGGGTATGACCATGGATGAGATATCACTTTCCATGATCACAGGTCTCAAGGCTCAGGCAGGATCACATTCGGGAGTTATTTCCGATGTTATCGATGCGGTGGCCGAGGCTATCTCTGCGGAAGAGGACCTTAAGGTTTATACCAGCGGAGCCAATAATATACTTAAATATCCCGAACTCAGCGATAATTCCGAAAAGGCAGGTCACCTGATCAATACTTTCGAGGAAAGAGAAGGCCTTGAGGAACTGATCATCGGAGGTGAGGACGGAGATGAAGCCATCAAGGTTTATATAGGAAGTGAGAATAAAGTCAGCGGCATGGAAGACTGCAGTGTGGTAACAGCAACCTATGAACTTGAAGGCGGAATGAAGGGAACAATAGGTATCGTCGGACCCAAGCGAATGGATTACGACAAGGTTGTTGGAACCTTGAAGTCCTTAAGAAGCGGACTCGACGATCTGTATAAAAAAGATAATTAGAAAGGATCTGTTCATCAAATGAGTGAAGAAAATACAGATAAGGTGATCAATAAGGATACGGGTGAGACCGTAACCGAAGAGATAGCAGAAGAAGTATCCGACCTCGAAGAAGCGGTTGAGGAAGCGGCGGAAGACGCAAAGACCGAAGAGGCAGAGATCACGGAAGAAACAGAGAATACCGAAACGGAGAAATCCGAAGAGCAGTCCGGCAAGAAATCCTGGTCCGAGAAAAAGGCAGAGAAGAAAGCCCAGAAAGCCGATAAGGAAAAAGAAGCCCTGAAGGCCAAGATCGAGGAACTGGAAGACAAGACAAAGAGACAGCTTGCGGAGTTCGAGAATTTCAGAAACCGTTCCGAAAAAGAAAAAGCACAGTCCTTTGACAGGGGAGCGGCATCCGTACTGGAAAAACTCCTTCCCGTAGTCGACAATTTCGAAAGAGGTTTTGCGGCTGTTGAAGAAGAAGATAAGAATGATGCGTTCGTAGTAGGAATGGATATGATCTACAAACAGCTTATGGATGAGCTGGATAAGATCGGGGTTAAGCCCATCGAAGCAGTCGGCAAAGAATTCGATCCCAATTTCCATAATGCGGTAATGCAGACGGAAAGTGATGAATACGAATCCGGAGTCGTTGCACAGGAGCTTTTGAAAGGTTACACGTATCACGATACCGTATTAAGACACAGCATGGTATCGGTGGTTCAATGATAAATTTAAGAATTATTCCTTAAGGAGGAAAATAATATGAGCAAGATAATAGGTATTGACCTTGGAACGACAAACAGCTGCGTATCCGTAATGGAAGGCGGAAAGCCCACCGTTATCGCTAACGCAGAAGGTGCCAGAACTACCCCTTCGATCGTAGCTTTCACCAAGAACGGTGAGAGACTTGTAGGTGAGCCTGCAAAGCGTCAGGCAGTTACCAACGCAGATAACACCATTTCTTCCATCAAGAGAGACATGGGTACAGACCGTGGCCGTAATATCGACGGCAAGAAGTATTCACCTCAGCAGATCTCCGCAATGATCCTTCAGAAGCTTAAGGACGATGCAGAGAGCTATCTCGGTGAGAAGGTTACCGAAGCTGTTATCACCGTTCCCGCATATTTCAACGATGCTCAGCGTCAGGCTACCAAGGATGCTGGTAAGATCGCTGGTCTTGATGTAAAGCGTATCATCAACGAG
>JAGCUO010000176.1 GCA_017962825.1 Lachnospiraceae bacterium | reverse complement strand
TGTTTTGTCACCTGGTGACAAAACAGAAACGTCCCCACTGTCATTTAATCATTTACTACTGTCTGTCGAAATATGCCTTTCCCGAACTGGGAAGGAAATAAGTTCTTATATATCCGTCCGTTGAAAGAACAACGAACTCATTGGTAGCTTCCAGATAATAAACTCCGTCTCCGTCCTCTGCTTCTATCTTAAATAAGGAATTGGGATTTGTTATTACCGCAGATGCCGCCGCCTGATAAGCTTCCGCCGAAGTAAATCCCATCTCTATTCCGTGCTTCTCGTAATGCTCATTAAGAAGCTTCTGGTTTCTGAATACATAAACAGGTGTCACTACCGGTGCGGGAGGAGCAACTACGGGCTCAGCAACCTCAGGTACGATCACTTCCTCGGGAGGAGTTGTATTTTCCGCAAGGGGATCGATAGCCTCAGGAGAGGCAGTTACTGGCTCAACAGATGCTGCAGGTTCAACGGGATCAGGTGTAACAGACTCTTCAGGCTCGGGAGATTCCTCTTCCGTTACATCCTCCGACGGGCTTTCCGAAGGATCTGCTTCAGCCGGTTCCTCTTCTTCGGACTCCTCAGTATCGGTTACCGTTTCTTCCGAAGAGGGCAAAATCTGTCCGGTTCCGTTTTCAGTAATGACCGCGGGAGTTACCGGATCCTGATAATCCGCATAGGTCTGGTCCGCTACCGGCACGTTTCCGGAATCATAGCTTAAATATACATTTATTCCGACGAGCATCAGAAAGAAAATTATTACCGCAGCAATGATCACTATCTTTAAGTTTTTATTTTCCATTATGTTTTTTCCTCACTGAATATCCGAATTTGCCGATGGTATCCGACAGCTTTCTGTATGCCCCATGCTCATATGCAACAAGTTTACACCTGTCCATATGAAAAACTCCTTTATCATCAAGAAATTTATCTTCAACCGATACGCTTACAACCTCGGCCAGAAACATATCATGCGTTCCAAGCTCCAGGATCTGCTTTACCTTACACTCGATACAAACGGGAGCCTCTGCAATTGCGGGCGCACTTACCTTAAAACTCTTAGCAGGTGTAAGTTTGAGTTCCTTGAATTTATCGATCTTTGCACCGGTGGTGCATCCCGCCTTATCAAGAGCATAGGTCATATCCTCCGAGGGAAGGTTTATTACAAACTCACCGGTTTCTTTTAACATATGATATGAATGTCTCTCTTTCCTAACGGATATGTATACCATGGGAGGATCGGAGCAAACGGTGCCGGTCCATGCGATGGTGATCATATTCATCTCGCCATCAAGTTTTCCGCAGGTAACTATTACTGCCGGGAGCGGGTATAGAAAATTCCCGGGTTTAGAGAATTCAAATTTGCTCATATTTTAAATCTCCTGTCATAGCCAAAAACTAATCTATAGTATAAAATATTTCGAGAAAATACGCACGCAAAAGGAATGCTCACATATGAGTGGCAATTTATACGTTATCCGTCACGGAAGGACGGACTGGAACGACAAGCATATATTGCAGGGGAAAACAGACATCCCTTTAAATGAGACGGGCAAAAAGATGGCCGAAGAGGCAGCCGGAAAATACAGAGATGTTCACTTCGACATCTGCTTTTGTTCTCCGCTTTCCCGTGCCAAGGAAACCGCGGAAATACTGCTCAAAGATCGTGACATTCCCATAATATACGATGAAAGACTCAGGGAAATGAGTTTCGGTATATACGAAGGAGTTCACAACAGTTTCAAGGATCCTGACTGCTATGTAAAGGTGTTCTTCGAAGAACCCGAAAAATACCTGGAAAGACCCGAAGGCGGAGAAAGCATTCTCGACCTGATGAACAGAACAAGAGAATTTCTGGAAGAAAAAGTATACCCTCTCCTTGGTGAGGGAAAGGATGTACTGATCGTCGGACACGGAGCAATGAACTCTGCGATAAAGTGTAACGTGCGAAAACTCGACCTGAAAGATTTCTGGGTTGAGGGAATTGAAAACTGCAAACTGATGAAGCTGAATTAAAACAAAGCTGAATTATGACAGTCACAAAAAAACTCCCGAAAGCTTTATGCCTTCGGGAGTTTCTGATTATGATTTATTCAACTATCAGAACTTTCCTGCCTTAGCAGCCTCTTCGATAGAAACTGCGGTAGAAACGGTCATACCAACCATAGGGTTGTTACCTGCTCCGATAAGTCCCATCATCTCAACGTGTGCGGGAACTGAAGAAGATCCTGCAAACTGAGCGTCAGAGTGCATACGTCCCATGGTATCGGTCATACCGTAGGAAGCGGGACCTGCAGCCATGTTATCGGGATGAAGGGTACGTCCGGTACCGCCGCCTGATGCAACTGAGAAATACTTCTTACCTGCCTCAAGTCTCTCCTTCTTGTAGGTACCTGCAACGGGATGCTGGAATCTGGTAGGGTTGGTTGAGTTTCCGGTGATGGATACGTCAACGTTCTCTTTCCACATGATAGCAACACCTTCGCAAACATCGTTAGCGCCGTAGCAGTTAACCTTTGCTCTGGGTGACTCGGGATCCTTGGAATAGCAGGTTCTGGATACTTCCTTTACAGTGTTGGTGTAAGGATCATACTCGGTCTCAACGAAGGTGAATCCGTTGATTCTGGAGATGATCTGTGCAGCGTCCTTGCCAAGTCCGTTAAGGATAACACGAAGGGGCTTCTGACGAACCTTGTTAGCCTTCTCTGCGATACCGATAGCGCCTTCTGCAGCAGCGAATGACTCGTGTCCTGCGAGGAATGCGAAGCACTCGGTCTCCTCTTCAAGGAGCATCTTTCCGAGATTTCCGTGTCCGAGACCAACCTTACGGGTATCAGCAACGGATCCGGGGATACAGAATGCCTGGAGTCCTTCTCCGATAGCAGCTGCAGCGTCAGCAGCCTTACGGCATCCCTTCTTGATAGCGATGGCAGCACCTACGGTGTATGCCCACTTTGCGTTCTCAAAGCAGATGGGCTGGATGCCTTCGATGAGCTTGTATACATCGATGCCTGCTGCCATTGTGATATCTTTA
>JAGCUO010000175.1 GCA_017962825.1 Lachnospiraceae bacterium | reverse complement strand
TTGTAAATACCTGCAACGATATAGCTGAACCTGCCGTCGCCGACATCATCAACGCAAACACCATATTCACCGATGTTGTTATCTACGATTGCTTTTTCATATGTATTTGTCGGAGCATTTCCTTTCCAGACATTGCCTGCATATTTGTTGCGGATTTCATCCCAGAACTTGGGAATCTCCACGTAAGAAGTCTCTCCGTCAAATACTCTTGCAAATCCGATTACCTTGAAGCCGGTCATAGTTTTAATCTTGTAATCCATCTTATTACCTCCGTGAATAGAAATTTCAACTTTCAGAGGAAGAAATGGTTTGATCGGCGCGCCTTCCCGCACCTGTGAAGGGCTCACACCATGAAAACGCGAAAAAGCTTTTGTAAAGCTTTCGGGTGTTTCATAGCAGTAGCGAAACGCAATATCGATTATCTTTTCATCAGTTTTCTGAAGGTCCAGTGCTGCCTTGTACAGCCTGCGGTTTCTGATATACTCACTCAGTCCGTAACCGGTCATCAGCGAGAATCCCTTCTGAAAAAAGAACGAGGACATAAAGACCTGTCCGGCAACATCCTGCGCACTGATGTTATCTTCCAGATGCTCTTCCATGTAATCGATTGCCTTCCGAATGCAGGTAAGCCACTCCATTTGTCACACTTCTTCTCTTTGATGGATTAATACTACACGGAACTGCAAAAGAAATCCTGTCTGTTTATGCTCCGTTTTGTCCGGCTTAATCTGTTATCTGTCTATCCTTGCTATTCTCCCAATACTGCGCGTCCTGCCTTGCGGATTTCAACTACTCTGTAGCCGCCTTCTTCGTATATTCTTTTGGGCGTTTCTCCGTCCGGCCATATATAGACATTATTAATGCCGTTATGCCCGCACCACTCCACATAGTTATAAAACAGAGCACGACCGACACCTGCTTTTCTGTGTTTCTTGGATACGATAAGGTAATCCACCCGACAGGCCCTCTCTGAAATATGTCCGTACAATAATCCGACAATCTTACCATTCATACTTGCTGCAAACATCCATGATTCCGGGCAGTCCAGTGTTTTCTTCGCAACCTTGATTTCCCAGGGTTCTTCTGCTTCTATAAATACATTCTCTATACCATCGCTCCATTCCGAAACTCTTCTGACTGTAATATCAGGGTTGGGAATAATCCTGTTCTCGTCAGCCTGGAGCATATATTCCTGGTCTTCAATCCAACTCCTGAATCCGGCCGACGAGAGTTCTTCTTGTATTTCGTCAAACCAGTTATCATCCAGCATGGATTGATAAATAATGGGTCTACTTCCTTTTTCCTTATAAAACTCGGTAATGTCAGAAAGCACATACTGTAGATCATGAATCTTATCTTTATATATCACTGCATGATTAGAATCATAAGAATCCTTATTATCTGTATTAAAGAAAAGGATTCCATATTCCCGCTCTTCATGATCTGTAAACATTTTGGGAAACAGATCTTCTTCAATATAGCAATCACACAGGTTCATATTTCACACATCCTTTTTCCAAAAACTCCAATGTAACCCTTTTCCATATCCGAGGTGCGGCCTGCGATGGCTCTAGGTCACAGATTCCTGCAGACCGGCTCATATATCCCCGGGGGGCAACCCGGTATCTCAAGCATGTCAAGGAGCCTTACAAATGCGTCCTGTCCGTCAAGGCAGGTATCCGTAAGACACCCTTTTTCATTTTTCCATTCAGCCAGTCCTCTGTAATAGAAACTCTTCTTTGAGTCTTCTATGATAAACGGGATCACATTATGCCGCAGACATTCCTTTAACACGACCAGTCTCCCGACACGTCCATTGCCATCCTGGAATGGATGAATGTACTCAAACTCGGCGTGAAGCGCGATAATATCATCTATAGCCACGTTTTCTTTGGCATTATAGTCTTCGAGAAGTTCCTGCATGCGGGCATGTACTTCCGATGGTTTTACGGTTTTTCTGCCACCCACCACATTGGCTCTCTTCTTGTAATCACCAACAGCAAACCAGCTTAGCGTAGAATCTTTTGTATCGTGCTTTAAGATATAATGCAGATGCTTTATAATATCCTCCGTAAGCTCTTCCTCAGCAGTATCTATCACATAATCAATAGCCCGAAAATGATGAACGGTTTCCAGAATATCATCTACCGGCACTCCGTCACCCACATCTATCGTATTGGTCTCAAATATAAGGCGCGTCTGATCTTCAGAAAGCCTGCTCCCCTCAATATGATTGGAATTGTATGTCATTCTTACCTGCAATTCATGATAAAGACCGCCGGACATTTTCAGCTGCTTCTCTTCTCTAAGCATCTGCAGGATCTTGTTATCTGAGACCTCACGCATCAGCTCAGCAGGATCTTTTCCCAGATAACCGGCTATCTTCTGTATACTTCGCTTTGACAGTTTTTCACCCTTTGCGATTTTAGCGATCGTTCTCGTAGAAAACCCAAGACGCAGTGTCAGATCTGTCTTTCCGATTCCCTTTTCTTTTAACGTTTTCTCCAAGCCTTCATATGAGATCATATCCGTTCGCCCCACAATAATCTTTACTTATTTTATCATTCGCCGCCTCAAAAGTAAAGATTTCATCAAAATGCCCCCCCAAAAAAGTAAAGATACACTGTCACCTATCGTTTTCAGACAGCATTTTACTCAGCACTGTGATAGCTGCATAGTGTTTGATCTCAAACTGTTCAGGCGCGATATCATCAAGAAGCTTTCTGTGTTCTTCGTCCCATCTTGCGAGTTCCTCCCCGGACAAGGATGCGCCTACACCGCGGCTGGCTTTTATTCTTCCGTGCCAGGATGCTTTGGTAAAGGGCACCATGACATCATATTCTTCATGCTCTTCCGATCCGAAATATTCATAGGCTATATCAGGAACCCAGTTCCTGCGTCTGGTCTCGCCCGCCCCCGTCCAATTGGGGCTGTACTTTAAGACGAGCTTTTCACTCTCTCCCGCGATCTCATCTTCTAACGGAAGCCATGCCATATACAGGATCACCAGTTTTCCATTTGGCTTAAGGAGCTCCGCAAGCTTTGGCATTACATGCTCATGATCAAAATACCAGAAGCACTGGCATGCTGTGATCACATCAAAGCTTTCCTTCGGGAAGTCAAGCTTTTCGGTAGGTACTGCATAAAAATCGATTTCCATTCCGGCTTCCTTTGAAAGGCGTTTTGCCTGCTCTATCTGCTCGGGAGAGATATCAGTCCCGGTCCAGCGGGCACCGAATCTATACATATTGCGGGGGAGCACTCCGGTTCCGGTTCCGATATCAAGAATGCTCTGCCCCTCGATGCAAAGCCCCCTGTCCACGATCTTCTTATAAAACAATTCCGGGTATACATCGCGGTATTTTGCATAATCCTCTGAGGTACGTCCCCAGTCAAACGCCTTACCCGCATCTATCCTGCTGTCTCTGATCTCCATAGCTGATATACCTCCATAAATTGAACCCCGGGGACGGGGTCAGGGGGCACTATACTATCTCAATCCCCATCCCTGTCAGTGTCGCGCGCTTTTTCATCACCGTTTCCATGGGAAACCTGCGGCCGATGCAATCCTTTAACATGACCACACGGACTCCGGTCCTGACAGCTCCTTTAGCTGTCGCGCCTACGCAGCCGCACTCATCAAGTCCGCCGAGGAGCACCTCTGAATAATCCTGTTCCTTCATGTATTCCCGGAATGCTTTTGCCGTATATGTATCCGAGCGGTTCTTCTCAAAACACAGATCTGAGACTATATCCAGCCCCTTGTAAAGCTCCGCGCCTTCCGTCCCTTTGATAGAAAAGCCTACTCCCCACATTATCCGCGGCAGGATATGTTTGATATATATGATATCGTAACCGTTGTCTTTGCAGTCAGCTATAGCCCTGTTCACCGCGCCCACCAGCTTTGCGGTATCATAAGTAAACATCGGCTTTCTTTTATCCCACAGATAATCGTTCTGCATGTCTATCACAAGTAAGGCTTTTTTATCAGACATTTTTATACCCCTGATCAGTCTATATTTGAACCCTTAACCCCGTCCTCGAATTGCCTGAGTCCCAAATGATACTTACTTCATGATTCCGCCATGGAAATAGCATTCGTATACTTTTACGTTGTTGCAATAGATCTCTTCATATCCCTGAAACCAGGAAAAATCTCCTGTAAGGCTCGTACAGATTCCTTTACCACGGTATTCTTCTTCTGTGTATACGCTTAGAACTTCTGACTCCAATCCACTAAGAAGTTTCCATAGGTCTGTACCACAACTGAACCTCAACATATGCAAACTTACCAAGTGACGCTTTAAGAAATGCTTCTACCGAATTCCCGTAGTCAGCGATCCTCTTCAGCAACATTTCTTTAGTAAGTACCTGCGGTTCTACCCCGTTTGTAATCTGCGCACAGCTGTCACCGATCGTAAAACTGATATACTCCTCCGGAATACCCGAAAGATCAAGAACGAGCTTTTCGCCTTCACTAAACCACCTGCTCAGATATTCGCACTCATTCAATGTAAACGAATACGGATGCAGAAGTTTGGGCTTTCCTCCCAAATGAATAAATGCTTTCCGGACATATTCATCCGCTTTCAAGCGGTTAGGGTAGTAATTCTCAAAATCAGCAAACCGTCCGAAACTTGTAGCATCCGGATGCATGGCTGCAAGTTCTGCTGCCACCCTGAATGCTTCCTTCTCCGGTAGCTCCATTATGTTTTTCCATGGATCAGTTCCCGGATAATAGTAATGAATAAGATAGATTTTCATAACCCCACCAAAACTCCACTGTAAAACTGTTCCTGAAAG
>JAGCUO010000001.1 GCA_017962825.1 Lachnospiraceae bacterium | reverse complement strand
TTCATCTGCTGCCCAATTATTATACATCGCTGCAGCATCTTCATTCACATATCTTCTTAAAACCAGTCTATCTGTCTCTAGCTTTTGCGTTCCACAATGTTTCATAAGTTTGTCCTTCCTTGTCGAATTCCGATTTGTCTTAGTCAATTATCCTGATGATTTTCTGTACTCAGAAATCACTCCCTCAGACAAGGAAATTATACCATCTAAGTAAAGGGTTCTTATATAAGTTCACTCAAATCAATAGCCCGAGAAGGACTTCCAAAGATAATCTTAGGATTTCTAATCCATGAATGACTTGTTGACTTGAATCAAAATGATGAAGAAAGACGTTACAAGCGTTTATCAAAATACTATTCAGTTCTTACATCTCACGAAGAATAAATCGATATAAAATACAAGATGTGATAACAATTATTGAACCGGCCATCGTGCCGGTTATATTTTTGCCCAAATAAAAATTCCGCGTTTGTGCGGAATAGTGTTTTCCTCTGAATTTTTGAAATAGGGGTTACCAATCAGAGAAAAATGTTCCCCAGCTTTAAGTAGAAGAACTTTTGAAAAAGTTTCGATCAATCCCGTAAAAGTGTCCCCCAGCATTAAGTAGGAGGTTCAATCAAATGAGCATTAGCAAATTGTTTACAAAAATAATTCGACCATTGGTCAATTTCCGTCCACTGCTTTAAGTAGGAGGAACTTTTTATGAAATCTTTTGGCGATAACACCGTTTTTTTGTCCACACCATTAAGTAGGAAGAAAAGTTTTTCAGATGTTTTTTCCAAAATACAGATTCAGATGTCCCCTCTTTTATAAGTAGAGGGTCCTCTTGTTTATGTAGAGCAAGATTCTCATTGGCTGACAAACCTCGATTTTCGAGATTTTCTACCAATGCATCTTGCAGGGGATTTCGCTCCCCAGACCCTCGTCGAGAACGGTAACACCGTTACAAAGCTCGCAACCGCAGGGCTCACAACTACTGATGAATCAAGTGCATCAGAGAAAGGAGATTTTATGACACGTTACAAGCAATCAGGGCTTCCGGTCAAGGATCACCGCATAACGATCCGATTAACGGAAACGGAATTCGAGCTTCTTGACTCTTTTGCTCGGAAGTCGGATATGACCTATGCCGCTTATATAAGAAAACTTCTTAGCGGCAAGACTCCGACGATCAAGTATGAGATCGTTTTTAACTCAAAAGAGATACTCAAGATATTCGCTAATCTGTCGAATGTCGCGGGAAATTTAAGTCAGATCGCCCACCATCTTAACTCCGGATTGAGATGGAGCGACGAACTCAAAAAGGAGATTACAGACAACATCCGGGAACTAAGAAAAATGAGAAAGGATCTAAACGAGATAACAGGAGAATACCGTGGCAACAGTTAAACACATAAACATCCATAACGCCAATTACGGTGCCGCTTATGAATATCTCACGATGCAGCATAACGAGTTTACCAACAAGCCGATCCTCGATGAGAACGGCTTCATGATGGAACGCGACTTCTACCTGATCGACGGCATCAACTGCGATCCGCAGACCTTCGACAAGGAATGCGAGGCAACTAATGCCGCATTCAAGAAGAATAAGGAAATGAAAGAAGTCAAAGCTCATCACTACATCGTAAGCTTCGATCCTGACGACCGTGATGAGAACGGTTTGACACCGGAGAAAGCTCAGGAGCTTGGAATGGAACTTGCAAGAAAATCTTTCCCCGGGCATCAAGTGATCGTATGCACTCACCGCGACGGACATAATGGAGCCGGTAACATTCACTGCCATATCGTCCTGAACAGCGTACGCAAGCTTAATGTTCCACGTGAGGACTTCATGGTCCTTCCGGGTGACAACAAAGCCGGAATCAAGCACCATGCCACGGATGACTTCATGAGATACTTCAAGACTTCGGTCATGGAGATGTGCCAGCGAGAGAACCTCTATCAGGTAGATCTTCTCTCTCCCGCACGTGTCAGGATCACGGATCGTGAATACTGGGCACAGCGAAGAGGTCAGGCGAAGCTCGATGCAGAGAATGCTGCCAAAGCAGCTGCCGGTCAGCGTCCGACTAAGACAGTATATGAGACAGGCAACGCGATCCTCAGAAGACAAATAAAAGCTGTCCTTGAAGATTCAAAGAACTATGACGACTTCTGTCAGAAGCTCCTCGGTTCTTACGGGATCCTCGTCGGCGAGAGCAGAGGTCGCATAAGCTACCTCCCAGCCAATCGTGCAAAGCCGATCAGAGCCAGAATGCTCGGAACGGACTTCGAGAAGGAATCTATAGAGAAATATCTTCAGGATAAGCTTACAACCGCCCAGAAGGCCCCTGTAACGGCTCCGGGACTCATCATGCAGTTGCAGTTCATTGTGAACGAACAGACGCGTCCCTACGCCTCTCAGAGCGCGAAGATCAGAAGCCTGAAAGATATGGCCTCTTCTCTTGCCTTCTGCCAGGAGAATCACATCGAATCTTCTGAAGAACTTGAAGCCCTCTATACCGCCACACACGAAGATTATCTTTCCAAGAAAGAAGTTCATGCCGAGACGGTCGCAGAACTTAAGAAGGCCAAGGAGATCTTAAGACTCACCAAACAACGTCACGCTAACAAGAAGACATACTTGGAATTCATGAACGCACGGAACAAACCCAAATTCCGCTCCAAGCATGAATCCGAGATCATTCTTTATGAAGCAGCTACAAGAGAACTCAAGAAGCTTTTGAACGGCA
>JAGCUO010000174.1 GCA_017962825.1 Lachnospiraceae bacterium | reverse complement strand
TCCATGCTTCTTTGCAACTTCATCAACAACTGCAACTGTAGGCTGGCACAGGATCGATACCGAAGGTACTACTATTTCATATTCACCCGGATATTCCTTTAATGACAGGAATGCTTCATTCTCCCATGCAAGAAGTACATCACCCTGCTTGTTCTCCACAAAAGAAGTGGTTGCTCCTCTTGCGCCGGAATCAAGCACTACTACGTTTCCATACAGCTTTTTGATGGATGCAAGTATTTCTTCCTCATTCTGGCCCTGCTGTTCAAAATAATACCATGCTGCCAGGTAATTCCACATAGCACCGCCGGAAGTCTTAGGATTGGGAGTGATAACACCTACACCATCTTTGATAAGATCGCCCCAGTCATTGATGGACTTGGGATTCCCGGAACGTACCAGAAATACGATCGTTGAAGTATAAGGTGAACTGTCCAGATCAAACTCCGATGTGAAACCGTCATCGATCAGACCTGCATCAGCTACTACCTGCACGTCTCCTTCCAGAGCCAGCGTCACCACATCCGCTTCAAGACCATTGGAAACCTCAAGGGCCTGCTTGCCCGATCCTCCGTGTGACTGAGTTACCTTAACCTTCTGGCCGAAATTCTCCTCATAATAAGACTCAAACACCTGATTATAGGCTGCATACAGCTCTCTTGTAGGATCATAAGACACATTTGTGAGTTCTATCACAGCCTTCTCTTCTCCACCGGCTGCATTGACACTGCCGGCATCTGTTCCGCATGCAGTAAGAGATGAAACCGCAAGTACTCCTGTAAGTATTATGCTCATTATTCTTTTTTTCATAATCATTTCCTCCATTTACTGTTACTTCTGATGATTGCGAATTGTAGCATATAAGATTACTCTTGAAAAATCGATTATACCTATCGTATGTTATAAATTATGTTTATCACGGGATACCTCTCGGCAGCCCTGTGATAAAAAAAAACCGCCCTGAGCGGGCGGTCATATCCATACAGATCAAAAAAATCACAGTTCTTTATACTTCAGCAGCTCTTCGACGTATGCCTTACCGTAATGTGAACGCACACTTCCTTTAGCGGTTATATAACCGATGATAAGAGGATCCTCTTCCTTAAGCTTTATCGATACCAGTCCCTGAAGTATGGCATCTTCCCATGATAATATGCCTGTACCTATCGAGTATCCGCCGAGCTCCGCGATTATCTCCATTGTGGTCGCGCGATCATCAGATATTATCATCTTATCGTATTCATGATCCGACAGAGCTTCCTCCGTAAGGTAGAAATTACCCTCACTGCTCTGGTTAAAAGAGACACAGGGGTAATCTTTTAATTCATCTAATGATATTTCTTTCCTTCCGGCAAACTTATGATCCTTCCAGACATAGGCATAAGTTTCCCTCTTCATCAGCGGAGTGAATTCCAGCTGATAATCCTTAAACAGTTTTTTGATAAGGTTCTCGTTAGCGCCAGAGAACGAGATTATACCCACTTCACTCTTTAATTTCCTTACATCTTCAAGCACTTCTTTTGTTTTAGTTTCGTGAACCGAGAATCGGTATTTACCGGGCTTATTCTTTTTGATAACTGCAGTAAATGCCTTTATTGCAAAATTATAATGCTGCGTCGAAACCGAAAAGATCTCCCTGTCATGATCCTTAGAAAGATAGCGGTTCTCCAGTATCTCGTACTGTCCCACCACTCTCTGGGCATATGTAACGAACTCCCTGCCTTCATCAGTCAGGGATATACCCTTATTGGATCTGTCAAAGATTATTATTCCCAGCTCTTCTTCCAGTTCACGTATGCTGGAAGAAAGCGCCGGCTGAGATATAAATAATCTGGTCGACGCTTCACGTATCGATGGTGCTATCGCAACCTCCAGGACATATTTCATCTGCATTATATTCATCGCATTTTTACCGTATTAATATCAGTCCCCGACTTTTTTGATATACAGCTCATAAGTTCCGTCGCCGTTATCAACAAGCTTGAGTACTTCATGTCCCTCTTCCTTGATACTTCTGGGAACGTTCTGTACGGGCTCTCCGTCATTTAAATGCACCTGAAGGATCTGACCTTCGTCCAGTTCCTCAAGAGCTACCTTTGTCTTTACAAAAGTTACAGGGCAGTTGACGTCGGTGATATCCACTGTATCATCTACTTCGAAACCTAAATCTGCCATTTTATTCATCCTCCTTAATAATCAGTTCTTCTTTTCTTACTGTCTTTTCTCCATCCACTGTCTCAACATGAAATGCGTTGAGTACGGGATTACCTTCCTCCATAAGAGAAAGTATCAGATAGCTGGCTTTGGAATCATTAGCAAGGCGCTTATCCTCCTCAGAAGGCCTTGAAGGTGATTCCGGATGGGAATGCCAGTTACCCAGAGGTTTAAGACCGTTTTCACGCATATCCTTGATCGTTTTAAGCTGATCCTTGGGATCGATCGTGAAATGTTCATTGGTATGATCGATATTCGTCAGTATATAGACCTTCTGTATATCGCGGCTGCCATCCTCATTATCGGTACCCGCTATCAGTCCGCATGCCTCTTCCGGCGCTACAGAGATGGCGTGGTCGTATATGCTGTTGAAATCTGATCTCTTTATCGTAATCTTCATTGTTAAATTCCTTATTCTTCTATAATTTATAAAGCACACGGATTGCTCCGCATCTTCGATGCTCCCGCAACCCTTACAACCATTCGCAATCCGCTGAAATGCTTGTTTTCACAAGCATTTCGCTACTTGCTCATGTTTGTACGGATTCCAAGCTCATGAGCCGATTCATGCAAGCATGATCGTCTCATGAGTTTTGAATCCTAGTGCTTCATGTCACAAGCTACCTGCTCATAATCTATTAATTCAGTGATGGTGGGTTCATCTGAACATACTGCGCAGCCCTTGCCGCGGGGCGGGAGCTTGATCTTGTGGAACTCCATCTTAAGCGCATCATAGGTGAGAAGATATCCGACAAGCAGATCGCCTACGCCTGTAATGTACTTAACGGCTTCCATAGCCTGAAGTGAACCTATAACGCCGCCCATCGCACCGATAACGCCTGCCTGCTTACAGGTAGGAACAGCATCCTTCGGGGGCGGATCCTTGAATATACATCTGTAGCAGGGTCCTTCTCCGGGAATGATCGTTGTGAGCTGTCCTTTAAATCTTATGATACCTGCATGGCTTAAAGGTTTCTTTGCCATTACACAGGCATCGTTTATAAGGAACTTTGCAGGGAAATTATCGGTACCGTCAAGGATGAAATCATAATCCTTGATCAGATCCATGATGTTTGAAGCACTTACAAAATCATAGTAAGTGTTTACGGTAACATCCGGATTGATAGCGCGCATCGTCTCTGCTGCGGATTCAACCTTTCTCTTGCCTATATCGTTTGTTGTATGGATAACCTGCCTCTGCAGATTGGAGAGGTCAACTACATCCGCATCTGCGATACCGATAGTACCTACACCTGCTGCAGCCAGATAGAGTGCTGCGGGTGCTCCCAGTCCGCCGGCGCCTATGATAAGGACTTTTGCATTAAGGAGTTTCTTCTGGCCTTTTACGCCTATCTCCTTAAGTATTATATGTCTGGAATATCTTTCCAGCTGTTCGTTGGTAAAAGCCATTACTTTGCTCCTCCTCCCATGAAGTAAAGGAATTCAACTTCATCGCCTTCCTTTAATACCGTTGACTCGAATGCACCTGATTCCAGAAATTCCTCATTTACCGAAACTGTTACATACTGCGGAGTTTCAACATTCTCCTGCTCGATAAGTGCTGCAACGGTAAGTCCGTCTGCTACTTCCTTCTTCTCTCCTGCTACTGTGATCTTCATTTATTTGCTCCTTTCTTTTTTTACACTTTTATATTTCTTATTATACATGCGGATTGCTCCGCATCTTCGATGCTCCCGCAATCCTACAACCATTCGCAATCCGCTGAAATGCTTGTGAATACAAGCATTTCGCTGCTTGCTCATGTTTGTTCGGGTCCTAAGCTCATACGACGATCCATGCAAGCATGATCGTCGCACGAGTTTGGACCCTTGTATCATATTACATAGTACCACTCTTCGGATTGGCCTACTTCTTCTGTATGCCTTGTCTTTCCGTTCGTTCTGTATTCCATCTCCAGACTCTTCATGCTCACTATAGTGTTTGCATCTATCGATCTGGTGATAAATGTATTACCGCCTATAACTGTGTTTTCTCCGATCACCGTATCGCCGCCCAATATGGATGCGCCGGCATATATCGTAACATTATCACAGATGGTCGGGTGTCTCTTCTTGCCTGAAAGCTTCTGTCCTCCTCTCGTGGAAAGTGCTCCCAGGGTAACACCCTGATATATCTTTACATTCTTTCCTATCACCGTGGTCTCGCCTATTACGATACCCGTTCCGTGATCGATAAAGAAGTATTTGTCTATCTCAGCTCCCGGATGTATATCGATACCTGTTTCGGAATGTGCATATTCTGTCATCAGTCTGGGAAGCACAGGTACCATAAGCTTATATAATTCATGTGCTATCCTGTATACTGTGATAGCCACCAATCCCGGGTAAGCCAGTATTATCTCATCCAGACATCCTGCAGCAGGATCTCCGTCAAACGCTGCCAGAAGGTCTGATTCTATATATTCCCTGACAACCGGTAACCTCTTAAAGAATTCCTTACATATACGGTAGCTTTCTTCTTCACGGTCCTTTTCTGTCAGTGTGCCTCTCCTGGTACAAAAGTCCAGTGCCAGAAAGACCTGTTTATTCAGATGATAAAAAATATCTTCAACCGTTACCGCAAAAGTGTTTTTCGGATTATATATCTTTACGGATCTGTCTCTGTAATAACCCGGGTAAATAACGCGGAACAGATCGTTAACAAGATCCCTTACTTCTCCTTTATCCGGCTTGTTATAGATACTTACTGCATCTATATTCTTTTTTCCGTCAAGATCCGCATACAGTTCTCTGACTATACCGTCTATCTCATCCTCTTTGATGATGTTTCCCATTATTCTTTTTTCCTCCCGCTACGCGGACCATTCTGCCGGAAGGGCTATACCCTTCCGGCATTGGCCTTGCTTATGCAAATGTCTTTAATACCTTAACCATCGCGTCGATATCATCGGGTGAATTGTAAAGTGCGAGTGTAGGTCTTACAGAGCCTTCATAACCGAAATGCCTGAGTACCGGCTGTGCACAGTGATGACCTGTACGTACTGCTATGCCGTATGCATCAAGTCTCTTACCTACTTCATCATCTGCATATCCGTCCAGTTTAAAGGACAGT
>JAGCUO010000173.1 GCA_017962825.1 Lachnospiraceae bacterium | reverse complement strand
TTTCCATCCGTCAATATCCGGCTGTAATCAACAGTGACCGTTTCCGGTTTTCCGTTTCCGTCAAAGTCACATTCGCAGGAAATGATACCTTCGCCGGATGACATTGAAACACCGCTTATAACTGTATCGTTCGGAACCACTATCGGGTAAACAACCTGCGGACGGACATAAGGCAGGTCGAACTCTGCGTACATTTCATATATATCCGAGCCTTCGGGACCTCCGAAATCTATAACCTCTTTATGAAGCATATAGTGTCCGTCAGGCAATTCGCCGTACAGATAATCCCACTGCGTGTGCATTACTGTATCATCATCCCGGGCAATGATATATGCCATATCGTTCCAGACAACCGGATACTCCGTCTCTATAAAAGGAATATCCTCCCACTCGCCCCGTGAATTCAACACCTTAATATCAAATCCCTGCCCGGTCTCAAGTTCCCACCTGATATCTCCGTCCTCCTGACTGAATATCACATCACATTCCGTCGGAGTGATATTAATGACGGACATTGTAAGACCTATGCTTTCCGCGTAGCTTCCGACATCCGGTCCCGTTACGGTCACGGGCGCGGAAGCCGCTCCTTTCGGTTTAGTCACCATGAAAGAGTATCTTGCGGTATTATCGAACCCGTTTTCATTCTTCCACTTTGCGGAGACTTCGATGACCACTCCGGTTTCATTCGGAAAAATAAAGCTGTGCGTATCGTAAGTATACTTAAGTACGGAGAAATCGGACTCATCGATATCACCCTTGGTGGCATATTTTTCATCCCAGCATTTTATAAATACCTCGTCCGGTTCGACGGCGAAATCAAGCTTTATCTCATCATCATAAGGATAAAGATAAAACACCGGTCTGAGATCGGATAAAAACAGGGGATGCATGCTGTCAGCCAATTCACCGGAAATCATGCCGTCCTCATTAAGATGGTACCATGAATATGTACCCAGCATGGCTTCATGAGAATCGCCAACGTATGTGACCGTAAGTACGGGAGGTTCCGTCATATCATACTCTTTAGCGGCAATCGGATCTGTTTCCGCAGAATCTCTTTCTTTCTCAGGGCGGGTCAGAAAACAGACCGCCAGGACAAGGCAGGCAACGATCGATACGACAATGATCCAGAAGGCCGGCTTCTTATAATTCAGTATACCTTTTATCCTGCTCTTTACTCCCGTTTCTCCAAATGCAAGAGGACATGCGGCAATGATCCTCCTCTGTGCGTTGCAGTCAAGAAGTGCCTGTGAATATGAATTGGCATATTCTCTGTCCTTATCACGGATGACCTTCTCATCACATGCATATTCTATGTCCCTGCACAACAGGATATATGCGATCCAGCATAGCGGATTGAACCAGTATACGGAAAGAATGATAAAGCCGAGCGGTTTCCAGAAATGATCTCCTCTTTTAAGATGCGCATTCTCATGAGCAATGACATAATCCGTTATCTCCCTGCTGATTCCCGAAGGGATATAGATCACAGGACGAAAGACTCCGAGAATAAACGGAGATGCAACTTCATCGCAGGAATAAATTCTGTCTTCTATCCTTTTCGATGCACGTACCTTTCTCCTGAGAAGGATATAACTGACGAGTGCATACGCAAGGCAGAGGATAACTCCGGCACACCATACGATTCCCGCCATATACATCACTACCTGCATGGGATTGGCGCTGTCGCAGGGCTGCGGGGAAAGATTGGATTCCATTACGGGATTAACAGCCGTATCAAGATAAACGATCCCGGAATTAACATGCGGATGTGATTCCATTGTGATATTTTGTGGGATCACCTCATTACTCGGGATCAGACTGAGAACACTCTCCGGCGAAAAAGGGATCACCAGCTTTATTGCCACAAGTGCCCAAAGAAGACACATACTCCATTTTGGTGCCTTCCTCAAAAGAAATCTCAGGACTATGACAGCAAGGATCAGCCATGATGCACTAAGTGACATATTTAATATTTTTATAAATACATCGCTCATATCATTTCCTCTTTTTATGTTCGTCGATCATTTTCTGTATCTGATCAAGCTCCGACTTCGTAAGTTTCTTTCTTGATGTGAATGCAGCAATGAATGCGGGAAGCGATCCGTCAAATGTCTCATCGACAAATTTCTCACTCTTGCTCGCATTGAACTGCTCTTTTGAAACAACCGATATGACTGTGCCGTTTTCGTTTTTGAAAAGTCCCTTCTCACAGAGTTTTCTGAGGACCGTATATGTGGTCGACTTCTTCCAGTTAAGCTCCTTCTCGCATATCGCAACAAGCTCACCCGAAGAAACAGGTTCATTCTTCCATATGATCTCTGCAAATTCTGACTGGATCTCGCCAAGTTCTATTTCCATAAAAACTTCCTCCAAAATGGTTTACTCGGAATAAACTACAATTAGTCTATTCCGAGTAAACCTAAATGTCAATATTTTTCAATCCGCAAAAATCATATATACCGGTTTCACAGATCCGAAGGATTTATCCTATATGCTTTAAATACATCACTCTTCCGTTTTTGATATAAAGCTCGTAATCACAGCACTCTTCCACACGTTCGGGGTCATGTGTGGATACGAGTACGGTGCTGCCCGATCACTTAGCTTTGCCCTGGTTGGCAACGGCATCCATCTTGGCCTTGAGTTCTTCCTGATCTCCGAGGTAATAAAGTCTGAT
>JAGCUO010000172.1 GCA_017962825.1 Lachnospiraceae bacterium | reverse complement strand
GACAATCACGTCACAAAGTTATTCATTTTATTATAGAAGAAACTCTTTTTACGCTTCGTCCGCTCTTAACTTCTTTGCCGCTTCAACGAGATTGATAAGGCTCGCTTTTGTTTCCTTATCTCCTCTTGTCTTGAGTCCGCAGTCAGGATTTACCCAGAGCTTGGAATCATCCAACTTCTTCCTCATTATCACAAGTGCGGAATAGATCTCATCTACCGAAGGAACTCTGGGACTGTGAATATCATAAACTCCGGGGCCGACTTCGGTCTTGAAATTGTTCTCCTTGAGCGCATCGAGTATCTGATAATCGGAACGCGATGCTTCGAATGTGATGACATCGGCATCCATTGCATCGATCGCAGGAATGATGTCCGTGAACTCGCTGTAACACATATGTGTATGGATCTGGGTCTCAGGCTTTACTCCGCTTGCAACAAGTCTGAATGCGGGAATAGCCCAGTCAAGATAATCCCTGTTCCAATCACTCTTTCTTAAAGGAAGTTTTTCCCTGAGTGCGGCTTCGTCGATCTGAATGATGCCGATTCCGTTCTTTTCAAGATCAAGAACCTCATCCCTTATCGCAAGTGCGATCTGAAGAGTACTTTCTTTAAGAGATATATCCTCTCTGGGGAATGACCAGTTGAGGATCGTAACAGGGCCGGTGAGCATTCCCTTCACAGGTTTGTCGGTGCAGCTCTTTGCAAATACTGACCACTCTACGGTGATGGGATTCTTGCGTGATACATCTCCCCAGATGATGGGAGGCTTGACGCATCTTGTTCCGTATGACTGTACCCATGCCTTTTCGGTAAATACATAGCCCTCGAGATTTTCTCCGAAGTACTCGACCATATCATTTCTTTCGTATTCACCGTGAACGAGGACATCAAGTCCGATCTCTTCCTGAAGCTTGATGCAATCGGCGATCTTGCTCTTTACAAAGCTCTTGTATTCATCCTCGGAAATGTTGCCTTTTCTGAAGTCTTTTCTGTACTCCTTTACATCAGCGGTCTGAGGGAACGATCCGATGGTAGTTGTGGGGAATACGGGAAGTCCGAGAAGCTCTTTCTGGATCTTCTCTCTTTCATCAAACGCGGGAAGTCTTGTGTAATCGGAATCCTTGATCGAAGCAACCCTGTTTCTGACAGCTTCGTCATAACTTCCCTTTCTCTCACCGAAAAGCCTTCTGTTCATGCGGTAGCATTCAGCAGACTGAATATTGTATTCGCCCTCTATTCCGGTAAGCTCCGCAAGGTCGGTGAGCTCGGTGAGCTTTTCCTCGGCGTAAGCGAAATGATAAAGGGTATCCTTATCTATCTTCGTCTCACTCTTCGTTGTATAGGGAACATGGAGAAGAGAACAGGAAGTAGAAATAACGATATTCTTTACGCCGGCTCTTTCAAGCGAATTGATCTTGGCTAGTGTCTTGGCATAATCGTTTCTCCAGATATTCTTGCCGTTTACAAGTCCGGCAAAGAGAATCTTGTTGTCGGGGAAGCCGTTTCTTTCGATAAGTCCGTAGGTCATTTTTCCTTCCACGAAGTCAAGACCGATACCGTCGAAATCAAGAGCAACAAGATCGTTGTAGATATCCCTTACATCACCGAAATATGTCTGGACAAGAACCTTGATGGTATTCCTGGCTCCGAGTATCTTCTCATACAATGACTTGAACAGTTCGATATCCTCCGCGGTAAGATCCTTAACAAGATACGGCTCATCAAACTGGATCCACTCGGCACCCTTGTTTTCAAATTCCGCAACAAGTGTTGAATACTCGCTTGCGAGATCATCCGCAAAATCCTCAGCAGTCTTATTTCCCGTGAACCTGGCGAGCTTAAGGAATGTAAAAGGACCTGCGATAACGGGCTTGGTCTTTATTCCTATGGAAAGAGCTTCATCATACTCATCGAAGATCTTCGTATTGTTAAGAGAGACGAACGAATTGTCTTCGATCTCGGGAACGATGTAATGATAGTTGGTGTTGAACCACTTCTTCATTGCAAGTGCCTTGACGTTTCCCTTTTCTCCCTGATAGCCTCTTGCCATTGCAAAATATGTATCGGTGGGATTGAGTCCGAGCTCCCTGTATCTCCCGGGAATGACATTGAAAAGAACCGCAGTATCGAGCAGTCCGTCATAGAATGAGAAATCGTTGGAAGAGATAAAATCTATGCCTGCATTTTTCTGTACGGTGAGGCCGTATTCTCTCTGGGCCTTACCCTCCGCAAAAAGTGCACCGAGAGATGACTCTCCCTTGAAATATTTCTCTGCCGCAAATTTAAGTTCTCTGTTCTTTCCGATCCTGGGAAATCCGATAACCGCCGTCTTCATTTTTTCTTCCTTTCCGTGTGCGATAAATAGTTGTAAGAACCTTGTGAAAAAGAGTATAGCGATGCAGCTTTTACGGGTAAAATACAAATAATCTGTACTTATCCATAGATTTTATCTATAATAGATATATAGTTATCAATAATACCTATTACACATTATAAGTATAGCCTATAGGAAAGAAGAATAATACCATGACTTTAAAACAGCTCAGATATATCGTGACAGTGGCCGAAACAGGCAATATCACAGAGGCTGCGGGCAAACTGTTCATCGCCCAGCCCAGCCTCACTTCATCAATTCAGGAGCTCGAAAAGGAATTCGGGATCAGGATCTTTGAAAGAGGAAAAAAAGGAATAAGTCTTACCAAGGAAGGTGAAGAATTCCTCGGATATGCAAGACAGGTCCTCGACCAGACCAATCTTATAGAAGAAAGATACACCGGCACCTCGGCCGGAAAAAACAAATTCAGCGTTTC
>JAGCUO010000171.1 GCA_017962825.1 Lachnospiraceae bacterium | reverse complement strand
GGAGTAGTTGGTATCGATCAGCTCCAGGCATTTTTTTAATGCAGGATTTGTACCGAAAGAATTGTTTAAATGGTTTACAGCCTTGTTTAATTCTATCATAAATTCGTATAATATTCCCGAGGCTTTCAGGTTTCCGTAGATATTATCGCGCTGAAGGGCAACATGCATATTCATAAAAAGCTTATCAAGCTGTATGGTACTGTCAAGTGTAAAAACAGTCGGTTTGTCAAATCCTGACTCCGCAAGCATACGTTCACAAGCGTATCCACCCGGAATTATCCAATGGTTATCCCAGACACTATCTGATGGGAAATACTCGTGAGGGTACGAAGCCGGTATAAAAAATCCCATTCCCTCCTTTATTTCTGTCTTTATGTCATCATAAATAAGAGTTCCACGTCCTTTGGTACAATAGAAAATCTGTGGGAAGCCATATTCGGTTCCACGTCGGACGAGAGGCTGACAGTCATGCACTCCAAGACCGATAAGATATAGAGGAAGTCTGCTTTCAAGTGCAATTATCGGATAATGATAAAAAAACATAGCGTACTCCTTATGTGAATTTCATGTTCATATTGTTATATTATGATAATATCATATATTGACTTTAATGTCATGTACAAATATGATAAAAGCGAAAATTATTTTATGCGAGGCAGTACGGGTATGGATGACAAAAGACTGACAAAGATAATTCCGACACCAAGACAGGTTAGATTACAACAATTGGAATTCTATGCATTTATTCATTTCACGATAAATACATTTACGGATAAAGAATGGGGAGACGGAACAGAAGCTCCGGATATTTTTAACCCGGAAAAGTTAGATGCGAAACAGTGGGTAAGTGCTGTTAAGTCTGCCGGAATGAGAGGATTGATATTCACCTGCAAACATCATGACGGCTTTTGCCTTTGGGACTCAAAATATACAGATCATACCGTAATGCACAGTCCTTACGGCAAAGATATAGTACGTGAAGTATCGAACGCCTGCAGGGAAGGAGGAATTGTCTTCGGAGTATACCTTTCACCGTGGGACAGAAATTGTCCTTTATACGGGAAAGGAAAAGAATATGACGATTTTTTCCTGGGACAGCTGTCGGAACTTCTGACAAAATACGGAGAAGTTTTTTCAGTGTGGTTTGACGGAGCGTGTGGTGAAGGCCCTGACGGGAAAAAACAATATTATGACTGTGACAGATATTACGCGCTTATTCGTAAGCTTCAGCCTGATGCATGTATATCTGTTTGCGGACCGGATGTAAGATGGTGCGGAAATGAAGCGGGACATACGCGCATAGCCGAATGGAGTGTGGTACCCGTACGTGCAAGAGATAGTGAAAAAATCGCC
The DNA here is from genome assembly GCA_017962825.1 of Lachnospiraceae bacterium. Lineage (GTDB taxonomy): Bacteria > Bacillota > Clostridia > Lachnospirales > Lachnospiraceae > AC2028. The sequence continues at coordinate 7,237 of JAGCUO010000171.1, read as the reverse complement.
GAGAGGAGTCAGCATGAAGATAGTGCTGTATTTCGCAGGAGGGTAGATGTTCGTGATGAGGATCTGGGAAGCAGATCGGCGCTTTTGTATGAAGATGATGCAATATGGTATCCTGCAGAAGTTAATACTTCTATCCGTCCCGGATGGTTCTGGCATGAGAGTGAGAATGATAAAGTGCGTTCGCTTAAAGAACTTGAGGATATCTATATACGGTCGGTAGGGGGAAACGCAACCTTTCTTTTAAATATCCCGCCGGCAAAGAACGGATTGATCCATGAAAACGATGTTCAAAGGCTTGCGGAACTCGGAGAATTCTTAAAAGACGCATTTTCATATAATTTAGTTCCGGAAGCCGAGATTTCCTGCAGCTGTGAAACAAAAGCGAACGGCATTGAAAATGTAGTTGAAGACAGTTATGATAAATATTTTGAATCATTGTCAAACAAAGCTGACATCTCGATAAATTTCGCTAAGGCAGAAAAGCTGGGATATATCGTCATAAAGGAAAATATTCTTAAAAGCCAGAGAGTAGAACGGTTTGCGATAGATATAGGTGAGAACGGGAAATTCAGTGAAATTTACAGTGGGACTACAATAGGTTACAAACGGATAGTGCCAATGAACGGGATGAAGACGGATTGTGTAAGAATTAGGATAACTGATTCAAGGATAGCGCCGGTACTCTCTTTTATAGGAGTTTATCGCATGGCCCCCGGGACGGAATAATGGACCATGGGGACGGAGTTAGTGGCACAATGAAGGCATTTTCAAGGTGACATTGACAAAAGTGTGAGGAAGGAGAAAAGATAAAAATGAATATTTCGGACATTTCAAAACAGGGGTCACAGAAAAGTTATCTGACTATGCATGAAGATTTACAAAAGCTTCACGTAGGCACTCTTCCGGACCATTGCTATTTTATACCGTTTGCAAAGGATCAGGATGCATTTGAATGTAGAGAGAACTCGAAATATCTTGAATTGTTAAACGGTGAGTGGGGATTTAATTATTACGAGAGTATCATTGATATGCCGGATGATTTTACCGAAAGTGTAAAGGATAAGATTCCGGTTCCTTCAAATTGGCAGCTGCATGGATACGATAAGCCTCAGTATTCAAATATTAATTATCCTATTCCGTTCGATCCGCCATATGTTCCGGACGATGTTCCGGTGGGAGTATATCGTACATGCTATGAGTATAAGCCTGACGGATTACAAAGAATACTTTGCTTCGAAGGTGTTGACAGTTGCTTATATCTTTTCATAAACGGCATATTTGCAGGTTATTCACAAGTTTCGCATCATACATCGGAATTTGATATCACATCTCTGCTGTTTGAAGGTGAAAACCATATCGGGGCTGTAGTACTGAAATGGTGTGACGGAACCTATCTTGAAGATCAGGACAAGTTTCGTATGTCAGGAATTTTCCGAGATGTTTATATGCTGTCGAGACCTGAAAAACGACTTGAGGATTATCGGATAATTGCAGAATCTGACAGTTCTTTTAATTCGGGACTTTTAAGTATTGCGCTTAAAGGAGCCGATGCGAAGATCAGGCTGTATGATGGAAAAAAGATTGTATGTGAAAGCAATGTGACCGAAGGCATACCTTTCGAATATACATTAAAAGATGTGAAACTCTGGTCTGCAGAATCTCCGTATCTTTACCGTCTTGAAATAGAAACCGACAATGAACTGATAGGGGAAAAGGTGGGCTTTCGAAAAGTATCCATCGAGGATGGTATATTAAAACTAAATGGAAAACATATCAAGATTTTTGGTGTAAACCGTCACGACAGTTATCCGGATACGGGCTTCTATGCTGACAGATCAAAGATGTATCTTGACCTTGTACTTATGAAACGGCATAATATCAATGCCGTACGGACATCTCATTACCCGAATGCTCCTGAGTTTTATAAAATGTGTGATGAGCTTGGACTCTATGTTATCAATGACGCGGATATTGAAACTCATGGATGTGTAAATGTATACAATGATCTGAAATGGCAATGGAGTGACGGATATGGCGGTATTGCACTGATTGCTAAGGATCCGCAGTTCAGGGAGGCAATACTTGATCGCGTGAAATTGCTGGTAACCCGTGATATAAACCGTCCGTGCGTTATTATCTGGTCACTTGGCAATGAGAGCGGATACGGAAAGAATTTCCGTGATGCTGCAATGCTGGTAAAAAAGATGGATAGTACACGTCCCGTACATTATGAAAGTATGCATAAGCTGGATGATACACCGGATGACATTGTTGATGTTGTTTCCCGAATGTATTCATCGGTAGAAGATATAAAGAAATTCCTGGAGCAGGACGATGAAAAACGACCTTTCATTCTCTGCGAGTACTGTCATGCTATGGGTAACGGTCCGGGAGATCTGGAAGATTATCATGAAGTGTTTATGAGCAGTGACAGACTGTGTGGAGGACTTGTATGGGAATGGGCAGATCATGCCGTTATTCTCGGCAAAACAGCAGAAGGTAAAGTTAAATACGGCTACGGCGGAGACAGCGGAGAACGTCATCACGATAACAATTTCTGCATGGATGCACTCTGTTATCCCGACAGAAGACCGCATACAGGGCTTTTGGAATTAAAACAGGCTTATCGTCCTGTGAGAGTGAGCGTGGGAAATGAACCGGGTTCTTTTGTGATAAGCAGTCTTTTGCGTTTTATTGATGCCGGAGAAAAAATGGATTGCCGCTGGGAGATCACCTATGATGGCGGTGTGGCTTATGAGGGAGAGTTTGATTTTTCTGTTCCTCCGATGGGAAGTACAGAAGTAAGGATTGCCGAAGCAACGGACAAATTCGAAAAGGATGCTTATATACGCTTTATCTTTATGGCTAAGGACAACTTTAGTGCGTTTAATAAGGGAGAGGAAATCTGCTTTGACCAGCTGAAAGTTTTTAATGCACAAAGAAAGGCCCTGCCATCGGCAGCAGGTACGCCTGTTTTTACTGAAACCATGTTTGAATATCGGGTAAATGCCGGAAATGCAGAATATGTTTTTAACCGCCGTACTGCACAATTTGACAGTATTGTTTCGGATGGAGAACAAATAATCGCAAAACCGATGGAATACAACTTTTTCCGCGCGCCTGTGGATAATGATACAATGAGGTGGGAATGGTATACGGCTCACTTGAACGACTATATTGTAAAAGTATATGGGACGAGTATTACGCAAGAAGAAGGATGTGTAGTGATAAGGGCAAAACAATCCTTCGGATGGAGCATACATCAGCCTTTTGCAAAGATGAGGGCAGAATACAGGATAGATGCAAACGGGGGGCTTGATGTTCTATGCAGTGCAGAGACATCCAATAAGATTGAATTCCTGCCAAGATTCGGACTCAGATTGTTTATCCCGAAGGAATACAGCATTGTTGATTTTTACGGTTACGGACCACAGGAAAGCTATATCGATAAACATCTGGCATCATATATTGGGAATTTTCGCTCAGCAATTTCGGATATGCTTGAGGATTATATAAAGCCTCAGGAAAACGGATCCCATTATGGATGTACGAGAATGTCGGTGAGAGGATCTAAAGCGGAATTGATATTCGGCAATCCGGACGGCTTTTCCTTTAATGCTTCGGAGTATACTCAGGAGGAGCTTGCGGGAAAGAAACATAACTATGAACTTGAAAAGTCGGAATATAACATAATCTGCGTCGATTTTGAAATGGCGGGTGTCGGTTCGGGGGCTTGCGGCCCTGTACTAAGCGAAAAGTACAGGATAAAGCTTCCGGAAATAACCGGAAAGATACGTATCGAACCGGGAAATGGACCATTTGGACAGGAGTAAAGGTTTATTTACAAAAATTTTTAAAAAAATGCAATATATACCCTTCAGTTTTCGTTTATATAAGTGAAGCTTCAAAGAATGGAACAGTCTTATGAGGGATAGCACTTTTTGAGGCTTTACTCTTAATATATCAGTGGGTGCTGTACGGGTGCTACCGTCAGTTTTTGAGCAGTTCTCAGCGTGCTTTTCATGCAAAAAGAAAACCTCGCAAACGCAATGTTTACGAGGTTTTTCGTTGTTTTTGATAAAAAAGTAAGTTCGCGACTGATTATCTCTTTGATAACTGAGGTGCACGACGAGCTGCCTTCAAGCCGTACTTCATTGTTTCTTACAGTCGCAAACCCTTGATTTTACTGGCTTCCCGTTTTCTCGTCGAAGGTTTAACCCTTTTTTAACCCATCATAGGGGATTGTCACCGCCAGCCGATTTAGTCACCGAATGCACCGTTAACTACAGCTGCAAGTTCTTGGGGCTTATTATACTTTACCTTGGCATAGATGTCCATTGTGATCTTACTGTTTTCATGACCGGCAAGATACTGAACTGTCTTGGGATCCACGTGCGCATAAATCAGGTTTGTGATATACGTATGACGAAGCTGGTGCGGAGTGACCTGAAAATCCAGAGTGTAAATTACCTTTCCGTTATGAGGTGCCGCCTGCCCAAGCACCGGCCTAACGGTATGCTTAATCTTCTCACCATTTACATATCTTACATAAGTACGCTCTTTTGTGGAACGGGTACGAATATACTTCCAAACGCGCTGAAACTGTGTGTAAGAGAGCGGTTCTCCGTCTCTGTTTGCCACCACATATTCTGACTTAGAATTCTCTTTTGCCTCTTTAAGACATTCCAGAAGCCTTTTCGGAATCGGAACATCTCTTTTTGCTGCCTTTGTTTTAAGTTCCGTAAGGATTACCGGTCTGTTATGCTCGACATGCCAGGCACGCCTTACTGATAAATATGGAGCCTCCTCATCAAGATGTACACAGTCCCACTTGAGGCCAAGTATCTCTTCTCTGCGGAGTCCTGCATACAGACCTATCATCACAAAGACATATGGCGGTAGTCCTTTGATCGCATCAAGAAGCTGTTCTACCTGTTCATCGGAAAGTGCTTCCTTTTCCTTCTGGGGTGTACCGCCCTTAGCAGATAACCTCTTCGTAGGGTTGTCATCTATGATATGACTGTCCTCTGCGGAATTGAATATACATTTAATAAGCATATTTACAGAACGGTATACGGATTCCGATTTCTTTGCCGCCGGAAGTACTGCGAGTCTGATATCATCTGCTGTAACATCAACCATATGCATATGGCCCAATGGTTTTATGATGTAATTCTTCACTTTGGAAGTATAATCCACCATGGTCGTGTTACGCACGTGAGCCGACTGCATAAGTAACCACTTCTCGCAATACTCCTTAACCGTAGGCATTTCGCGCCTGAACGTGCAGTCTTCAATCTGCTTCTTGGCTTCCTCGACTTTATCATATAATTCTTCCTGTGTTTTGCCGTAGAGTGCAACCCTCTTCCCATCAGCATCCAAGATTCGGGTTCTGTAATACTCTATGCCGTTCATAGTAACTGTTCCGTATTTCGGAATTGTTTTTCTTCTTGCCATTGCGGCACCTCCCTTTTTTTATTCTCAGCGCTGATAGGATATTTTTATCAAAAACACATCAGCCTCTCAATGTTGTCGCAAACGCAGGAGCATCACTTCCTGCGCTTACGGTAAGTCATCATATTTTCCTTCTGTGGAACAGCACGGTGCGTGCATCTTGCTATATATTCATCAAGTGCTGTTTCCGTAAAGAACACGCTTCCATTCTCTACATATTGAACATAAGCGATCTTTCCGTTGCTTCTGGCCGAATCCAGGGTCGTAAGACTAACCCCAAGGTAATCGGCCGCCTCTTTCCTTGTAAGCATCTTTTTCGGTGCATGCCTACGCTTAATTTTCCCATTAAAAAAGGATACGAGTTCCTTCCCGGAATCCGTATCCTTGACATCCTGTACAATATTCAATTATGATTCTCCTTTCCGTTTTTTCGCATATAAAATGTCAACCTTCTCTGTCAACCTTCCAAAAAAACTCTGAGTAAGTTCCTGACTTACAGGAAAGTTTTTTCGTTGGTTGACATACTTGGTTGACAACATGTTAGTCAAAAGGAAGCTCCATCTGCTCCGTCACCGAAATAAAGCCGTCCTCTGTGGTACTTGTATCGTTCTTACGTTTCCACGCCCTTGCACTGCCATATTTACCGCACCTCTGGATCCCGGCGGGTTCCCAATCGGGGATATGATGCATGATCGTCGCAATCTTATTGGATTCGCTCTTTTTCGGCTGTTCATACATCGAGTGTCCAAGTGCCTCATAGAAAAGCTGCCTGATACAGACATGCTTTTCCGTGGTGCGGGCCAGATAATCCTCAATAGCCTCCTGATCGGTATCTTCAGGTGTGAAACGCTGCTGATACTTATCCAGCTCCTTCTTCAGATGATCCGGAAGCGTAAGGATGAAATCGCCGGTTCTATAAATCACCATGATCTCTGCCCATGCCTGAAGGATATACGCCCTGGACTCTTCCTCATTGTCAAGGATATGTACCTCCGCATTCTCAGGATGCGTTTCGATCGGAACGATACGTCTGTTTCCGCTCTTATCCATGGGAAGGATCTCAATCTTATTGGATGTCCCGCCGAACACACACTGGCGTTTTCTGTCCCTCGGATGCTTATCATAAGGCGTCCTGTAATTATCTTTTTCACGGCTGATAAAGCATTTAAGCTCTTCTTCTGCCTTTGCATTGATCACTGCAAGCATTTCGACCAGTTCAATGATCCAATGTGCTTGCAGTCTCGCTGCCATCTTGTCGTCACTCAGGTTTTTCAAGTCATCCGAAAACCACTCATCCCTTATTGCAAGGAATTTAAAGAATGTGGATTTCCCGACTCCCTGACCGCCCACAAGGCACATGGCAGTCTCGAACTTAATACCGGGCGTGAACACCCTGCTCACTGCACCAAGCATGAAAAGCTTCATCGTAGTCGTTATAAGCTCCGTTTTCTCCGCTCCGAAGAAATGTGTGAGCATGTTTTCAACTCGGGGCACTCCGTCCCATACAAGGCCGTTAAGGATCTCCCTGATCGGATGATAACGGTTTTCATTGGCAACGACCCTGACCGCTATATCGATTACGCTCTGATATCCGATTCCATAATTCTTGTCAATGTATAAGGTAATGTACGCCATATCCGTATCGGACAATGTTGTGCCGTCCCTGTGCCAGCCGAGATTCCTTCTGATATCAATCCTTTCGGAAAGTTCATTTAAACAGATTGCTCCGGCAAAGAAGGGATCTTCTTTTAAGATCCTGACAACATTTGAAACACTTGCCTTG
>JAGCUO010000170.1 GCA_017962825.1 Lachnospiraceae bacterium | reverse complement strand
TTGTCATTTTCTGCAAAATATTGTCGTTTTCTGCAATGGCTATTGCGGAAACTCCCAAAATCAAATACAAATATAACGATCAGTGTATCAGATGAATGCCGCTCTTTTTCTCACCCCCCCTGAGAAATATATGGGCGGCATTTTGTTGTATATGAGGGGAGATTGTATATAATAAAGCGTGGGGGGATGTTATCGTTGTGCTTTCACGAAAGGCATCCGGCTTTATGCTGAACATTGCAATCTGCGACGACGAAAAGTATTTCAGGAATGAGATAAGGGGTATCCTGGAAAAATATCTTGGCGCCGAAGGGATCGTTTGTTCCATCGATGATTTCGCGTCCGGCGAAGAACTCACGGATCTGGGTATTGAAGTGCAGAAATACGATATTGTATTTCTGGATATTAATATGGATCAAATGGATGGCATTGATGTAGCCAGGAAGATCCGTGAAAAAAGCAAGGACATCTTTATCGTATTCGTTACGGCATATATCGATTACACCATCGAAGGGTATAAGGTAGATGCCTTCAGGTACATTCTCAAAAACAACAACATGCTCGAAGGAAGCGTAAAGGAATGTCTCGACTCCATCAGGGAAAGGATGGCTTATGAAGTCGAACAGAAGGAGTTCGATTTTTCCGAAGGGAAAAAGACTGTTTCGCTTGAGCGTATCTTATTTATCGAAAGCAATCTCCACAGACTTATCTTCCATATCATGGAAGATTCCCTGAACCGGTACACGGTATATAAGACTCTGGATGATATGGAGAAGGAACTTGAAGGCAAGGGGTTCATCCGCATACATCAGAGTTATCTGGTCAATGCAAGGCATGTAAACGGCATTTCAAGATACTGTCTGGTCCTCGATAACGGTACTCAGCTCAGCATTCCGAGGGCCAGATACAATGATGTTCAGAAACTGATCGCGGAATACAAAGGAGCAATCTGAAACAGTGCTGGGTTATCTCGAAAGTATATCTGTCATAATCATGGAGACGGTCTGTTGCAAACTCTTTTACGAGGCTTTCGCCAAAAAGAGAAATGAGGACAGGCTTAATGATTATCTGTTCATCATCCTTCTGTCCGGCATGAATTTTATGCTGACATTTTTTACCGGTGACAATAAGCTTGTGAATCAGATCCTGATAATCCTTATCACGGGTCTGATAATGTTCATGTATGCCGAGATAAAACTGTGGAAATCCTTCTGTATCGCTCTTTTGTTCCAAAGTCTTCTTATGGCTGTGGATTATGTTTTTTATCTTTACTATCTCTTCATGAACGAAAGATTCAGTCTGTATGTTTCGGGCTATGAGTTCAGCTGGGATCTGTCTGCTGCATTGGCCAAGCTCACTCTGTTTATGACCGTGCTGTTTCTTAAGACCAAGATCGCAAGGGGCGACGCCGGGGATATTCTTAAAGGAGCGGAGTGGTTCAGGTTCATAGCATTTCCTTTGTTTACGATCGTTGTTCTGTGTGCGATGCTGTGGAAGTCCGGAGGCACGGATGAGGTCAAGGTCGGAAATGTTGATTTCCTGATTGCTTTCGGACTTGTGGCGATAAACATCATAGTCTTTTATCTGGTCTGCGACATTCTGAAGCGGGAACGCAGGATCCGGGAAGATGATATGTACAGGACCAGAGTAAGGAACCAGACGGAGCTGTATAAGGCTCTTTATACCAACTATGAGAAGCAGCGCAGGAAAGCACATGAGTATAAGAACCAGGTCATGTGCATGGAAGGACTTCTTAAAAAGAAGCAGTACGATGAACTTGAAAAGTATATCGACAACATAAGCGGAAAGCTCAGCGGCGAGAGAAGCTGCATACGTACCAACAACGCATTGGTGGATGCCATCATCAATACGAAATATAAGGAGATGGAAGAAAAAGGAATTCTCTGCGTGCTTGTTCTTACTGAACTCAAGGATCTTCCGATAGAAGATGATGACATTGTTGTCATTTTATCCAATCTTCTCAATAATGCGATCGAAGCATGCGAAAAGAGTGAGAAGAAGATCGTCAAGATGAAGATAGTCAAAGAGGATAACGATATCGTCATATCAGTCAAGAATTCGTATAACGGGGTGATCAAAAAGAATCTCAATGATTTTGTTTCAACCAAAGAAGATGAAGGCGGTCACGGATTCGGGATCAGGAACATCAAAGAGTCGGTGGCTAAATACGGCGGTACCTGTTCGATCACCTATGATGATATGGATTTTTCATTCTCCATACTCATTCCTTATGATAAAGAGAAATGATCTTTTAACCAAGCGGCTTATGCTGCGTGACACATGAGAAAGTGAGGTGCATATTATGATGATCGGCTTTATTGTCTGGACTGCGATCGCGATTGTAATTGCTGTGATAGGTATTATCGCGGGGAGATCAAAGAAGCCTTCCGGCTTTTTTGCCGGTGTGAATCCTCCCGAAGTAAGTGATGTGGTAAAATATAACCGTTCGGTGGGAACACTGTGGATCGTATATGCGATCCTGCTTGAACTGTTTGGACTTCCTCTGCTGTTATTGAAACAGAATTCTGCCGGATTCATCGTTTCCATATTGGGTGTTGTGTTTATTTCCATAGGATTGGGTGTCGCGTATACTTTTATACTCGCCAAGTACCGGAAGTGAATACGAAAATAAATGCCGGCGTTTATGACAGGAGACTGATATGATCGTTTTTATTTTCAGAGTGCTTATTGTTTATGCCACACTGATCTTTCTTTGGAAATTCAGGGAAAAGGAAATATCCAAAAAATCTCTGATCACTGCGGTTGCCATTGCGGCTGCGTTTATGATCGCAAGCTTCATATTGGATTATTCCGTGATGTTCATCAAAATGGATTATTTCTCTGTGGCCTACTTTATCCTGGGCGGAGTTCTGTGCGCTCTTGATGCTGTGGTTCCCTATGTTGCGGTTTTTGTCATTGCGAAATTGTTCGGTTACAGATACAAATGCTACGTGCCTGATATATCCCTGGCAATCGCCGCACTGATCGCATTTCTTTATATGTTCTTTTATCTGAAAGGCTTTGCGGAAGCCATCAATAATCTCGGATTCTATGATGTTCTGTTATTCGGTTCGGGATCAGCCGTATTAAATAAATTGATCATATATATCACAAATAATGCACCCGGGGTGATCCTGGGAATAAGCTTTGTCGTGAACGAAAAACGTGCTCTTAAAAAGGCTGAAGAGGGGAAATGATATGACTGAAAACATTGATGCGTTCGGACAGAACAGCATACGTGTAAAGGACGGAGAAAAGAACATATACATCGATCCTTTCCAAATGAAAGAAACTTCGAATGATGCGGATTACATTCTTATAACCCACGATCACTACGATCACTTCTCACCCGAAGATATCGATAAGGTTATAGGAAGCAACACCGTTCTTGTCGTTCCGGAGAAGATGGAAGGAAAGACAAAGGATATCGCGGATAAATTTGCGAAGGTTGTTACGGTAAAACCCGGTGAGTCCTATGAGGTCGACGGACTTAAGTTCGAAACGGTCGCCGCATACAATATATTGAAACCGTTCCATCCCAGGTCAAGTGAATGGGTCGGATATATCCTGAAAGTCGGCGGAAAGCGCATATATATCGCGGGAGATACCGATGCTACACCGGAGGCAAAGGCCGTAAAATGCGACATTGCACTGGTTCCGATAGGCGGCACATATACGATGGATCCGAAGAAAGCGGCCGGTCTTATCAATGAAATAGAGCCGCAGGTCGCTATCCCCGTGCATTACGGGACAGCGGTCGGAAAGCCCTCTGACGGGCAGATTTTCGAGGAAAATGTCAAAAAACCGTAAAAATCGAGCACAAGATACGGTTTTAAGCCAAAAAACTATTGAATTAAAGCCTATATTGTGGTATATTTTCAGTGTTCCAATAAACAACCCCAATATATTGAGAGGATAAAATCAATGAACAGAGCAGAATTAGTTGATGCAATCGCAAAGGAAGCAGGACTTACCAAGGTTGACGCTGATAAGGCACTCAAGGCTTTCACCGGCGCAGTATCCAAGGAGCTTAAGAAGAAGGGAAAGGTTCAGCTTGTAGGCTTCGGAACCTTCGAGACCTCCAAGAGAGCAGCTCGTAAGGGCAAGAACCCTCAGACCGGAGAGGCTATCAAGATTCCCGCAGCTACCGTTCCTAAGTTCAAGGCTGGTAAGGCTCTCAAGGATCTTGTAAACGGCGCAAAGAAGTAATTCAATCGGTTCACAGGATTTAGGGCGAGGATAACATCCTCGCCCTATTTGTTTTATTTCTGAATGTTTCCTCAAAATATGATAAAATCACAGTGTTTGCAGTTCTATTATTAATCTGACGGGAGATGATTAAAGATGGGAATTTACGATCAGGCAAAAGAGGTATTTACCGAGGTTCTCGGAAACGCTGATCCTTCGCAGGGAGATCTGCTCGTTGTGGGCTGTTCAACCAGTACAGTACAGGGAGATATGCCCGGAACCAATTCCAGTGAGGATATCGCAGATGAACTGTACAGAGCACTTACCGATGTGTTCGGCGGAAAATATGATATCGCCGTTCAATGCTGCGAGCATCTGAACAGGGCCCTTATTGTGGAAAAGAAAGTCGCGGATAAATACGATCTTCCCATCGTTAACGTTGTTCCTCACAGAAAAGCGGGCGGCGCTTTTGCGACAAAGCATTACGGTTCTCTTTCCGAGCCCGTCGCAGTGGAGGATATAAAGTCGAAGGCTGTTCTCGGAATAGACATAGGCGGCGTAATGATCGGAATGCATATGAGACCGGTTGTGGTTCCTTTAAAGCTTGAGCATAAGCACATCGGTGAAGCAATAATCCTTGCCGGAAGAAGCCGCTATAAATATATCGGAGGAGAGAGAGCCAGATATGGGGAGTGAAGCTGTTAAGTCATGGCTTGATGCAAGGGGCTTCGGTGACAGGATAACGGTTCATTCCGAGACCATTGATACCGTGGAGCATGCCGCACAGCAGATAGGCTGCAGCGAAGCGGAGATCGCAAAGACTCTTTCCTTTATCGTAGATGACAAGCCTGTCATAATTGTAATGGCGGGAGACGGAAGAGTGAACAGCTCCAAGTTCAAGGCACTGTTCCATACAAAACCGTCCATGATACCGAGGGACAGGGTAGAGGAACTTACCGGATTCTTACCCGGTGGTGTTTGCCCCTTCGGAGTTCCGTCGGATATTCCTGTGTGGCTTGATATATCCATGAAGAGATTTGAATACATACACCCCGCCGGGGGAAGTGAGTTCGTATCCGTTAAGCTCACTCCCGAAGAACTTGAGAAGGCTACCGATTTTGCAGGCTGGTGCGATGTTTGTAAAGGATGGGAAGAAGAGTGAAAGAAAAGAAATATAGTTCGTTCAAAGATTTTCTGAAGAAAAAGGATATTGAGATCTCACTTAAGAGATACGCTATCGATGCGCTCGGTGCCATGGCACAGGGACTTTTCTGTTCGCTCCTTATCGGAACGATCATCGAGACCATCGGAACACAGTTTCATATTGATTTTCTCACTCAGCCCATTGCCACAGTCGGACCGGTTGAATACACCGTAGGAAGCATGGCTAAGGCAATGAGCGGACCGGCTATGGCTGTTGCCATAGGATATGCACTTAAGTGTCCGCCGCTTGTTCTCTTTTCACTTATAACCGTGGGCTTTTCATCTAATGCCCTGGGCGGTGCCGGCGGACCTCTTGCTGTACTCTTTGTTGCGATAATCGCTGCAGAGATAGGTAAGATGGTATCAAAGGAGACCAAGATCGACATACTGGTCACACCGTTTGTCACAATCTCGGTCGGAATGTTCTTTTCATGGCTGATCGCTCCCGCGCTCGGAACAGCGGCATCATCGATCGGAAGTCTCATCATGTGGGCAACCGATCTTCAGCCCTTCCTTATGGGAATACTGGTCTCTGTCATTGTCGGTATGGCTCTTACACTTCCGATCTCTTCGGCCGCCATATGCGGTGCACTGGCCCTCACCGGACTTGCCGGTGGTGCTGCGGTTGCGGGATGCTGTGCACAGATGATCGGATTTGCTGTTATATCATTCAAGGAGAATAAGTTCGGAGGACTCGTATCACAGGGACTCGGAACATCAATGCTCCAGATGGGTAATATCGTTAAGAACCCCAGAGTGTGGATAGCACCCACTCTCGCATCGGCGATCACCGGTCCCATCGCAACCTGTGTATTCCGGTTAAAGATGAACGGAACCGCCATTTCGTCCGGCATGGGAACCTGCGGACTTGTAGGTCCTATCGGAGTCTATACCGGATGGGTGAAGGATATTCTGAACGGCGCCAAGGCCTCGATCACATGGTTCGACTGGCTCGGACTCGTTCTTATATGCTTCGTGCTTCCCGCAGTCTTTTCGCTTATCATACATAAGATCGTGGTAAAGCTGGGATGGGTCAAGCCCGGAGACCTCAAGATCTGATCACATTTAACCATCATTAAAGGAGAAGTGAATTATGGATGCCAATAATATGAATGCAACACCCGTAACTCCCACACCCGAAAATGCTCAGGCCGGTGGGAAACCTGCGCCTGTGACACCTTCGCCCGAACCCCGTAAAAAGAGTTCCGGCAGATTTCTCTTTCTTTTGATCGGTCTTGTCATCGGTATCTGCGCGACAGCGGCGATAGTTCTGGTGCTCACGCAGATAAAAGGAGGCCTCGGAAAAAACGTAAAGCTTGAAGGCGAAGGATACGATACTCCCGAAGAGGCGGTCACGGCTTATGCAGAGTATCTGAAGGCCGGAGATTTCGAAGGAATTCTTTCAACTTTCGCCATGGAGAGTTTTGAAGAAAACTACAGTGTTGAGGAATTCTATGACAGAATACGTGCGTTTTCACCGGGAATTGCCACCAGCGGGCAGCAGCTTGTGATGCTCGGAAATGATTCTGTTCTTACATCGTCCGTAAACCTTGAGAACAGGCGTGCATATATTTCCTCAAGTGTTTTCAGACAGATGATCGTACCGATGGCTGCTCAGGTTGATGATGAGGAACTGGCATCAACCTTAACGTCAGGCATAACGTTTATAATAGATGATGATGACGATCTTGAAACTCTCATGGAATTTCTGAATTCCGATCCGAAATTTGAAAATATTGAGATCGGGGATTTTCTGGATGAGTCCGATTTTGATTTCGATTTCGGTAAAGCCCTTAAGGATTATAATAAGTACAAAAAGAAGTCCTGGGGCGGCGATATCGAAAACATATGCATGGAACTGGAAATAGACGGAGATGATTATATTCTGTTTATGACCTGTGTATGCTATGACGATAAGTGGTACATTGCGGAATTCGGTAACTACTTCTCCCTTGCTTGCGGAATTTCGCCCCAGGCAGCCGGCCTTTGCCCTGAGGATGTGATCGAAGACTGTTTCAAGTAAAGAATACGATTACAGGTTATGAATATGAACATTATTTCAGGTGAAACATTTGATCAGGAAAGAGCTCTGTACGGAAGTGACGGTATAGAGGTCACAGGCTGCAGGTTCGATGGACCTGCGGACGGAGAGAGTGCGTTCAAGGAAAGCAGGAACGTTAAGGTTTCGGATTCGTATTTCAATCTCCGCTATCCCTTCTGGCATGACGATCACCTGGAAATAAAGTCCAGCGAGATGACCGATAAATGCCGCGCTGCACTCTGGTATTCGAATGATATAAGAATAACCGATTCAAAGCTTCACGGGATCAAGGCCCTTCGTGAGTGCGGTGATGTCACCATAGAAAACTCAAGCATAATCTCGCCCGAGTTCGGCTGGTCCGTTCACGGCCTGAACATGAAGAATTCATCTGCCGAGAGCGAGTATTTCATGATGCGCTCCGATAAGCTTACTTTTGAAAATGTGTCGCTGAAGGGAAAGTATTCCTTTCAGTATATTGAAGATTCGACATTCACAAACTGTAATTTCGATACCAAGGATTCTTTTTGGCATGCGAAGAATGTCTATGTTAAGGACTGCGTGATAAAGGGAGAATATCTTGCGTGGTATTGTGAGAATGTCACATTTGAAAACTGCAGGATAACAGGAACACAGCCCCTGTGCTATTGCAAGGGGCTGAAACTGATAAACTGTGTTATGGAAGAAGCGGATCTT
>JAGCUO010000169.1 GCA_017962825.1 Lachnospiraceae bacterium | reverse complement strand
CTTGAATTCGATATGTCCATCTTTTTTCAGAATTTGCCTGTAGATATTTAAGTAACGGGAAGATGTTAAACGACGCATTGAATGTCTGTCTTTCGGCCACGGATCAGAGAAATTCAGGTAGATACAATCGACCTCTCCGGGTGCAAATACGAGTGCGAGTTCGTCAGCATTTAACAGCAACAGAACAAGATTTGGAATTTGCAACTCCTGTTGCTTTTGTAACGCGCGATACAAAACAGAGTCAGCTCGCTCAATACCTACATAATTGACAGAAGGATTCAGTTGAGCAAGTGAAGTTATGAATCTGCCTTTTCCCATACCGACTTCTATTCGGATCGGATCTTCATTTCCGAAACGTTCCGACCATTTTCCGCGACACGATTTCGGATCATGTTCCACAAAAGGGCTTTCTTCTATTATAGGCATTGCTTTCGCGATATGACGCAGTCTCATAGCTGATGACTCCTTAATCAGAATGAAATATCAGGTGACTTTCAAGCGAGTATAGCACATCCGCGAAATAACCGCAAGAAGAAAGACACAAGACAGGGGACGGTTCTATGTCTTATTTATTTCATAATCAATGGCTCTGTCTGCATACAGAACAGGTCGGATTACCAGACAATTAGTCTGGGGTGTAATCCGACCTGTCCTATATGCATCACGAGCCTCTTTGAAGATTTCTGAATAAGACATAGAACCGTCCGAGACCACTGAAAAAGTAGTATATTTATGCCACTTTTTCTCGTTGTATGATCATCCCTCTGCCTAAAACTATTTTATAATCATCTTTTTTGTTAAATAATTGCTTTTTCAATGATTTTTTTCTACTTGAAGAGGATACCATCTTGGCTATCCTCTTCAAATTTACCGCAATTGCAGTAAATTTGGCCTGTATCGACACACTTCTCAGCCCGTACCCCTTGGCACGAGCTAAACCATGAAAGCGTTTCATTTCGGCATTCTTTCTTTCTATGCCTGCACGCTCCTTATATTTTTCACGGAACTCATCTGTTTTTTCAAACTGCGAGCGTTCATAGTATCCCGGAGCATTTGAACTTACCTGCAGTATCTTCCGTTTCGTCTTTGCCTTGCCTATGCATTCTTCCCTGTGTGGACAATTCCTGCATTGCTCGACCTTGAAACGATATTTATAGACCTCGTATTCCTTTTGTCTCTTCTTTACCTTACTCCTTGTTTTCCTCTCTGTTTCATTCCCGTATCTGCAGAACCACTGATCACTATCTTTGTTGTATGAATAGAGTTCCTCGTCTACTTTATAGCTGCTTGCACTTACCGGTATGAATGTTCTTGTTCCAAGCTTTTCGAGCCTGTCCAGGATATTTGGCATAAAATACGCCTTGTCCCCGAAAAATTCTTTTATTTTAAGGCCTGATCCCAGTGTCCGGTCACAGAGAATGTCAAAGTCTTTTCCGTCAAAATATGCCCCATCATGGATACCCATTGCTGTTATGATCCCTTCGGTGGTCATACAGTATTCCGATTTATATCCGAAAAAAAGCTGAGTGCTTGTTTTTCTCCCAACCCTTGCTTCCTTATCTGTAAGTGATCTGATGCCACGCTGCTCGATGAAAAGGTCACTGTCCAATACTTCCCTTGCCTCAGCAGCCTCTTTTGCTGATTTTTCGGTCGACTTGCTGATCGTTTCCTCAAGGAAATCCTTCATGACCTGCTTGGCTTCATTATGATCCTCAATGCTCTTATAATCAGGGATCTCTGCATCTTCGATCCCTTCTGCCTTGAAGATCTTCTTTGCAAGCTGCTTCATTATCCGTTCGGGTATCTTCTTTGCAGTATTGGCCTCGATGTGTGTCGAATCAAGCGAGATGCCCGTAGCTTCCTTTACTATTCCTTTTGATATGCACTGGCGTACGATCTCGGTAAGGATGTCATCAAGGGTGGTGTCATCCATGTGGAGTGTTCGGAATTTTGAGAGCAGGCTTGCATCCGGCAGTTCATCATCCGGATTGATGCCGATGAACCACATGTATGCAAGGTTAACCTGCAGTTCTTCTAGTACTCTTTCATCGGAAAGATTGTAAAGGTGCTGTAATACCAGGATTCTTACCATCATCTCCGGATCCTTTGCAGGCCTGCCGAAATGCTCACAGTAACTGTCTTTTACAAGATCATATACAAAATCAAATGAAACTGCAGAATTTATCAAATTTAGTATATGATTTTTAGGGATCCTGTTGTATAATACAGTGTAGAAGTTAAGTTGTTTAGCTTCTCTTCTCAGCATAAAAGTCATCTCCTTCTGTCTTTGTATATTTTGCTTGATAACTTAATTATACTATAGATCAGATGGCTTTTGTGCTGTTTTTATTATAATCTTGAGATTTTTTTAGTTGACAGGGGACTTTTTCAGTGGTCTCGAACCGTCCCCTGTCTTATCTGAAAATTTTGACGATCTCTTCGGTTAGCTCAATACCGTCCTTATCCTGCTCTTTTTTGGACAGTTTGTCAAAATCAATCAGACTTGGATGAACTTTGCCCGTTTTTCGGGTAATCGCATCTATTTCTGAAATGCTGCCCATCAGTGTAACGTCCGGTCTGACATACCCCAGTGACCTGACAAAAGCTTCCCAGCGGAAATGCTCGTATTTTTTCCACAGGCTGCTGTCTGTAAGGAGACTGTAATTGGAATCATAACATTCATCGATCAGCCGGATCTTATATTTCAGGCTCAGAACTCTTGCCAGATTCGAAATACGGTTATACTCAGGCAGGGAGTAGAAGTCATTTCCAAAGATATTCGAACCCGCTTTGGTTTTCCTTATCGTAGTCAGAAGCTGCTCAATATATGGAGCAGTTATTGTCTGATAATCGTAAACCACATTTGTTGAACCGTTTGTTTCGATGCCGTCCATCAGATCGCTGTCCCAATATTTACAGATGTTTTTATTTCGGACATTGACCTGGATATCGGCTTTTCCCGCCCTTCCGTTTCGGATAAGGAAGGTTTTGAGACGCAGGCTGAGATTCAGGTTCGTAAGGTCATCATCTGCATTTACAAAAGCATAATTGAAATCGGGAAGACAGTCTTCTATATAATTCTCGAATTTCTCCGTGTCAAGATCCACATCTTCGTAATAATGGATATCTATCGGGTCTGCTTTATTCTTCTGCATCTCATAGATCTCGGGGATATTGCCGACAATTCTTTCCCAGTTGTCGCAATCTTCGATAACCATCATTTTAAGAGAATATCCGGGCATCTGCGAAAGATGCAGGATTGTTCTGAAGATTTCATAATTCCGGTCATTCATCCCGACGATCAATGCCTTGATGTGCTTTAGGTTATCCTGCTTGTCGGGATTACCCTTTTCTGCGTTCGCAAATACAGAGTGCTTCAGCATGTTATCGTATGCGAAATTTATCTCGGTGCGGACAGGCACAATAAAAGGATGGTTTTCTGCCCCGTTCTTACCGGTCAGCTTGTCAAGTGCACCAATAGGGGTATCATTCACTTCAAAAAAGATCTTAGCATTCGGGAGAGAATGAAGCGCCAATGCAGTATAAGCTTCATCAAGCAGGAGGAGGTTTTCATTTTCATTTTCGAAAAGAAAGATCTCTATGCCGGATATATGCTTAGGCATTTCCCAGATGATCCCGCTTATTGTCATATCAATGCACTTTGCGCCGAGAGGCTTTAAATGTGCCTTTTCTGAGGCTGTGAGAGTATCTTCGGAGCATGCGAATATTACTGCGGAATCGTTTGCAGGTGTACTGTCAGCTATGGCCAGTGTCTTGGCATTGCAGGCAGAGAACAGATAAACTGTGCTCTTTTCATTCAGATCAAGGTTCATTGTATTACCTCCCTGTAAGCATGTCGCTTTGTATCTATGAAAGAAATATCTTACAGTTATTCTACATAATCTGAAGTTACTATACAATAGTCAAGTGTTTTTTGTAATGAACCGGCGGTTCACCAGCGCAAGACAGGGGACGGTTCTCTGTCTTATTCAGTAATACAAGGGGACGGTTCTCTGTCTTATTCAGGAATCTTAAAAAAGGCTCTGTCTACATATAGAACAGGTCGGATTATACCCCAGACTAATTGTCTGGTAATCCGGCATGTTCTATATGCAAACAGAGCTGTCT
>JAGCUO010000168.1 GCA_017962825.1 Lachnospiraceae bacterium | reverse complement strand
TATTTCCATGGCATCTCTTGCCGTTGAATATCTGTCAGAAGAATCTGAAGAAGAGGCTGCTATCTCTGATGAAAGCAGTGTAATGGATGAAATTGACAACATGGTCAACCTTGCAATCCAGGATATGTCTGAAGCTTCTTCCGGTAATGTAACCGATTCCGAAGATCTGTTTGAGGATTCTTCATCAGGTGATTATGACCAGCTTTGGGTTTCAGGCGAATAATTAGTTCTTTTTACTACCCGGGCCGTTTGGCTCGGGTAGTTTTTTGTGGCACTCTGCAGCCCGATTATGGTAACATATAGCCATAGTTCACTGCCCGCTAGTGATGCAGGCACGCCCGGGCGGAAATCAATCCTGCAACAGGGGGAGCAATATGAAGGTACGGAGAATCAGTCTTACCTTGCAGATCTTGTTGATCAATGTTGTCGTTCTTGTTGTTGCTACTGCCGTTCTTGGAACCATATCGGTTAAACAATCAGCCTCCGCAATGGATCATCTTATCAAGCAGAGAATGATGGACATCGCCAATACCGCTGCTGCGGAAATTGACGGTGATGTTCTTGATGCGCTTGAAGACGGTGATCAGGAAACCGAAGAGTTTTTATCGGTTTTGGATGACCTCGCCGCTTACAGGGACAATACCGATCTTGAGTATATCTATTGTATGGAAAAGAGCGGAAGCGGTTTTATTTTCACCGTGGATGCGGATACGGAAGATCCTGCAGACTGGGGCGATGAGGTTGAAGTTACCGACGCACTGATCGAAGCGGGAAACGGCACCGGAGCGGTTGATGATGTACCTTATTCAGATGAGTGGGGCAACCATTACAGCGCATACAGCCCTGTATTTACCTCTGACGGAAAAGTAGCCGGAGTCGTAGGTGTTGACTTCAGCGCAGACTGGTATGACGAACAGATTGCCAAAAACATCCGCACGATTGTCGGTACCAGCTTAATTATCTTAGTCTTAAGTATTCTTGCCATTCTTTATGTATCTGCCAAGATCAACAAAAGTTTCAAGACTCTTAACAATAAGCTCAGCGACATCGCTGACGGATCCGGAGACCTCACCAAGAAGATTGAGATCTCATCGGGTGATGAATTCGAAGTTATCGCCGGAAACATGAACACCTTCATCGACCAGATCAGGGATATCGTATCCGGAGTAAAAAATAACGTGGACAGCTCTGTATCCGCATCCAATGAGCTGACGGATATTACCGAGAGAGCAAGCAAGACCATGAACGAGCTTTCAAATGCAATCTCGGGAGTGTCCAGCGGAGCTCTCCAGCAGGCCGAAGATGTAAACAGTGCATCCGATAATGTACGTACCATCGTTAATCGTCTGTCCGAGATGTCCGATACGGTTGAAACCGCAGAAGAGTGCACGAGCAGCATGGCTGCAAACTCCAACCATGTATCCAAGACTTTCGAAGAACTTATTGCTTCGATCCAGGAATCCATGAGAGAACTTGCCCAGGTTACCGAAGAGATGGGCAGCGTAGGAAACTTCGTTGAGGAAGTTACCAATGCGGCGGATGTCATCAACTCCATTGCAAATCAGACCAATCTCTTATCACTCAATGCCTCCATTGAGGCAGCAAGAGCAGGAGAAGCCGGTCGCGGATTTGCGGTTGTCGCAGAGGAAATCGGTAAGCTTGCGGTTCAATCCAACGAGTCGTCCGCATCCATTAAGTACATCATGGACGAGCTCAAAACCCAGACAGATAAGACAATCAGCCTGGTCACCAAGCTTAATGACGTAATGTCAAAACAGGAAACAACCAGCATGAACTCGAAGGAATCCCTTACCACGCTGTTTGACAACATCAACAGCACCAAGGAAAACTTCGATGCGATCAGGGTAAATGTTGATGATATCAATAAGGTATGTAACGTACTCAATGATTCCATCAGCAGTCTTTCTGCAATCTCCGAGGAGAACGCATCGTCTGCGGAGATTACCGCAAATGCTTGCACGGAGATTACGGGAATCATCAAAAACGTTGCCGAGAAGGCTGATAATATCAAGAATCAGTCCGATGACCTCGGAAATATGGTAGGTAATTACAAAGTATAGATAAATGTAGATGACAACGGTTTCATTGCCGTCGATAATTTCAATCTTTCGATTGAAAGAGGCGAGTTCGTCACATTCCTCGGACCTTCAGGTTGTGGTAAGACCACTACTCTTCGAATGATCGCAGGTTTTGACAGACCCACAAGCGGTCAGATCTTACTCGGAGGCAAGGATATATCAAAGCTTCCTCCCAACAAGCGCCCCGTTAATACGGTTTTCCAGCGCTATGCACTTTTCACCCATATGAATATATACGATAATATCGCCTTCGGCCTTAAGCTCAAGAAGATGGACCGTGAGGAGATAGATAAGAAGGTCAAACATGTTCTTGAAATGGTTGACCTTGAAGGCTTTGAGGAAAGAAGCGTTGCGACTCTTTCCGGCGGTCAGCAGCAGCGTATCGCCATAGCCCGCGCTCTTGTAAATGAGCCTGAGATACTTCTTCTGGACGAGCCTCTCGGTGCACTTGATCTCAAGATGAGAAAAGAGATGCAGATAGAGCTTAAGTCCATGCATGATAAGCTCGGCATTACTTTTATATATGTAACTCATGATCAGGAAGAAGCTCTGACCATGTCCGATAAAATCGTCGTTATGAACGGCGGCCAGATCCAGCAGATAGGAACTCCCGAGGATATTTACAACGAGCCCAAGAACGCTTTTGTAGCGGACTTCATCGGCGAGAGTAATATTTTCAAAGGAATCATGACAGGAAAGCTTAAGGTCAGATTCTGCGGCGGTGAGTTCGATTGTCTGGATGATGTTCCTGAAGGAACCCAGATCGATGCGGTTGTCCGTCCCGAGGACGTTATCCTGACCGCTCCCGAAAAAGGCACCGTTAAGGGTGTAGTTACAAATGTCGTATTCAAGGGAATCCACTATGAGATCACCGTAGAAAGCGGCAAGTATGAGATGGTCATTCAGTCTACCAAAACTCCGAAAGTAGGAGAAGAGGTGGGAATGTGCCTTGATCCCGACGGTATCCACATCATGATCGCTGAAGATCATACAACCAGGTTTGACGCGGATATCACCGATGAATACGGACTGGAATATAACGGAAAAGAAATCGAAGCCGATATCACTCAGATAATCAAGGGTTCGTCTCTTAAGGACGGCATTCTCAAGGATTCTTCCGGAGAGACTGTCAGACCCGAGAATATCAAGATCCACATTTCCATCGAACCTGCGGATATCGAACTTACCGATGATGCCGAGAAGGGACTTACCTCCGGAGAGATCATCAACCTTATATATAAAGGTGATCATTACAGCTATGTCATCCGTACCGCAAGAGGTCACGATCTTATCGTAGACGATGAGTATCTCTGGAATCTGGGCGATATAGTCGGTCTTGTCATGCCGGCAGATAAGATGACCTTTACACTTGCTAAGTAACGGGAGAAAACAATGAAGGGAACATTTCAGAGGAAATACTTAGGTATTCCTTATGCGCTGTATCTCCTGGTATTTGTGGTCATGCCGCTTATCGTCATCGTTAAGTATGCATTTACCGATGCAAGCGGAAAACCGGGGATCGGCAATTTCATAAACTTTTTCACGGATCCGAATACATTGGGAACCCTCATGTATTCGCTCTTCCTTGCATTTGCCACAACAATGATATGCCTTCTTATCGCATATCCAGCGGCATATTGCCTTGCCATGAGTAAGATCTCATCTAAAGGTGCGATCCTCATGCTCATGATCATGCCCATGTGGATCAATTTCACCCTTCGTATCACGGCCCTCAAAGAGCTTCTTACAATGATCGAAGGAAATCTTGCTCTGCATCCTTTCGCCAATTCTGTGATAGGAATGACATATGACTTTTTGCCTTTCATGATCCTTCCCATCTACAATCAGATCTCCAGGATCGACAAGAGTCTTTTGGAGGCAGCTTCGGATCTTGGTGCGGATCAGGTGCAGGCATTCCTTCGCGTGCTCCTTCCGCTTTCCATGCCCGGAGTTATCAGCGGAATATCCATGGTATTTTTACCTGCCATGACCAACTATGTAGTTCTCGATATGCTCTATAACAGCACATACATCATGGGCAGCCTTATCGGAAGTTATTTCTCCGCATACGATTGGCACGGCGGATCCACCATCTCTTTGATCCTCCTTGTTATCATCTGCATCTTCACACTTGTAGTGGGCGGAGACGAAGGCGAGAAAAATGTCAGAGGAGGATCCGTATTATGAAAAAGAAACAGATCCTGACTCCGCTTATTCTTCTCATTGTCCTTCTGCTCATCTATGCGCCGATACTGATCCTTGCTTTCTACAGCTTTACCGATGCATCCACCATAGGACAAAAGGCAGGTTTTTCACTGCAAAATTACGTAACTCTTTTTACAACTCCCGAACTTGCGGAGATGATCAGAGGAACACTTTTGCTCGCAGTGGGAGTGGCGGTTATCTCCACCATTCTCGGAACACTGGGTGCACTGGGCTCTTTCTATTCAAAGCCCATGACCACTTCCGTATACCGCATCGTCAATCAGGTGCCTGTTGTTAACGCGGATGTTGTCACCGGTTTTTCGGTGTGCATACTTCTGGTGATCGTATTTGGCATCAATAAGGATACCTTCTTCCCTCTTGTTGCCGGACAGACCGTTCTCTGCGCGCCTTTCGTATATCTCTCGGTATATCCCAAGCTTGGTCAGATGGATCCTTCCATTTACGAAGCGGCTCTGGATCTCGGTGCATCACCTTCCGTTGCCGTAAGAAAGGTTGTTATCCCTCAGATCATGCCCGGTATCGTATCGGGATTTGTAATGGCTGTAACTCTTTCACTGGATGATTATTTCGTTGCAACCTATACAAAACCCGCTTCATTCGATACCATCTCTACCTATGTAGTTAATGCGACCAGAGGCTCGCAGACAGATATCAAAACAGCTCTTTGGGCACTTTCCACCGTTATCTTTGTAATTGTTCTGATCATTTGTATCGGAATGAACAGAAGCAGTTCAAGCAAGGATAAAAAGAAAGTAAATAAGATGAGGAGGGCAAATGCATGATGACATTTAGGAAGATCTCCTCAAAGCTTATTTCCGGGGCACTTGCCGGTATTCTTTTGGCAGGATTGATACCCGCATTACCTGCTCAGGCTGCGGAGGATGTTATAACCATCAAAGTATGTAACTGGGAAGAATATATCGATGAGGGAGGATGGGATGAGGATGAAGTCATCGACCTTGAATCCGGGGATATATTCGGAGAGAATGCTCTTTACGAGGATTTCGAAGAGTGGTATTACGAGACCTACGGTCAGAGAGTAAAGGTGGAGTACAGCTGCTTCGGAACCAACGAAGAGCTCTACAACATGCTTACTTTGGGA
This sequence comes from Lachnospiraceae bacterium, assembly GCA_017962825.1. Taxonomy (GTDB): domain Bacteria; phylum Bacillota; class Clostridia; order Lachnospirales; family Lachnospiraceae; genus AC2028. The sequence continues at coordinate 52,237 of JAGCUO010000168.1, read as the reverse complement.
GATGAGTTCGATCTTGTGGCTCCTTCGGAGTACATGATCATGAAGCTTATGTCGGAAGGAAAGCTCGTTCCTTACAGCGAGGAATTCTTCGACGAAGACAATGAATACAACTATTACATCAGAAATGTTTCTCCCTTTATCAGAGAGACTTTCGAGACCAATGAGATAAACGGCGAGTATTGGAATGAATATGCTGCCTGCTACATGTGGGGCGTGCTTGGTTTTCTCTACAATCCCGAATATCTTACTGAGGAAGAGGTTTCCACCTGGAAGCTTCTCGTAAATGAGAACTATGTCAGACAGATCACAACCAAGGACAATGTCCGCGACAGCTATTTTGCCGCGCTCGGTGCCCTTAAAGGAGATCTGTTCTTAAGCGAGGAGTTTTTAAACGACCCTGATTATCATGAAAGACTCGGCGCGGAGATGAATGATACTTCCGAAGAAACCGTTGCTCAGGCTCTTGAGTATCTTCAGAGAGTCAAGGATATCGTGTATTCTTTTGAGACGGATTCGGGAAAATCCGACATGGTAACCGGTAAGATCTACTCTAATCTTCAGTGGTCCGGTGATGCGGTTTATTCAATGGATCTTGCTGAGGAAGAGGATGTATATCTGGCTTATTCCGTTCCCGAAGAGTGTACCAATCTCTGGTTTGACGGCTGGGTAATGCTTGATGCAGGGATAAAGGGTGATGCCGAGAAGCAGAAAGCATGTGAAGCTTTCGTAAATTTCCTTTCAAGACCTGACAATGCTGTCAGAAATATGTACTACATCGGATATACTTCATCCATTGCGGGAGGTGCCGACGGAGATCAGATCTTCGAATACATCGACTGGAATTATTCCGCTGAAGAGGATGAGGAAGAGACCGCAGAGTATGATATCGGATATTTCTTCGACGGAAGCGAAGGCGGGGATTACGTTCTTACCGTCCCTGAGGAGCAGACATATCGCCAGCTCTTCGCACAGTATCCTCCCAAGGAAGTCACCGACAGAAGTGCGGTCATGAGATATTTTGATACCGAGGCCAATGCCCGTATCAATCAGATGTGGATCAACGTAAGATGCTTTAATATCGGCAAAATAAAAGCTGCCGGTTGGGCAGCTATAATACTACTTGTGATCGCTGTTGTAATAGGCGTGGTTGTAATGAAGCTTGGAGACAAGAAGGCAAGAGTTAATCGTCGTCCTCTTCAGCACCAATAACACCGCTTACTACTGAGGTTACCGCTGAAACGACTACAGCTGCGATGATTATGACAAGCAGTCCGCCTGCAAGTACCAAAAAGATTCCTGATTCCATAAGATACTCCTTTTTGCGCCGTTTGCGCGAGCTTCTTTTGACAAGGGATATTTTAACACGACCGGGAGAAAAGTACAATAAAGGCATTTTTCACAATATGACAAAGCCTTGTAAAATAGGCAAATCAGAGCTCTCCGGGATTGCTCCGGAGAGTTTTTTTATGCACAGCGCCGAAATTGACTTTTCGGTGTTTTTTTTGGTTGACCTAAAGAGGCCGGTGTCGTATAGTTGACCTCACCATCAGTTTGGGCAGTTTAATGAACTGCCCTTTTATCATGTCTAAATATGCGGGCAGCTTTACGGGTGATCAAATGACTAATACTACCGAAAATGCCCGCGATCTACTTGAATCCCTTATGGATGAATATATCTCACGTAAGGGAAATGAACTCATTTTACTCAGACGCGGCGTAATCACAAAAGAAAAATTTATGGCCGATGCCGGTGAATATATCCTTTCCAGATTCGGAGGGGATGAAAGCCTCGGCGATGAACTTACCAAAGAATTTGAGGAATATATCTTCGGATATTCGATCCTCACACCTCTTATAGACGATCCGGAAATATCTGACATAAGGGTGACTGCACATGATTCCATAAGAGTTAAGAGAAACGGACAGCGGGTGGAATCCGGGGTTTCTTTTTCCTCGGAAAAAGAATACCTGCGTTTCATAGATCATATCGCTGCCAGAAACCGGGTCAGCGTATCCAATCTGTCGGCAATACAAAGATTCACAGACAGTGCATCACATCCTGCATTCATCCTGAGGTTTACGGTGTGCATGCCCATCGTAAACACATACGATGAACCTTATCTGTGTATCAGAAAAGTACCCAGATCCTTCCCTCTTTTAAAAGATCTTGTGGACAAGGGAATGTTGGATGAAAAAAGCGCCATGATCCTGACCCTAAGGTTCAGGATGGGATCCACACTCATATGCGGCGGAAATTCCTCCGGGAAAACAACGCTTCTGAATGCGTTAAAAGAAACCATTCCCGATGACACCGCTGTGATGATCGTGCAGCAGGCTGATGAACTTACAACCATGTTTCATCCGGATATGATGTTTCTTCATTCTGTTCCCACATCTGCAGAGAGCATGGCTTCATACGATCTGGAACATATAAGTATCGCGGGACTTACCATGGATGTGGACTTTTTTATAGTCGGCGAGATCAAAGGTGCGGAGGCGCTTTATATCTTAAATGCCGCATGTACGGGACAGATATGTGCAGGAACCATTCATTCCACTTCTGCCATGAGAGCTCCGGATAAGCTGGTGGATTATGCCATGTACGAAAGCAGATATTCCAGAAACGAACTTATGAGAATGATGGACTGTTTCAAGACTCTTATCTTCATGAAGGATTTCAAGGTTGCGAATGTATATGCATGTAAGGGCTGGAATGAAGAAAGGAGAGAGCTGGATTATGAACGTATTTTGTAATGTATGTATCTTCGTGCTTCTGGCGGCGGGATTCTACGGACTGACCGAAAGGTCGAAGGCTGTGGAAAGACTCAGGAAGGCTGCGGACCTTATGGCGGTCAGGATGGACAGAAATGAGACTAAAAATGCCATCGCCAGAAGAAAGAGAATAAAAGAACGCATCGAAAAAGAAACATTTTTGTCAGGCATAGGGAGAGCTCTTGAATACAGCGGAATCAGGAGAAGATTTCCCAAGGTGACCAGCGAGAAATTTGTGGCCGGATTAAGTGTGATGTGCGCACTGATACTTGTTTTAACCGGAATGATGGCAGGTTTTATTCCTTCTCTTATCATATGCGCAGTATTCCTGTCAGGAATATATATCACCATCAGATGCATGGAGATATCCGCACTTAAGAAAACAGGGGATGATCTTCCCAGACTCCTTGACCTTCTTGGGTCCTTTGCGGCGGCGGGAGCCGTATATTCAAACATCTTCGGACAGATAAGCATGTATATGAACGAGCCCTTAAGGAGCGTATTTGATGAATGTGCCGCCGAAGGAAGGATGAGCGGAGACATGCCCGTGGCACTTTTATCCATGGCGGATAAGATCGAGCATCCACAGTTTAAACAGCTGATCAGGAATATGGAGATCACATCCAGACACGGCGAGGATATATCGGGACTTGTTGCTTCCACCAGAAGGAGTCTTCGGGATTACATAAGGGAGGCGTCGAGACGTAAAACCATACTCAGGGAATCTGCCATAAACATGGTTTTGCTGATGGTAATGAGCGTTGTCGTACTTGCAATAACAGCTTCACTTTCAGAAACTACCATCGAAAAGGTGTTGCTGGAAAGCATTCCGGGAAAGATAAGTCTTGGAGTGATAGCTGCGGTCATTGTGATGTATTTCGGACAGGCGTCCAAATTATATAAGTGAGGTTTTGCGATGGATCTTCTGACACATTATTACGGAATAGCCGGCGTACTTACTCTTACCGCAGGATGCTTATCCGCATCGCTCTTGTATAAGCTGTTTTATCCCGGCAGAGGGTTTGCATATCTTAAGAGTACTGAATTTGCCGGAATGATAAGGAAGAGAAAAGAAACCCGCTTTTTTGACAGCATGGAATGCTGGCTCAGGAAAAACGGGGCATCATACCATCTCGGAAAAAAGATCGATCCGGGAAGATTTATGGGGATATGTATTACCCTGGGATGCGCAGGATTTCTGGCAGGGATGACGGTATCCGTATTTTTCGGCGCGGTGCTTGGGGTGATACTCTCCGTTTTTTTACCGTTATGCGTTCCTGCACTTAACAGAGCGGATTCCAAAGAAATGCTTCCGGATATAAGACTCATCTACCACAGTTTGGGAGTACAGATAAAAAGCGGAGTGTATGTGACGGATGCTTTGGCAGAGTGTTCATCATCAGTCGCAAACAAAAGACTTAAGGATGCACTGTCCGAATTTTATGCGGATGTGATCATGAAATCAGATATCTATTCATCACTGGAAAGATTCAGGTCTTCCTTTGATGACAGGTATATCGATTCACTTTGCATTACCGTGGTCCAGGCACTTGAATCGGGACAGGCACTTGAGCTTTTGGGGGATATTGCTGAACAGGTCAGGGATATGGAAGAGGAGGTGTTTGAATCTAGAAAAGCATCCTTGGACAGACTGCTTACATTATGTCAGCTTCTTGTGCTCGGTGCGGTACTGGCAACTGCACTCTACACATGCGTCATGTACATGATGAGCAGGGCTGTGGGTTTCAGATGAGGGAAATATCAGAAATTAGGTTTTGTTTGAAAGGAGATTTATATGAAAAGTTTAAAGAATAAAGTGATCAAGGCTGCAACTAACAGAGAGGAGGGACTGGACGGAATCCTTGTAACAATAGGTCTTTGTATCATTGCCCTTCTTCTTTGCGTTGTTATGAGGGATTCACTTACGGAGTTTATTAAGACCATAGTATCGGAGATGACTGTAGCTGCCAAGAATATACTCAGTACTCCCGGAGCATTTGTCTTCACTCCCATGTATTTCTGAGGTGGTGAGGATTATGGATATGGTACCCGATATAAATGCATCGAAGAAAAATGACGGAAGTGTCGGTGATCTAATGCCCATGGGCATATTTGTGATATGCATCGCTTTTGTAATGATCTCTTTTGCAAACCTGGTAAGGCTTATTAATGTGAAGGCTTCCGTATCTCAGGTATCAAGGCAGTATATCCTGAAAATGGAAACCTGCGGATATCTGACGGAGGGTGACAGGGCAGGGCTTATGGATTCGCTGGCAGGGACCGGGCTTAAGGATATATCCCTGGCGGGAACGGATATGACGGAAGTCGGATACGGAAATGAGATAAAGCTTTATATCAGCGGCTTTACGGAGGAGGGATATGAGATCAGGGAATTCAGGACATCCACTGCCAAATATTAAAACCTCCGAAGGACAGGCGGAATATGTACTGGGGATGTATGCACTGATCTTTGTGATGATACTGTCCATGGCTACGCTTCAGATAATGCAGAGCAAAGCGGATTCGGACATCGCGGAGGATACGCTGGCCGCATCCGCACTTGCCGCTCTTGATGTTGATCCATACAGATACGGCACAGATAATAAGCTGGTGATAAACGACCCTGCCCATGCCTTTGAGATATTTAAAAATGCACTTAAAGGGAATATGGAACTTGGCGAAGATTTAAGACCGGTATCACCAAATGTATCATATGTATCCGGTGAGGTTAAGATAGAGGATTTCAGGATTTATCTTGTAGACGGAGATGAGGTGACAGAGTACAGGGTATCAGGTACCGGAACTGGTGTAAGCTACGGGCTGTACGGAGAGATGAAAACGCCGGGAGGTCAGGTGGTAAGATCTGCCGGATGTTATGCCGCGATCTCCTTTGATACAGAAGGGTTTCTCGGAATAAAGATCAGGGCGTATAAACAGGCTTATGCCGAGATGGTCGCAGATCCCGAAAGGGTGCGCGAGTGAGAAAGGAATTACAGATTAATGCAAAACAGTAAAAACAAAGAATCCAAATACGGACTCCTTATCGCGGCGATCCTTACCGCGATAGGTGTATTTGCGATAATGACATATTTTCAGAGACAGGCTTTGGCGGACTTTGAGAAAAAGGAAATTTATGTAGCCGTGTCGGATATTCCCAGAGGTACATTGATAACCGGGGAGAATGCAGCACTTTACATTGCGGTAAAAAGTGTGGATGCGGGATGCGTTCCGGAAACAGCACTTACGGATTACCGTATACTAAACGGAATGAGCCCGGAATATGACATCGATAAAGGAACTCTTCTTACCGCAGGAATGTTCTCCGATTCGGATAATGTACTTTCGTCCATGACTTCGCCCGTCCTTGCAGGTTTTAAAACGGAGGATCTTTCCAAGGCAGTAAGCGGTGTGCTAAGAGCGGGAGACCGGATCGATATATATTCGGCAGATCCCGAAACGGGAGAAGAGATACTTTTGTGTTCGGATGTATATGTGGAGTGCGGATATGATTCATCGGGCAAGGCGGTGAACGGGGATTTGCCTGCCGTGATGTTTAATGTATATCTGGAAAGTGAGGATGCATCCTCCTTTTACGGAGGCTTAAGGAACGGATATATGTATGTGGTGAAAAGATTCTGATGTATATGCTTTCGCTTATTACGGTTATCCTCTGCCTTACGGCTGCTTCCGTTGAAGACATGCTTACCCATAAGGCGGCGGATATAATCTGGTGGATATGTGCACCTGCGTGTTTGCCTGTCTTATACGCATCTTGGCCGGCGCCCGGGTTTTGGGATTTTTTTGAATGCCTTTTTGCGATTTTTATCCAGGAACATATCATGTGCAGATTTTACGGCAGGGCCGACAGCCATGCTTTTTCCTGCTGCGCCGTGTTTTTGATCTTTATGGGTAGCGGACTTGAAGGACATATTCTTCACATGTTTATATCACTGATACTTCTATCTGGTCATCAGGAGCTTTGCCATAATATAGGAAACCGGGGAAAGCTGATCTCCCCGGTTCCTTTTATTCCCTATATATCCATTGCATTTGTGGTATGTGTCATTATAGTGATTCATTAAGCTGAGCGTAAACGGAGCTTGTTTCCGTAGGAGTTGCACCGCTTATGTAATAAATCTTACCGGAAGCGGTAACGACCTTAATGGCTACCATTTTATCCGGAGCAAGGAATACTTTACATGCTTCACCATCCACACTGAAATTACCTTTCAGAAGGGTTTCCATACCTGTACCGCTTGTGCGTACAAATCTCAAACCTCGTATATCTTCTATGTATTCTATGCTTTCGATATCGCCTACCGGTATCACATACTCATCTCTTAACTGATGGCATATGACATTTCCGTCGGAAACTCTGAGACTGATAGGAGTGGATTCCAGCATTCCGACCCATATGACAACCAGGATTGAGAAGACGATGGAAAGCGCAGCCAGAAATCCAATGACTTTGCCTACGGGATGAGCCATGTTTATGGTGCTTCCCACACCAGCACGTTTCTCTACATTGAGTCTTTTGTCCGAAGGATTGTAGTAGAACATTCCGGCGATCCATAGATCGTCATCATCCTGGATCAAGGTCATATCTTTGCGGTAGATCTTTTCGATGCTCTGTTCGGTGTGTACGAACATGGCAAGTGCGGCCATGATCAGGATCATATATATACCGATGCCTGCGATCATGGTGATGCCTGAGTAGAAGAGTATGTCCAGAAGTGAGAGCACGCCTGCAAAGATTGCATTTATCCATACCATCAGGACGTTCATCTTTGCCATGGTTTTTTTCTTGGCTCTGTTGTAATTGGCATTAATGTCACTGTCTGCCGAAATAACTTCGCTTTTCATGCGATCCAGCATATAAGCGAAAGCACTTATCATAACGCCTATCAGGAAAATGGTTCCGCATACAATTGTTGCCAGAAATGTTCCGGGTGCAGATGAGCCGGGTGTTTTGATAACCTGCAGATCTGCAAGAAGAGCGATGATAACGGTAAGGGCTCCCACTATATTGGGGGGCAGTATTGCAGTAAGCTTAAGAGCTCTTACGGTTCCTACGGTTTTGATATCCGTATAGCTAATGCCTTTTTCCGAGCTCAGTCCCAGGCTCTTTTTGAGAGCTTTCATTTCTTTATTGCCGCAGGCATAGGGGATGGACATGGCAAAAATGGCTATAAATACAAACATCACCCATATAAATGTTCTCATGGGAAGAGTGCCGAGTACCAGCAGGATTACTGCGATCACGGTAAATACGGTGTTAAGTCTTAAAGCTGCTTTATTGGTTTTTTCCGTGACGGCATCCACCTTATCCGACACCCCGGGTTCTGTAAATTCTTTCCGGTTTGTGACACCGAATATGAGCTTTTTTTCCTTCCATTTGCGCGGATACAGCATTGCATAGCATATCCATATGGTAGGGACAAGACATATAAACATTATTATTCCGAAAAAACTATTCATATTATTCCTCAGCTTTCCGTGCCGTAATATTCATCTATAAGACTTAAAAGATCTGCTTTTGATACTCCCGATAACCTGCATTCCGATACGATCCTTTTAAGTTCAGTTTTGTTGCTGTCACTGATACTTCCCTGCTGCTTGATGGAGGTTCTTATCCGGGCACCGTTTTTGCGGTCCGTCATGATATAGCCCTCGGTTTTGAGCAACTGATATGCTTTGCTGACCGTCATGGTATTGATCCCCATCTCCATTGCCAGAGCTCTTACGGTGGGAAGCTGTTCGCCTCCCTCAAGTTCGCCGGAAGAGATGCCCATGACGATCTGATTTCGTATCTGCATGTATATCGGGATATCCGATAATTCATTGATACGTATTATCATCACGCGGTCTCCTTTGCTGTTTTATTTTTCCCTGAGAAAACAGAGAGTATAAGTGCAAGTATCAAGGTGGGGATCATGGAGATGAGTCCCACGGTATGAGGTCCGAAGATCATCAGATTCGCATATTCGGGCTTTGACAAATAAGCGAATATTGTAAGAGCGTTGATTGCTCCGTGGAAGAGTGAGGGTATCCAGATGATGCCTGTCTTCTCATAGTAATAGTCCGCAATGATTCCGCCTGCCGCAGCGAAAAGGCAGAATGCGAACAAACCGAGAAAGGGTGCACCGGGGTAATCGGTTCCGTACTCATATCCCGCAAGGATCATTACGGGCCAGTGCCATACTCCCCAGATGATACCGCCGATGATACGTCCCGGTGTGGTTCCGAATCTGTCCTTGAGATAAGGGTAAAGAGCGCCTCTCCAGCCGATCTCTTCGCCTAATGCAAGGAACATATTGATGAAGGGTGCATATGTTACTGCCTGGATGGTTGAGATGATCGCCAGAGTCTTAATGGACATGCCCATTGCTTCGTACTGTGCAAGTGCAGCTTCCGGTATGGTGGAGGTGAGGGTCGTGAGATTCGGATCGTATCTGTCCGGGAAAATAATGAAATAGAGCCATGCCCCAAGTGCAGTTACCACAAGGGGAGTCCAGAGGGCCAGAAAAATAAAACGAATCTTTCCGCCGAGCCTGGGAATAAATCCCATTCCCTTAAGAGGAATCCTCGCTATGAGGGTTCCTGCCATGGGGGCGAACATGCAAATGGATAAAAGCAGCTGAAAGGCTATAATGTTGCCCTTCTGTGCCAGCAGACTTGCGATGATCTGAATTACCCATGCAATGCCGAACGTCCCGATCATATACAGTACGAATTGTTTCTTAGTTGTTTTTTCTCTCATAATATGCCTCATTTCATAAGGTTAAATGATGGTGTTTTCCGGTCCGGAGTGGTTTTGTATCTTTTGTATTACTCCAACTAATACAAGATATACAACTCTTTTTTCCTTCTGTCAAGTCCCCACATAAAAATCCCATGAAATAACGGAAAAATAGGCATAAATGCCCACGCCCCGATGTTGTTAAGGGGGCGTATTTTGTGATAAAATACACGATGTATGCGTATGTATCACATAAACGGCTTTTGCTTTTGTCTTCGGGGAGGACATGTATTATGACGATATCCTGCGTAATGATAGTCAAAAATGAAGAGAACATTCTCGCCAGATGCCTCGACAGTATCAAGGATCTGATGGATGAGATTGTCATTGTCGATACCGGATCATCCGATAAGACCAAGGACATCGCAGGTAAGTATACGGATAAGATATATGACTTTGCCTGGACGGGAGATTTTTCCGATGCCAGAAATTTCGCATTTTCAAAGGCTACATGTGATTACATTTATTCCGCGGATGCGGATGAGATCCTGGATGATGCAAACAGGGAGAAGTTTGCGAATCTCAAATCCATTCTTCCCGAAGATGTTGAGATAGTCCAAATGCGTTACGGAAATCAGCTTGAGCATTCTACGGTCTACAATTTCGATGAGGAATTAAGACCCAAGATGTTTAAACGTCTCAGGCAATTTGTGTGGCAGGATCCCGTTCATGAGATGATAAGACTCGATCCCGTCATCTATGACAGTGATATAGTGATCACGCATAAACCCGAAGCTAATCACGGAAGCAGGGATCTTGAGATTTTCTCCAAGTCTACCACAGGCGGGGGAAAGCTCAGCAAAAGACTCTTTGATATGTATGTCAGAGAGCTTTTTATGACCGGCTCCGAGGATGACTTCAGAAACGCGCTTCCTTATTTCGTCGAGTGCGCGGGCGATACGTCGCTTGATCCCGACAGTGTGAACAAGGCCTGTCTTGTGATCGCGCATATTGCAAGGATTCATGGCGACATCGTCATGTTTTTCAAATACATTACCAAAACAATGGCGACCGATCCTTCATCGGAAGTTTGTATTGAACTCGGTCTTTTCTATGAGAGGATCCAGGATTTCGAAGAAGCAGCAATATGGTATTACAATGCGGCCTTCGAGACACTTCCTTCGATCTACATTACTTCTGCGGGCAAAGATGCCGCAGAGGGACTTAAGAGAGTATATGAGCAAATGGGTCTGCCTGAAGTCGGGCAGCAGTTTGCGGAAGATATAGAGGCAAAAGCATGAATTGGGAATCAAATGTCAGAAAAGTAGTACCTTATGTTCCGGGTGAGCAGCCTACGGGCAAAGTCATCAAGCTCAATACCAATGAAAATCCTTATCCTCCCGCACCGGGAGTGGAGGCACTTCTTAAGAACTTCGATGTATCTCTTTTAAAGAAATATCCCGAGGCAGACTGTCATACACTGGTAAGTGCCCTTGCGGAAAAATATAACGTAAAGCCCTCGCAGGTTTTTGTCGGAGTAGGTTCCGATGATGTTCTTGCGATGGCTTTTCTTACTTTTTTCAATTCCGAGAAAAGCATTCTTTTCCCGGACATTACCTATTCCTTCTACGATGTATGGGCATCGCTTTTTAAGATCCCTTATGAGCAGATCCCTCTTGATGATGAATTCAGGATTCATCCCGAAGATTATGAGAAAGAAAACGGCGGAGTCGTTATAGCCAATCCCAATGCACCCACGGGTGTGTTCATGGGACTTGACGGTATCAGGAAGATCCTTGATGCAAACCGTGATGTGGTCTGCATCGTCGATGAAGCATATGTGGATTTCGGAGCGGAAAGTGCTCTGAGTCTGCTTGATGAATACGACAATCTTCTGGTCATCCAGACCTTCAGTAAGTCCAGATCCATGGCCGGACTCAGGATCGGATTTGCCATCGGAAGCGAGAAGATGATCAAGTATCTTAATGACGTTAAATATTCCTACAACTCTTATACGATGAATTCCATAACTCTTGAGATAGGCGTGGAAGCTGTAAGGGATGATGCGTATTTCAGATCGACCTGTGAGAAGATCATCGCTACCAGAGAAAGACTTAAAGGACAGCTCAGGGATCTGGGATTTGAATTCCAGGATTCAAAAACTAATTTCATCTTTGCAAAACATGCATCGGTTCCCGCGGAGCATATCTTCAAGGAACTTAAGAGCAGAAACATTTACGTCAGATACTGGAATAAACCCCGTATCAGCGAATATCTGAGGATAAGTGTGGGTACGGATGAAGAATGTGACACACTTGTCGCAAATTTAAAAGAGATCTTAAACTAAGGAGAAGAAATAAATGATCGATTACATAATTAGTTTTTTTATTTCCATGGTACCCCTGGTGGAGATAAGGGGAGCCGCAATCTACGGCGTTACAAAGGGACTTGATATCAGGATCCTTTATCCTATATGTATCCTTGGAAATATGCTTCCCGTTCCCGTTATCTTCTTTTTTGCAAGAAAGGTTCTGGAGTGGGGCAAAGATAAAAAGGTCATAGGAAAGTTCTTTACTTTCTGTCTTGATAAGGGACATAAGGGCGGAGCAAAGCTTCAGGAAAAAGCGGGACGCGGACTTTACTGGGCGCTTTTCCTCTTCGTAGGAATCCCTCTTCCCGGAACAGGCGCTTGGACCGGAACTCTTGCTTCAAGTATCCTGGATATGAATTTTAAGAAGAGTGTCATTGCGGTTATGTTAGGCGTTGTTCTTGCGGGAACCATCATGGGACTCGGAACTGCAGGAGTACTTTCCATAATAGGAATCGGAGGCTGAATTGGATTCTTATCAGGCCTTTGCGGGCGTGTATGACGAGCTGATGAGTGACGTTCCTTATGATGCGTGGACAGAGAGGATCGACCGCGATATCAAAAGGTTCGGCATCAGTAAGACTAAATCAGAATACGATGAAGATTCCGAAAGCGAAGAAGCCATTCTCGAGAGTGAAAGGAATCTGGTTGCGGATATCGGATGCGGAACCGGAATCATCACCCGGAAGCTCCATGATCTGGGATATGATGTGTTCGGAATAGATTATTCACCCGAGATGCTTTCGAGAGCTCAGGAAAGCGATGAAGACAGGCAGATCATGTATCTGAATCAGGATATGAGAGAGCTTGATCTTTATTCCACCATCGGAACCGCAGTCAGCATTTGTGACAGCATCAATTATCTTCTGGGTGATGAAGATCTTGATGATGCATTTGCCGGAATATCAAAGTTTTTATATCCCGGCGGAATATTTATCTTTGACTGTAATACTTCATACAAGTACAGAGAGGCTATAGGGGAATCAACCATCGCCGAGTCCGGCGAGGATGTCTCTTTTATCTGGGAAAATTACTACGACGAAGAAGAAAATGTAAACGAGTACGATCTTACTCTTTTTATAAAAAGAGAAGACGGATTATATGAACGTGCCGAGGAGACTCACCTGCAGAGAGGGATCGAAGCAAGTGACATTAGGAGACTTTCCGAGATGCACGGATTAGAGATCGTATATATGGTCGATTCAGATACGGAAGAAGATGTAAGCGAAGAGACCGAGAGAATATATGCGGTACTCAGGAAGATAGATAAATGACTTCAGAAAACTATTCAAAAGATTACATAGTTACCGCAACTGCTGCGGATTATCACATCAGGGCTTTTGCCTGCACTACCCGTAATATCTGCGAAGAGTCCAGAAGACTTCATAATACCAGTCCGGTAATGAGCGCGGCTCTCGGAAGAACATTAACCGCAGCTGCCATGATGAGCATCATGATGAAGGGTGACGGTGACAAGCTTACAATTCAGATAAAGTCTGACGGTCCTTCGGGCGGCCTTACCGTATGTGCTGATTCTCACGGTAATGTAAAGGGATATACTCCGGTTCCTGATGTGATCGTACCCGCTCACAGTAACGGTCATCTGGGAGTTTCAACGGCAATCGGAAACGGAGACCTTATAGTTATTAAGGACCTCGGATTAAAAGAACCCTATGTGGGAAGGATCGCTCTTCAGACGGGAGAGATCGCGGAAGATATGACGTATTATTTTGCGGCTTCCGAACAGACTCCTTCATCCGTCGGCCTTGGCGTTTTGATGAATAAAGACAATACAGTCAGATGTTCCGGCGGTTTTATCATTCAGCTTATGCCTGATGCGGGTGATGATGTTATATCGGTTATCGAGAACAATCTGAAAAGTTTGAAGAGTGTTACCGAGATGCTTGATTCGGGTATGACTCCCGAAGATATGATCGAGGAAGTTTTAAAAGGTCTTGATATACACTTTAACGAAAAATACGACACCGCATATAAATGTGACTGCTCCAGAGACAGAGTAGAAGCGGTGCTTGTAAGCCTCGGTGAAAAAGAGATCACGGACTTTATAAAAGCCGGAAAGGACGTTGAAATCCATTGCGATTTCTGCAACACCGATTACGTATTTAATCCCGGTGAATTAACAGAGATCCTGAAGAAAAGCAGGGCTCTTAAGAAATAAAAGGAGACGAAAAAATGGTCAAAGTAAATGATAACTATTTAAAGCTTCCCGGAAGTTATCTTTTTTCCACCATCGGAAAAAAGGTAAGAGAGTACAGTGAGGCTCATCCCGATGCCAAGATCATCAGACTCGGAATCGGCGACGTTACCCAGCCCCTTGCACCCTCGATCATCACCGCACTTCACAGCGCCGTTGATGAGATGGGAAATAAGGACACCTTCAAGGGATATGCTCCCGATCTCGGATACGAGTTCCTCAGAAATGTGATCGCAGATACCGATTACAAGAAGAGAGGCTGCGACATCTCCGCAGATGAGATCTTTGTTTCCGACGGTGCTAAATCCGACTGTGCAAATATTCAGGAGATCTTTTCCGTAGATAACAAGATTGCGGTATGTGACCCCGTTTATCCCGTATACGTTGATTCAAACGTAATGGCGGGAAGAACCGGAACCTACGATCCCAAGGCTGAGACCTGGTCGGATGTTATCTACATGCCCTGCCTTGAGGAGAATGGATTTGCTCCCGAGCTTCCCACCGAGACTCCCGATCTTATCTATCTGTGCTTCCCCAATAACCCCACCGGCTCAGCTATCACCAAGGACGAGCTTCAGAAGTGGGTTGATTATGCCAATAAAGTCGGTGCCGTCATCCTTTATGATGCTGCATACGAAGCATATATTTCCGAGGACAACATTCCCCACTCCATCTATGAGTGTGAAGGAGCAAGAACCTGCGCCATCGAGTTCAGATCATTTTCCAAGAATGCGGGCTTTACCGGCGTAAGACTGGGCTTCACCGTTATTCCCAAAGATCTCAAAGCAGGAGATACTCCTCTTCATCCTCTCTGGGCAAGACGTCACGGAACCAAGTACAACGGAGCTCCTTACATCATCCAGAAGGCAGGCGAGGCTGTTTATTCCGAAGAAGGAAAGAAGCAGTTAAAAGAGCAGGTTGCTTATTACATGAACAATGCAAAGGTAATCTACGAAGGACTTAAAGCGGCCGGCTATCAGGTATCCGGCGGCGTAAATGCTCCTTATATCTGGCTTAAGGCTCCTAATAACATGACCAGCTGGGAATTCTTCGATTTCCTTCTCGACAAGGCTCATGTGGTAGGAACTCCCGGATCGGGCTTCGGTCCCAGTGGAGAGCACTTCTTCAGACTCACCGCATTCGGAACTTACGAGAATACTCTCGAGGCTATTGAAAGAATCAAAAAACTGTGATATAGTCTGACCACGCCTTAAAGGCGACTATCTGTTAAAACGTTCAAATAAGAGACTTATGTTTTCCCAAAGGGAAGACGTGGGTCTCTTTTTTGTTGCATCAAAAGGAGGAATGTGATTGAAGAGATCAAAAGAAAACCTTAAAGAGATGATCATGCTTGTGATCATGGTCATTACCGTATCCGCCATTATCATGCTGCTTTCATACGCGGGAGATAAGGTTTCGGCGGCGTCTTTACCGAGTGCCGAAAGTGTGCTTGAGATGTACCGGAATAATCCGTATTTACGATTTTACGAAGGTGATGAAGGAATCGCATGGACCACCATACACCCGGACGGATATTCGATTAACGCAAACGGTGTATATACCTATGGCGGTGGGATAAGCCTTTATAAGGCTCCTGACGGAACAGAGGTAATACCTGACGGCGTCGTATCCAGGCGTGAGCTGGCGGGGCCTCTTCCCGCGGGACATCACTATTATGCCAAACCTCTGAACAATACGGTTATCCCTGTTGGAAGATGGGTGGTATCACAGTCCGAGGCGCGTTGCATTCACGGTCCGTTCTCGGCGTGCAGGGATTATGAATATTACGGCATTAACGGTTTATCGAATGTTAAGTGCCACGGAAAATATGACTCGGGATGGATTGCATATTGTGCTGATTGCGGAGAACAGATTACAGGTCTCGTATATACGAATGATGACTGCATAAGGCGTATCGGTTATGTGTTTGCAGGTGATGATGAATTTATTAAAAAGTATCCTGCGGAGTATCTCTTTGTATGTCCCATATGCGGGGATAATCTGGAAAACGATCTTCACATGGTATCCCATGACTGTAAATGTTTTATTTCCGCAAACAGATACAGAATCATTTATGACGGGAACGGTGCGACAAGAGGAAGCATGGAAGAGTCCGTTTGCTATTACGGGAATGCTTCGGAATATGAAGGAAAAAATGTAACAGGTGCTACAGCTCTGAGAGAAAATCTATATGTTAAGCCCGGATATCTTTTTATTGGATGGAGCGATTCTCCGGAGGGACAGGTTCTTTTTGAAAACGGATGCTCCACAGCTTCCATAGAAAACTATTTTACTTATCTGTCAGATGCAGGGGATGAAAGCAATGACAGGGAAATTAAACTGTATGCGGTATGGAGAAGATCGGATTGCACACTGGCTGTTTCCGGAGGAGAGTTTGAAGATAATAATGGATTTTATAACGGTGTGACATCGGGATCCTATGAAGCCGGTAAGAATTATTTCGTGAAGGGATGTATGTATGAAACGGATATCGACCCGGAACTTTTGACTGCGCCTTTCGGATACAGGATAGATCTTGTTGTTCCCGGCGGTATACAGATGCAGTCCATATATGCTTCTTCACATCTTACGGGATGGGAATTTGATTCGGATGATGCAGGAGCTTTGGCGTTTTCTTATACCGAAGGAGATATGCATTACAGCGGAAGGCTCTCAGGAAGCATAGCAAATGCGGAGTCTGACGGAAGCTTTACCTATATACATTCATCGCCTGTGAATAACAACATAGACCGGGCGAGGGCTGTGTGGAAAAGTACGTCCGTGATATTGCCCGAAGCAGTTTTTCCGGGAAAGATTTTTGACGGATGGTATACGGATCCAAATCTAAAACCTGACACATATGTCGGAAAAGGCGGGGACATTTTCATCCCGGCATCTGATACCGTTTTGTATGCAGGCTTTACGGGTCTTGATCTTTTTGCATCTCCCGATTATATGGGAAACGGTAATTTCGGAAATCTGAGATACAGCGGCCTTACGGATCTGTTAATCGGCAGAGCCACGGAATATGACATATACAAATATTATATTTCCTCTGAGTACCCTGCGTGTAACTGGGTTGAGGCTGCCACGGATGATAAAGGGGGATACGGCGGAAGCAGTGTCAGGACATTTTCAGGCGGAGGGAAATACTTCGAATACACTGCTCCGGTTTCGGGCATATATACTTTTGAACTTTGGGGAGCGGCAGGTGCTTCCTATGATAAATACAAGGGAGAGAACGGTGAATATTCTTACTGCAGGATATATCTGAAAAAAGGCGACAAGGTCGGGATATATACAGGAAGTGCGGGGACGGTGACCACCGGGAGCTCGGGTACGAACTGCTACGGCGGGGAGGGCTCGTATATCTCCGTGAACGGAAATATCATAATGTCATCATCCGGAGGTAAGGGAGCATCATTTATCCTGAACGTCAGGAAAGAGTATAACTACACGGGATCCGTACAAAGGTTTACCGCAGAAGCTGAAGGAGATTACACTCTCCAGGTCTGGGGAGCGGAAGGCGGTGCGACTTCGGACGGAAGAGATGAAGCGGGAAAAGGCGGTTATGCTACGGGAAGAGTTCATCTGAATCAGGGCAGCGTTTTATATATCTGCGTAGGCGGACGTAACGGATATAACGGAGGAGGTGCCGGCGGATATGATGCGTGGTGGACGCGCGGCGGAAGCGGAGGAGGAGCCACCCATATCGCATCCGTAAGTGGAGTGCTCAGAGATCTGTCCGCATATAAGAATAATATCTATCTTGTGGCGGGAGGCGGTGGCGGCGCCGGCGGCTCTCAGGCATCATCCGGGTACGGCGGTGGAAATATCGGCGGTGAAGGGTATTCACCCTGGCCGGATGGAGAGTGTACCGCGGGCGGAGGAACCGATACTGCTCCCGGATGGTCCGGAAGCGGAGGTATGACCATCGGAGGCTTCGGATATGGAGGCGCCGGTATTTCATATTATCCCGATGAAGATATTTCCGCCATGGTGAATAATGGCGGTGGCGGCGGAGGATGGTATGGCGGTGCCGGGGGAGACGCCAAGCAAAAATCATACGGCTGCGGAGGCGGAGGTGGAAGCGGGTATATCGGGGGTGTCACCGGCGGAAGTATGTCAAGCGGTGTAAGAAGCGGAAACGGATCGGCCGTGATCACCTGCTCGGTAAGTATTGTGGGAAGCGGAGCAAGAGGCCGCGCCACCTCATTTACCCCGGGAACTGTATTGTATTCGGGATATAGGGTGACGTCCCATTCACAGTGTGTATATCCGGCTGCAGATCCTTCCAAAGCGGGCTTTTGTACCATCACCGAACCTGCGGAAGTTTTCTATAATTCATCCGCTTGTAAGATATTGTCACCGGATCTGGATTCTCCGAATCCTGTTTCGGGTGTGGATTTACACTACGATGCATCATCGGGAATCCTCGGTATCAGCTGGGATATGCCGGATGACAACGGTACGGATTATTATTATATGGCTCGTGCTTACAGATCTTCGGATGTTTTCAAAGGTGTTACGGATAAGTATGCATCAACTTCCGTAGAGACTCTGAATATCAAAACGGGAGTATATAAATATATATACGTGATGGATTCATCTCCGACCAGGGATGCTTCATATGTAAGAAATTACGGAACAGGTATACTGACATCCTGGGCTATGGTATCCGGAACATATCCAGGTGCGCTTTTTAGCGAATGGTATGCGCAAGCGCCGGCCTATGCAGTGAGAACTAAGATAGAATATGTCCCTAACGGAAATGACAGATACATACATATTATTGCTGCGGACAGAGCGGGAAATATCAGTCAGGTATTAAATGCTTCCATTGACGGAGAGGGGGCACATGTTCCATACCCTGTTGTTACAGAAAATATGTCGGTTGTATCTGCGCCCAATGTATATGCGGATCCAGAGCGGACTGATACATATTATGTGAGAGCTGACGGATCAACAGGTTTTTCAATTCGGTATTCAGCATATATTAAAGGATATGCCAGAAGCACCTACCAGGTAGATACCGCGCGGATTCATTTAAGCGGTAGCGAATATGCGGAGATTTCTTTTGACAGGAATCCGAATGTTTCTGCGGATGCTGATGCATTGGTCACCGGTTCATCTCTTTTCGGTCCTTTTCCCATGCAGCTTTCGGAAGTTACGGGTGCCGCACGGACAAACTGCTCTTCAACTCTTTCTTTTACGGGAACCTTTACCACTTTATCTGAAGAGGAGATGTATATATATCCTTCTGCTCATGCATGTCTTGAATCAGGAACAGAGATCGTATCAAGTGATCCTGCAGATGACAGGGGGCATGGTCTTACGATAATAGGGGATTCGCAAGCCCCGCGGTGTGCGGTATCCGTTAACGGATCCGATTATGAAGAGCTGACGATTGTAAATATCTCAAATGTCTCCGCTTCGCATGTGGTGGACAGAAGATATGAGGATGTAAACATAGATCTTTATGTGACGGATTCGGGTTCCGGTCTTAAGGATAACTTTAATGTCCGGGTGATCAATCTGGACAACGGGCTTGAAGGAGAGTATACGAGCACGGGTGAACATCTGTATCTTCAGCTGAAACAGGATCCCGATTCTGAGGAACCTTACTTTGACAATATGCTCTTTAACGGAAGAATAGTCATAAGGGTAAGTGCCGAGGATAATGTGGGAAATAAAGAAACCCGGGAAAGCGCGGGACTTACGGAGCTTGATGTCAGCGGAGAGATCGTAAGGACATTGGATGCCGTAACCGGTCCGTTAACGGATGAAGAGGGCAGGCTCTATATCAAAAAAGGAGAGAGCGGTTATGTGATCTCGAGAGTATGGGGATACCCCGATGCCGTTCTGGTTTCTTTTGAAGGTGACAGTTTAGCGGAGTATGACGTTCTGTATGTCACTGGAAGCGAAATACCGGACAGCCTCTCCGGATTTGAGGGGAGAGTCGTATATACAGGTTCACCCGATTATCTATTTGAAAATAATACGGATTTTACCGTCCCCCTTGATTATGAAGGAAGCAGTATCAGGGTTATAATAACGGGATTTAAGGGAGATGCTGAGATTACCTGGGAAACGGAATGTGAAGTGATTTCTTCCGGAAGTGTTCTTGATGAATTGATGACGGTGCTGAGATGAATTATAATGTCGGTATCAATAAGTAATTGCGAGGATACTTCTTTGAAAAGAACTAAAAATTTATTCGGTATTATAATATTTGCGTTTGTATTTGCATTTCTGATCCCCGGTAAGGTGCATGCTGCACCCGGAGCCGGAATGGGTACTGTTTTTCCCGTAAAAACAAGTGATTCGCCGGAAAGCGCCGTTTCAACACAGCAGGTTTGTCTTAACGGAATCAATTTCATCGTTGATACCTATCATGACAGGATACTTTATAACGATTCGGAGAATCTCGGATATAATCTGTTTTCATGGAAGGTAATGGCCGATGACTTTAACAAGCCTCACTCAATATCTTCCGACGGTTTGATCTATCTTGTAACCGATACGGATAACAACAGGGTTGCTACCTATACCAGGATCCCTACCGGTGAATTCATCGAACTTCAGAGCTTTGAGAATGTGGGGATAAGGCCTCATTACTGTGTATATGATGCTCCCACCGCTTCTTTCTACGTATGGAGTTCATATACCGGTGAGATGTATATCTATAAGAGAACTGCGGGATCCTTTAATGTTACACTTTCCGCGGTCAAGAAGATTCCGGCTCTTTACGGATTATATACAAGATCCTTTACCATAGACGGAAATAACATTCTTCTGTGCAGCCAGGGCGCGGGCGGTATCGTAGTGGTCAACAAGAGGACCTTCGGATTTGTGGGAGCTTATCCCGTTCCCGATGAACTGGGCGGCGTGGTCCAGGTAGTCCATGTTGGAAGACACTATTATCTGACCACTTCGTCCGACAGATACGGCAACATGAATATGGCAAGGACCGTCAGGAGCTCTTCGCTTGCAGGATTTATGAATCTTGCTACCTGTGAGGATGTGACCGCTTATCTCGGAGGATTGACGGGATTGCAGATTCCTTACTACATAACCGAGAGTGGTGGGCTGTATTATGTGAGACTTATAGGTCAGGCTTCGGGATATGAGGATAAGGGAAGTGTATTTACCGAGGATGCTTTCGGAAATATCCTTCTCTTAAGCACCAGGCCCTGATATAAAAATGACAGTGGGGACGTTTCGATTTTGTCACTCGGTGACAAAACTGAAACGTCCCCACTGTCACTATTAATTACCGGATACATCCGGTACATATCCTTCAGGAACTACATGTACTACTCCTATAACTCCGATAAATGCTGGAGAGAAGATGTGCTGTGTAAGTCCTTCTCTGATCTCGCCTTCCCATGCGGCGTGCATATGTCCGGCAAGGACGTAAGCACAATTTGAATCTTCATCGTAAAGCATGTTCAGGTATTCCCACATGTCCGCATCGGGAATATAGTTCTCGCTGTTGGGTGCCCAGTAGTAGATCTTGTTTCTTACCAGCATGGAGAGCATCTCCAGCGTGGGATCTGTCTGGGAATAATAAGGAACATGGGTCGCTGCTATAACAGGTACGCCTCTTGAATACAGATCTCTCAAAACTTCCATCTGCTCGGCTCCGGGCTTTTTGATGGAATTGTTGACTCCTGCGATGATGAATTCCCCGAAATCAATATATTTGTGGGTGTAGTCATCTCCGTCAAGCTCTGCGTGAAGTGCCTGTGCTTTATAATCGTCAAAGCCGGTACTTCCGTCGCTGTACCAGGTTCCGTAGTCGTGATCCGCTCTTAAATAAAGAATCCGGTCCGATGGATATCTAAGTCTGTTGAAGCCGGACCTGAGCGTTTCCATATTTGATGTACTGCAATAATCAAGGAGATCTCCTCCGAATATTACCGCATCAAAATCATTATAGTTAAGATAATCTACGATCTTGGGCCACAGGTCTGCACCGTGTATTCCGTCCGGTGTGACGGACAGAGTTTCATATCTGGTCTCTACAGTCTCGATGCTTCCCTCCGATACATCGCCTGCTTCATGATCCGTGATCATATGTATATCGGAAACCCAGGCTATGGTATAGGCTTCCTCCAGCCCGGGGATCTCGATATAAACATTTTCTTCTACAAAATTATAATCCGGTGCCGGGTATGTTACGGGTTCCGGTTCAGGTTCGGGCTCTTGTTCCGGTTCCGGCTCCGGTTCGGGTAATTGCTCCGGAATATCTGCCACCTCAGCTTCTTCGGGTGCCCCTGTGTCGGGATTGGGGAGTACGAAGAAAAGAATGAGGCCCGCAACGGTCAGAAACAGCAATATTGATGACAATATTATTGTGATCTTGCTGTCGAGATCCGGAGCTTTTTTCTTTTTATCAGATGCCATTATCTGTTAACCCTGATATTTTCTCTGATCCAGGCTCTGGTCTGAGCGGAAGTTCCGTTGGTGTAGCTTACCTGGTAAGCAGGGTTAGCATCTCCGCTTATATCATTGAAGATCCAGAAATGGTTCATTTCGATATGAGTTTCATCGGCCTTCTTGGGATCGAGAACGACTATAACGCCGTCAAATGCCTGCATCTTCTCTATCTCATTATTGAAAGCAACGGTATAAGGGGCGTCGTCAATTCCCGCTTTGTCACAATAATAGATTCCGTCGTGGAGAAGCATGAGATTGTAGTCGGTATCTTTAAGAACAGAGTCGATTCTGTCCAGTGCATCCTCATAAGTCATCTCGCCGCTTGCGATTCCGGTTTCGATATCTTTTCTGGTCTTCCATGCAAGGGAGTAGATCAGACGGAGTCTCATGGGATCGTCGGGATCATCTTCGTTAAAGAGGATCCTGTCCCCGCTGTCATCGGTGATGGAAGCGGCATCTTCCATAAGCTCCCATGCCTCGTCTCTTGACCAGTTCTCACGGGCGGTTATTTCGTTGATTGCAAAGATGTACTTGTCTCTGTAAGTGTCGACGAGAGTATCTGCCTCAGCGGGGATACCGCAATCATCGAATTTGATACCTGCATTGGTCATGGCATCGGCATATCCGAGGATCTCATCATAATACATCCTTGACTGGACATAGAGACCCGAGCTTACCTTCTGGCCGTCCAGAAGAGCGATGGAAGCTCTGACCTGTGCGGCATACTTTTCGAATACTTCGGCAGCTTCTTTGGAAACATCATCTGCAAGACCGTACTTTCCTGCAAGGGTGATATATCCGTCGAGAGCATTTCCGTAATCCTCGGTGATATATTCGGACTTATCGCCTTCCTCAACAGCGGCATAGATCTCGTCCATTATGTCGCTGATCTCCTGACGTCTGGCCTCATCGGCTTCGGGATCTTCCTCAGGCTCTTCGTCTTCTTCGCCTTCTTCGTCAACATCCGATGTTTCCTCATCAGGATTATCGATGCTTTCTTCGGAATTCTGTGCATTTCCGGATCCGATTCCGGAGAATACGCCTGCGGCCTTAAGAGCAAGAAGGATTGCTACGATGATGGCACAGATCGCAAGCACGATAAGAATAATAAGTCCCTTGGAACTTTTCTTGGGCTTTTCCTCGGAAACGGGCGCATTCTGAACCGGTGCATCCTGCGCAGAGGGTGCGGGCTCTTTAGCTGTTGAAGCAAGAACCGATGAAGCACCTGCGGGCTTTTGATTCTTATCTACGGCTGTTCCGCACTTGGTGCAGAATTTTGCTCCGGGCTGCATCTTTGCTCCGCACTTGACACAGAAAACAGGGGGAGCGGAGACGGGAGTCTTTACGATAAGTGACTCGGGATCCTTGATGTCGGGCTCAACCTTAATGTTATCGGGCTTTATGGGCTCGATCTTGGAAGGTGCGGGCTTAACGGGTTCTTCCTTTTTCTCCTCAGGCTTGGTAAGATTCATGGGCTTGGGAGTTATGATAACGGGCTGAGGGGAAGCAGGCTTCTTTTCCTCTGCCTTGGGCTCTTCCTTTTTAGCCTCTTCTTTTACTGCTTCTGTCTTGGGTTCTTCTTTTTTTACCTCTTCAGGCTTGGACTCCTGCTTAGGTTCTTCTTTTTTAACCTCTTCAGGCTTGGGATCCTGCTTTACGTCTTCCTTTTTAACTTCTTCAGCCGCGGGCCGGTTGTTCTCGGGAATCTTGGTTCCGCATTTAATGCAGAATTTTTCCTGACCTGTGAGTTCTGTCTGACAATTAGGACATTTCATATTTTACATCTCCCTTTTATCATATGAAGACACTTTTCTGAGTTATGTAAACCGATTGCCGGTCCGGCAGAAAACCGTCTTCCATATTGAAAACACTAGATTATACATATTTATAGGTACTTTATCAATTATATATACCATAGAATATTATTGCAATAAGCCTGTAAAGCAAATATAATTTTGAATGTATATGGGTGGTGATATGGTTGAAGTCAGTAATATCCGCAAATCATACGGTAGAAAGCTCATTCTTGACGGAGTAGGGTTTTCGGCACAGCCCGGTGAGCAGATAGCACTTGTCGGCAGGAACGGCTGCGGCAAGAGTACTCTCATGCAGATAATGGCCGGTCTGATAAAGGCTGATTCCGGTACTGTCTCTTATTTCGGACAAGGTATTAAAACCGGACGCAGTTTTTCTCATACTGTCGGGTATCTGCCTCAGGAGAATCCTCTTATAGAAGAGCTGTCTGTAGCAGACAACATTTCGCTTTGGTCCGGTAAGAGGGTCCGTCCCGATGATGAAGTCATTAAGATGTTTCATCTGAAGGATATGCTTAAGGATCCGGTATACAAACTGTCCGGAGGGATGAAGAGAAGAGTGGCTATTGCCTGTGCATGCGTGCATATGCCGCCGGTAATGCTTATGGATGAGCCGACTGCAGCACTGGATATTTACTACAGACTTGAAGTCAGAAAGTGGATGAAGCAGTACAGGGATATGAACGGAACCATTATCACCGTTACTCATGATTCCGACGAGATGTCGGATTCGACGAGGTGCCTTCTTATCGAAGACGGCATTATCAAAGAATACGAGGAGGAAAAGAAAAATGCATTTTGATCCAAACACAGGCGAAAAGATCATGGATCCCGGTGATGAGGTTCAGGCTACCGCCGAAAATACCGCAAATCAGGCACAGGAAGCAGCTTCTCAGGCTGCAGAGCAGGTACAGGCTGATGCAGCTCAGCAGGCAGCGCAGAATGCCGCTCAGTTCCAGCAGGCCCCCCAGTTCCAGCAGGCGCCTCAGTTCCAGCAGGTTCCCTCTGATTCAAACAGTGTTAAGAAGGGAATGCCCATCGGTGTCGTTATCGGTATCGTAGCTGCAGTTTTTGTAGTTATCGGTGCGATCGCTTTCTTTGCTTTCAAAGGATTAGGAGCAAAAGTATCACTTCTTAATACATTGACCCACGCATATGACGGGGAGTTCCTCTCCGATGCGACCAGAGATATTGCTTACAAGCCTTTCAACGATATTACCATCAAGTATGAGATAGAGATGGATGATGTAGAGGCTGTTATGAGCTTTGCTAGCGAGCACTCTTCTCACACCAGAAGCGTTTACGCTGAGGTTACCTACGACGGATTTACCGTAGATGCAACCGCTTACATCGATGAGAAACAGATTCTTGCTTCATGCCCTCTTATCGGTGATTATCTCTTCACATACGATTATTCTACAGATAAACACGACGGAGTTATTGCAGATGCTCTTGATGCGATGGATCTTGAGGTAGCCGATCTTAATGCAATGATCGCATTCCTTAATGATAATTCCGGTTCTATTGAGAAGTTCTATGGCAAGTCTGTTGCATACTTCACCGAATGTGCTGCAAGTCTTGATTTCAAGAAGACCGGAAACAAGGAGACCTTTACCGTTAACGGAGACAAGGTTGATTGTAAAGAGTATAGAGCTGCTTTCTCTGAGGAGACCTTAGCCGGATGGATCGGCGGATATCAGGAGATCGTTGAAGAATTCGCAAATAACAATTCCGATCTTGTAGAGACCTTCGAAGAGCTTACGGGAGAAGATCTCGATATCGAGGATGCATTTGATACTATTCTTGATGAGCTTGACGGGGATGAGGAAGCTTACATTTCTATCTTCACCAAGGGTAACACCACTGCGGCTATCCGCATTACCAATTCTGATGAGGATCAGTATTATGAGATCCAGCTCAAGGGCGGAGATTACCTTGCTCAGAATGTAGAGATCGTCTTCAATGATGACGGAGATGAAGAGACTATACTCACCATTTCCGGAAAAACCAAGGGTGATGTTCAGACTACCACCATGGAGGCTGAGGATGGAAGCTTTACATTTGAGTATTCTTACAACAAAAAGACCGGCGCATTAGAGATGACAATGGAGCAGTATGGCCGCGAGGTTTATTCCTGCGAAGCTACTATTACCATTGACAAGAATTCCTATACTGTGGAATTCGAGAATCTTTCTTCTTACGGATACGATCTCGATTTTGATAAGTACATCATAACCATTTCTACCAAGGCTGAGATCGTTAAGCCTAAGGGAGAAGAGTTCGATCTCGGTGCTGCCGATGAGGACGATTTTGAGGATCTTGCTGAGGAAGTCATGGATGAGCTTATGGATAATGATGAACTCATGGAGCTTCTGGAAGAGCTTGATCTTGACAGCTTGTATTACATGTTCTGATCTGGTCGTAACTTGTCGGTGTGAGAACCACTCTTTGGAATGAACTATTCTTTACAATACATAAGAATAGAGCTTAAAAGAGCCGCTCATGCATTGATGAGCGGTATGGTTACGCTTATTGTCATATCTGTTATTACACTGGGCTCTGCGGCAGCGCTTTATACGCTGCTGCAGAGCCTTGGTATTTCCGAGCCTGTTAAGATAGCTGTATCCACCCCCGGAGAAGGAAATATGGCGAAACTTGCCATAAGACTTCTTAAAGGTATGGATTCCATAAAGGTGGTGTGCGAGTTTGAACTGACTGATGAGCAGGATGCCCGGGAGGGTGTATATAACGGAAAATACGGAGCTGCCATAGTTCTCCCTGAGAATTTCTATGAAGGCGTAAACACGGGAGTTAATCCCCCGGCTCTTATTCTGATCCCGGAAGAAATGACGGAAGGCCTCAAAAACTTCGGAGATCTTCTGGAAGCTTCGGTTTCACTTGTCGATACGGTTGAAGGCGGAATTTACGCCGTATCGGATGCTTACTATACATACGGTATGTATGTGAGTAAGACGGACATGGAAAATTATCTTACAAATCTTTCTTTTGATACACTGCTTAACCGCACCAGGTTTTTCGGTGAGGAACTGGAAAGTTCACTTGATGTGGATGACCTGATATCTTATGCGGTCGTATCCGCATGTCTTTTGATACTTATGGTCACCTGTACCGGCTTCGGTTATCTGTATACAAAAAGAAGCAGATCCGTTGAGTATCTTCTTAAAAGAAACGGAATAGGTCCCGTCAAAAAAGGATTTGTAAGATTATTTGTCATGATGATCCAACTGCTTGCGATCTATCTGGTATTTATGCTGGTGGTGCTTGCGGCATCACGGATCATGGCTTCATCGGATAATGAAGCTTTTGTTCTGGCGGGCAGATCTCTTACTGAAGCTTTGGACGTTCTTAAAGCCTTCGGGAATGTGATACCGGTTCTCTTTTGCATATGCGGATTTACGCATCTTGTCTATTCCGTTCTCGGAAGCAGAGAGGATTCGGGTCTCATCCTTCTGATCGTTTTCATGATCATGCTCATAGTCGGAGGGTGCATCGTTCCTTCCGTATTCTTACCCGATTCCATAGAAAATCTGGGGGCTTATCTTCCTGCGGCTTTGTGGAGAAATGACATTTTCTCCGGAGGGTCCTTAAGGGAGGTTATTTTGGGCGCTTTGCTTTTTGCCGGAGGGGAGGGAATCACATGTCTGTATACCTGAGCCGTTTCCTCATGTTCCTTAAAGCAAGGCTGAAAAGTCCCTTTACTTATATATGGATGATTCTCATCGCTTTTTCCCTTTACCTTGTTTCAGAATCGGTCATTCCTCTTTCCGAACCCTCAGAGGTATTGATCCTTAACGAAGCCGGAGAATACGGGGAAAGGATTTTTGAACTCCTTGAGGTTTCTTCCGAGCATGGCGGAGCCTATGTATATACGGAAGCAGATGACGAGGAGAGCCTTAGGGCGATGGTCAGAAAGGGCAGGGCGGCCTGCGGTTTTATTTTCCCGGAGGATATGGAAGAAAAGATCGCATCGGGGGATACGAGGCATATGATCGTAATGATCACCTCCACATTCTCTGCCAAAGGCCCCGCCGTCAGGGAAAGCGTATTTGCCGCACTTTACCGGGTGATGAATGAAGATGTGATTGACGCTGCTCTGGAGTCATTGTTCGAAGATCCCGGACTTGTAAGGGATTATGTGAGGGATAGATACGAGTATTACGTCGGAAGTGATGAGGTGTTCGGCCTGGAATATGAAGTGGCGGAAACAGCCCCTGATGCTTCGACGGACTTTTTGAGGGACAGTTCCGATCCCATAAGGGGAACGGCTGCGGTGCTTATATTTATACTGGGGCTTTACAGTGCAAGCTCATATTTCGGAAAGGCCGGGCGGTTCTTTAAAGCGCTGGGAAGAAAAGAGAAGGCGATCAGTCTGTTTTTGTACGAAATATCTTCCATAATCATTCCGGCAGTCTGCGGATTGGTGATGATACGGATCCTGCATCCCGGGGATGTGCCGCTTTTCCGTGATCTGCTTGTATATGTGGTCTTTGTGTTATTCAGCTGTATATGGAGCGGGGTATTCGTAAGCTTTTTTAAGAGAAGCGAGAAATATCTCCCGGCGGTATCGGTACTCATGTTCGTGTGTTTTGCAATCTGCCCGGTATTTTTTGATATTGCGGGTTATTTTCCGGTGATCAGGTATATAACCTCGCTCTTACCCCCGGCTTTTTACCTGTATATGCTTTAAAATGGGCGTGAAACCGTTTTATAGACGCCGTTTTATTGACTTTTCACCGTTAAAAGTGGAAAATACATATGTTTTATAGTTCCGAAAGAAAAGGAGAAAAGACATGAAGTGTAAGAATTGCGGAAACGAGCTCATGGATGGCGCTGTTTTCTGTCAGGCTTGCGGAACCAAGCAGGACGAACCTGCTGTCGAAGTAAAGAAGGAAGAGACCAAGGCTGAAGAAGCTAAGGAAGCTCCCAAGGCAGAAGAGAAGCCCGCAGAGGAAAAGCCCGTAGAGGAAAAGAAAGAAGAAAGCACCGCTCAGCCTGAAACTCAGGCTCAGCCCGAAGCTCAGGCGCAGCCTCAGGCACAGCCTCAGCCTCAGGTACAGCCCCAGGCACAGGCAGGCGAGACTAAGAAAAAGTCTCCCCTTCCTTTTATTATCGCAGGAGTTGCAGCAGTTGTTCTTATCGCTCTTATCGCACTCGGCATTAAGCTGATCGGATCGGGAAGCAGGGGCGGTTCTTCGACCGCAGTAGCATATGTTTCCAAGGGAACACTTTGCGTTATCACCGACGCGGCTTCCAAAGAGCCCAAGATCTATGAAGTCTGCGATATCGATCTTAACAATGGCGCATATTATCCCTATAACTTCATCACCTGGAGTGATGATAATAAGACCATCTATTTCTTTGATGATGTGGATTCGGATAATTACGGTGATCTTTGCTCCGTTCAGATATCCAAGCTCGGCAAGGATAAGGCTAAGAATGAGACCAAGGTTGTTGTAATCGATGACAACGTCTATATTCCCAACTTTACCGTTCTTTCCAACGGAAAGCTTATGTACACCACTTCTAAAGATAAGCTTTGCATTTACGGCGGAAAAGAGCCTGAAGAGATTGCCAAGGATGTAGAAGATTTCTATCTTACCGATGATGAAAAGGCAGTCATCTGTCTCGGAGACTATGAGTCCGATGAAGGATATACTCTTTCATATATGAGCATTACCGGAGAAGATGTTACCGAGCTCGATGATAAGGTTGACCGTATCAATTCCGTAGAGGATGGTTACGTGATCTATACCAAGTCAGAGTATGACGAGGATTACAATTATATCCAGTCACTCTTTACCTGTGATTTCGAGGGAAATGCCGATGAGATTACCGATTCACTCGGATCAACCGGCACCATTACCGCGAATGGCTTCTACTATACAGAAGAAGTTGCTTCAACCGTAACTGTTTACGATTTTATCGACGATCCTTATGCATCATCCGATGCTGCCGCTGAGGAGCCTAAGTATCCCGATTCCGATGCAGGATTTGTTCAGGCAGATCCCGAGGATGTTTTCGACAGCTACAAGCTCAACAGGATCGTTAAGAAGTTTAACGGAGATCCCATAGCTTACATGGAGAGCAACTGCTCTACCTATACTTACAACGGAGTAGATTATTACTACACCTATAACAGCGACACCTATGAAGCATATTATTATGACATAGCCGGAGATGTTTATTACCGCTATGACAGCGATAAGATGTCAGAGGCAAGAGAGCAGTACTATGATGATATGGAAGTCTGGTACGATATCCAGAACAGAATCTATCTCAGAGACTCTCTCAAAGAGTACGAAGTAGATCCCGGATATGTAGCACTTTATTATTTCCATGACGGACAGAGTGAAGAGATCGTAAGCGAGTGCAAGGATGTTAAATATGCTTATATCGGTCTTGATACTCCCATTGCTTTCTATCATCAGGCTGATTCCGATTCGATCGAGAAGCTTAGCATTGATGATATATCATATGCATATGATGCATACGATCAGCTCTTCGGATATTCCGCGGCTAATGACTATGGCGAGATCTTCTACGCAATCGGTAAGGATGCAGATCTTTCTCTCGGTGAGAGCGGAATGATCAGAAGCATTGGCGGATCTGCTACCGACTCTCGTGTTGCTGTCCAGATCGAGGATGAGGATAAGTCCGAGTACATCCTTTACGCTATGAACGGAACTTCTCTTGAGCAGGATTCCAAGTTTGATGACGAAGCAGAACTTATTGCCGGATACAAGAACGGTAAGGTTTACTTCATTAAGAATATTTCCGATGACGGAGCGACCGGTGATCTCTATATCTTTGACGGCAAGGATAATTCCAAGGTTGTGAAGAATGTCAGCCTTTACAAGTCCGGATTCGTATATGATAACGGAAACGTGATCTTCTACGATGAAAAGGGAAAGGCTACTCTTTACAATGCAGCGGGAGAAGAGATCGTAAAACTCGGTGAGGTAGATTCTCTCTGGGATGTCAGATACTACTCCGACAAGAAGATTATCTATGTTGCAGGTGAAAAGCTCTGCTTCTACAACGGAAAAGAGAGCTTTAAGATCGCAAGCCGCATCGAATACATCAGATTTGCGAGCTCAACAAACGGTTCATCACTTTCAACCTACAGCTATTAATGTGATCGCTAAAGATATTTGGGAGGACAGGCATTTTTATGGATAAGGGATATTATGAATTTCTGGTAAAGGGTAAGCCCAATACCATAGCGAAGGTTTTAAAGGTGGTTCTGTTCATACTGGCAGTCATTACCCTTATCGGTGCCCTCCTTCTCGGAAATATGGTTGTGATGGTTCTGGGAGTTGCATTCGGCGTAGGAACGTATTTTTCATCGCTTTTCACTGATGTGGAATATGAGTACCTGTATCTGGAAAAAGAACTTTCCATAGACAAGGTCTTCAACAAGGAACGCAGAAAACATGCTGAGACCCTTAGTCTGGATAAAGCCCAGGTTTTTGCGCCGGAGAAGAGTTCCAAGCTCGATAACTACGGCAAGGTAAACGGGAAAGTTACCGATTACAGCTGTGCGGAGGAGAATAACGGACTTAAAAAATTCGTTATGTATTACGAAGGGAATCGAAAGATCCTATTCTCGCTGGACGAGGAAATGATCAAGATTCTTAAGAGTAAATGCCCCAGGATCTTCAGTGAATATTGATTAACTGAGTCAAGGAAGTTTTTTACCTTAAACGGGATAAAAAACTTCCTTGACATTTATTTTGGGTGATGATAATATCTTTAAAATTTTTCTTTTTTTAATCATTAAAAATCATTAGCAGATTCGCTGCGGAAAGGAAGATCATGGCAAAGATAGTTGAAGACGGTATCACATTTGACGACGTGCTTCTGGTCCCTTCTTACTCTGAAGTCATTCCTAATCAGGTAGACCTTCACACTAACCTCACCAAGAAGATCAGACTCAACATTCCACTTATGAGTGCGGGCATGGACACTGTTACCGAACATCGTATGGCCATCGCAATGGCAAGACAGGGAGGTATCGGCATTATTCATAAGAATATGTCCATTGAAGCTCAGGCAGATGAGGTAGATAAGGTTAAGAGATCGGAGAACGGAGTTATCAGCGATCCCTTCTTCTTGAGCCCTGATCATACCCTTGCAGACGCCAACGATCTTATGGGCAAGTTCCGTATTTCGGGCGTTCCCATTACCGAAGGCCGCAAGCTTGTAGGTATTATCACTAACCGTGATCTTAAATTCGAAACAGATTTCTCCAAGAAGATCAAAGAGTGCATGACAAGCGAGAATCTTGTCACTGCCAAAGAAGGAGTTACTCTCGAGGAAGCTAAAGAGATCCTCGGAAAAGCCAGAAAAGAGAAGCTCCCCATCGTAGACGATGATTATAATCTTAAGGGTCTGATAACCATCAAGGATATCGAGAAGACCATCAAATATCCCAATGCTGCCAAGGATGAGCAGGGAAGACTCCTTTGCGGAGCAGGCGTAGGAATTACCGCCAATGTTCTCGACAGAGTTGCCGCTCTTGTAGATGCCAAGGTAGACGTCATTGTTCTTGACTCCGCTCACGGACATTCTCTTAACGTTATCAATTGCGTTAAGATGATCAAGGAAAAATATCCCGATCTTCAGGTCGTTGCAGGTAACGTCGCTACCGGCGAGGCTACCAAGGCTCTTATCGAAGCCGGCGCAGATGCCATCAAGGTTGGTATCGGACCCGGATCCATCTGTACTACCAGAGTCGTAGCAGGTATCGGTGTTCCTCAGATCACTGCCATCATGAACTGCTATGCGGTTGCCAAAGAATACGGTATTCCCATCATCGCTGACGGCGGTATCAAGTATTCAGGCGACGTAACCAAGGCTCTTGCAGCAGGCGGAAGCGTTTGTATGATGGGTTCTATTTTCGCAGGATGCGAGGAGAGCCCCGGAGAGTTCGAGCTTTATCAGGGAAGAAAATACAAGGTATACCGCGGAATGGGATCCATTGCAGCCATGGAAAACGGCAGCAAGGACAGATATTTCCAGGAAAATGCCAAGAAGCTTGTTCCCGAAGGCGTTGAAGGAAGAGTTGCTTACAAGGGACTTGTTGAAGATACCGTATTCCAGCTTCTCGGCGGGCTCAGAGCCGGTATGGGATACTGCGGAGCACAGGATCTCCCCACTCTTACAGAGAACGGAAGATTCGTTAAGATCTCTGCTGCATCTCTTAAGGAGAGCCATCCTCATGACATTCACATCACCAAGGAAGCTCCCAACTATTCGGTGGACGGCTGATGCGTTTTAGCATGATAAAGTATTTAGTGTGATTATATAAGCGGCGGGTTAAAATCCGCCGCTTTTTCTATGTTTTGCACCATGTCATTTCCTTTTAATTGACCCTGAAATATGGTATATTTTATACATTGAAGTTGTGAGGTTTTAGTCTTCGGAAAGCGTTTTTTGAGGTTACTATGGTCGGAGTCAGGACAATAGACAAGGAAAAACTTCAGATGATACAGGATCTGATATGCTCCTTCGTCGGGGTTAGCGGCGTCATGCTCGATCTGAACCGTTCTCCCATATCCTCCATAAGTAATGACCATATCTCGGGAAGCGCTGTTTCCCAACTGCTCGGAAGTGAATACCTCGATCAGATGCTGGATAATGTCCGCGACGATTCACCGGAGGACATCTGTATCCAGAGTATAGAAGACAGTGAAGACGGAATGGTCCGCGTCGGTGTGGTAAGCATCAAGCCTGCGGGAAAGATGTTCATGACGGCTCTTGTTACGGCTCCCGGTGCTTTCAGGAGCGATAAATTCGCCCAGTTCCTTGATTTTATGAAGGCTACCACCGAAAGTTATCTGAGGACTACCCCTGAAGATGAGATCAGTCCCGATCGTTTATACAGTGGAGAATGTGATGATTCTTCCATCAGGATACTTGAGACTACCAAGAACATCCTGGAACTTCTTGATTCCGATGAAGGAATTGAGTCAGTCTTTCGTAAGTGGGTCAGTCTTACCTCTGCTTTTCTGGGTGTTGATTTCGGCGGAGTATTCAGACTCAGTGACAGAGGAATTGATGTTGTAGCCAGATATGATGCGCCTTTGGCAAATACGGGATTTGATTCTGTTTTTGAAATCTCACTCAGTGACATTCCTCAAAATGACGGACCTTTGATCATATCTTCCGAGGCAATCGATAAGCAGCCCGGAATTTATAATGTCGGAAAATACGACATTAAATCGTTTATGTATTTCCCTCTCTTGGTACGCGAGAACGGTGAGGGAACTTTCATATCGTTTTTTGTTCACAGAGCGCACAGACATAACTGGGATATGGATGAGATCAGATTTGCGGGTGATGCCGTAAGGATCATGCAGAGCATCATTCAATCCAGACTTATGTACGGTACGATCTCCAGATATTCCGGATCAGTTACCGAGATCTTAGATAATGTGGGATGCTGCGTATATCTGACTCAGGAAACAACGGGTAAGGTTCTCTTTGCCAACAGAATGCTCATAGATACATTCGGTGCGGACTGGCAGGAGGGAGATCTTCAGGAGATAATTTCCAAAGGTGATTTCTCTAATCCCGTTAACGGATCGTTTGAGATATATTATCCCGAATCCAGACGCTGGTTTGATCTTATGTATAAGAGAGTGGAATGGGTGGACGGATCTCCCGCAATGCTCCATTCGCTTTATGACGTAACCGACAGAAGGCTATATCAGCGTAAAATAGAGCAACAGGCGTTTACCGATTTCCTCACGGGTCTTTATAACCGTATGTGCTGCGAGAAGGATCTGGCAAGACTTGTTGATGAGGCAAGACTTTCCGGCAAGAGCGGAGCGGTAATCTTCATAGACCTTGATGATTTTAAGCATATCAACGATGGTCTGGGTCACCAGTACGGAGACGTATTGCTCAAGGAGATTTCGGGCTCACTTCAGAAGATAACGGGAGTTGAGAATTTCTGTTACCGTATGGGCGGCGATGAATTTGTTATACTGATCCCTCCTGAGGCATATGAACATTTTGAAGAGATCAAGGAGTGTGTGGTAAAGGTATTTTCATCACCCTGGATCATCAAGGAGATCGAGTACTATTGCACCGCCAGTATCGGAACCGTTACTTTCCCCGATTACGGTGATAATGTTCTGGACCTTCTCAAGAAAGCGGATATTGCCATGTACTCTTCCAAAAAGTCCGGCAAGAACCGCATTACGGAATATACCGACGATCAGGAGACCTATTCCGGCAGACGTCTTGACATGGAGAAGAACATGCGAGACGCTTCTTCCACCGGTTACAAGGAATTCGAAGTTTATTACCAGCCCATCATAGATGTGGAAAACGGCAAACCTTTCTGTGCCGGAGCCGAGGCTCTTGTAAGATGGAACAGTAATAAGATGGGATTCATATCCCCTTCCGATTTTATCCCTCTTGCCGAATATCTCGGACTCATCAATCCCATCGGCGGACACGTACTTGAAAAAGCGTGTGAGAACTGCAGGGAATGGAATGAAAAATACGGCCTGGATTACAAGGTTAATGTCAACCTCTCCGTGGTCCAGCTGTTGCAGAATGATATAGTTGAATCGGTCGAAGAGACAATCAAGCGGACCGGCATCGATCCCCGGCATCTGTGCCTTGAGGTTACCGAGTCCCTTGCAATCAATGACATGCCGAGGATGATAGAGATCCTTACCAGGATCAAGGCCCTCGGATGTACGATAGCGCTGGATGATTTCGGAACGGGTTATTCATCGCTCAACCACATTAGAGAAATACCTTTCGACATAATCAAGGTCGATCAGAGTTTTGTAAGAGATCTGGATACGGATGCATATGCCCAGTCATTCGTAAGAATGGTTGCCGAACTTGCGGAAACCATCGGTGTTAAGATATGTGTCGAAGGTATTGAGAACAAAGACCAGCTTGATAAGCTTGACGGAATGAAGATCAAATACATCCAGGGATATTATTTCGATAAGCCGCTTGTCAGACAGGAATTTGAAAAAAAGTACGTTTTGGAAACAAAAGGCAATTGATCTATAGGAGGGTAATATGTCACTGGAATCAAGTTTGAGAGAAAATTCATATCCCGGCAGAGGCATCGTAGCGGGACTCAGCGCTGACGGAAAATACGCCGTATGCGCATATTTCATAATGGGCAGAAGTGTTAACAGCAGAAACCGTATCTTTGTAGAAGTTCCCGAAGACAACGGTATCGAAACAAGACCTTTCGATATGAGCAAGCTCAGCGACCCCAGCCTGATCATCTATCATCCCGTAAGAGTTGACGGTCACACAACCATCGTCACCAACGGAGATCAGACCGACACCGTCAGAAACGGTCTCGATAAGGGATTTACCTTTGAGCAGTCCTTAAGAAGCCGTACATTTGAGCCCGATGCTCCCAATTACACACCCAGAATTTCAGCAGTGCTCAATGTACACGCAGGAAATTATGATTATCAGATGTCCATCATCAAGAGTGAGGACGGAACCGAGGAAAGACCTATCCACTGCACTTACTCTTACGGCAAGCCTGTTGCGGGTGAGGGACATTTCATTCACACATACAAGCATGACGGTGATCCCCTTCCCAGCTTTGAAGGAGAGCCCGAGCTCGTCAAGATTTCCGGAGATATCGATGATTTCTCACTTCTGATCTGGGATTCACTCAACCGTGATAACAGAGTATCACTCTTTGTCAGATTCATTGATATCGAGACCGGCGCTACCGAGTCAAGGATCATCAACGCAAATAAATAATGCTTTCGAGTCAGGGAGAATCTTCTCTCTGACTCTTTTTGTATATGGAGGATATATGTCCGAATTCAGTGATATGATCCGTAAGGCATTTGGAGATTCTGACAGGAAAAGAGATGTGGGACTTAAGACTCCCAAGAACATCATCCGTTTTGATAATATATCATACGGTCCTCACACTGTATGGAATCTGCTTGATGTATACCGCCCGAAAAAAGTATCCGGCAAGCTTCCTGTCATAGCGGTCATTCACGGAGGCGCATGGGTCTACGGAGACAAAGATGTATATCAGTTCTATGGAATGAGCCTGGCAGGACGCGGCTTTGCCGTGGTGAACTTTTCATACAGACTTGCTCCCGAATATAAATATCCCGCACAGCTTGAAGACATTTGCCTGGCTTTTAAATTCATCTATTCTCATGCGGATGCGTACGGATTTGATCTTGATAACATTTTTGCAGTGGGAGACTCTGCGGGAGCACTCCTTCTTACAAGCTTCTCGGATCTGGTAACCAATCCCGATTGCCGTAAGGATTTCAAAGCACAGTTTCCAAAGGCTAAGCTATCCCTTCCGAAAGGAATACATCTGAATGCCGTAGCACTTAACTGTGGTAAATATGACCTTGGCAAGGACATGGATCAGGATTCCAACGCAAAGGCCGTTATCAGGGAACTTCTTCCGAAAAAGGGCACCAAGAAAGAAATGGAACTGGTAAGCGGCGACAGATATGTTAATCCCAAGTTCCCGCCTGCCTTTGTCATGACATGTCCCGGAGATTTCATCAAGGATCAGGCCAAGTACATTGTAGAGGCACTTACCGCAAACGGTGTTCCCTTCTGCTACAGATATTACGGAAGTGATAAGGATCCGCTGCATCATGTATTCCATTGCAATGTGCGTCTGCCCGAAGCGAAGAAATGTAATGACGATGAGTGTAAGTTTTTCAAAGAATATATTTCACACTAAAATATGTCTCTTATAAGTATCGTTATACGGAAACTCATTACATGCATCACTTGACACGTTTCTTTATACACATGTAAAATTGGAAACGAATCTTGGAGTTATTAGGGACGGTTCCGACTGACTCACTCCTAAAGAGCGAGATAGCCGGTGCAGTCC
Organism: Lachnospiraceae bacterium; assembly: GCA_017962825.1. Lineage (GTDB taxonomy): Bacteria > Bacillota > Clostridia > Lachnospirales > Lachnospiraceae > AC2028. The sequence goes on along the minus strand of JAGCUO010000168.1, from coordinate 13,984 downwards.
CTTAATTAATACCTTGATAGTCTAATTATATAACCGGATTATGGAGAACTTGTATTTATGAAAAAGAAAGTTTTGATTTCGTTATCAATCATTATGGCTTTATGTCTAACCGCATGTTCCGGAGGGACTGCACCTGCAAATACATCATCAAATACATCTGAAATAGATACTTCGGCGGAAGACTTTACTGAAGATGATACAGAAGCAGCTCCGGAAGATGATATAGACGAAGAAGCAGAAACAATCGCTGCTGATGAGACGGAAAACTCCGAGTATATGAAACAGCGTGGAGTAGCCGGTTATGTAGATGAAAATAACATCTATATAAATGAGTTCTTTGGAATTAGTTCCCTGCCATATCCCGGTTACAGATACTTATCCGATGAAATCATAGGTTATACCGGGAACGCAAGCAGTGCTCATCTCGATGAAGAAACCATCACGGAAACACTTGATTCCTACAATCAGTTGGTGGAATTTGTCTATTCCGACACCATGATGCATAACTATTCGACGGTGATATTGTCCAAAATGGCTGATGATCTTACCATGGAAGATGTAGAGTCGCGTATCGATGAAACAGTTCCTATTATGACAGAGTCGTATGAAAGGCAGGGTTACAAAGATCTTGTCTGTGAAAAAACACAGGTAACTTTTCTTGGAGAGGATACTTACTGCATTAAAGTAGCCGGAGATTACGATGGAACTGAACTGAACCTGGTTATGGTATTTTTAATACGGGACGGGTATTGTGCTACTGTTACAGTTCAGGCTGAAACTGAAGAAAAAATCAACCAGCTCATAAGCCTGTTTGTACCAATTCAGTGAAAACAGGATGACTGTATTAATGAACGGTAAACGTGATTATCTTTTAGACTTTAGACAAATGGCTTTGATATATCTTAGATAGTTGAAAGAGAATAGTTTCAGAAAGTGAGGCAATTGATGCTGGACCCTTCGATTCGTGCACAATATGACATTTCATATGTAAGATCCTTTTTAGGACTTGATATGAGCGAGAAGAAAGAACCACTTATCGATAAATTGCTGGTAGCTTTTTGTCTTTTGTGGATATTTGTTTTCCCCTGTGTTTTTGCAATTCTCGGTTCTAAAGTCAAGTTAATGACTGTACTGTTGCCAGATGGAGAAGATGTGCCTTTATGGGCGATACTTTGGCTCGTAGGCTTTGTTTTTTCAGGGATTTATTTCTCGACCAAGAGCAAAAAGGATAAGTTTAATCTTGCACTTAATGCTTCTTTCCTACAGGAATTATCTCTTTCCGACAAGAACACTCAGGAAACTCACACCGGATACCTGTTTGTGGAAGGCTATGATCTGTTATCCAGAGGAACAGCCTCCGCTGCAGCGATGTCAATCAAAAATGAATATGGTATTAAGACCCGGAGACAGCGTGAATTGGATCAAATGGCTGCTGATGCTGCCAGAACGTCCAAGAAAAAAGAAAACGCTCAGGCATTCAGTACCATGATCCACGACGAAGAGTTTCAGAAAAAAATAGCTAATGCGGTAATCCGTAACGAGGCTTTTCCTGAGGGTATGAATTATATCTATTTTGAAAAGTGCCGCCCTTTGAAGAGAAAGTTTTCCGGAAGATATTATGCCGTGCCCGGAAAGAGAGGCATTGAAACTAAGATAGTCGTTCCGTTGGATTGTGGATTTGATGAGCACATTAGAGAACTGAACAGATGATATTATTTTTACAACTTAAGAAGTGACTTGATGAATCGTGGGGATGTTTCTTACTTAGCCGGTAAGAACCGTCCCCTTTTTGCGATTTTAGAATAGAATTCTAAATTTCACAAAATAATTAATACATATACAGGAAAATATTATGCCGTATCCGATAGATATACAATTAGAAGAATATATTCCCTTAAAAATAATTGTGGGTAATGATTTTGAAGGATATGAATATATAAAGTATTACAAAAAAGATACGTCCGTGTTGGAGGTAGCTGTTGGCACTCATAACAGGACAATTAATATAATTACATTATTATTATGTAAGGAATATTATGAGAACGAAGAAAAGCTATCTATAAACGATTATACAGAATCGGATGTCATTATTCCTAGTAATGATGTTGCATGTAATGTGTTTAAAGCTATTTTGTATTCTAATGGAGTGAAAATATCTCTGTCAGAAAAAAAAGGTTTTCATTATTACAAAATAGACCGGGTTTATATTGGCCTATCAGATAGTAATGAAATTGCCGAGATATGTGTAGAGAATATGAGTGATATCGAATTAGCACATTTAAGATATGAGTTGGAAATGCAATGATTCTTTTTTATATCTTTAACCGATTATAGCGGAATAGCATTATAGATACAGGTTATCGTAGTAGGGACGATTGATGTTTTGAAATCTGAATGTTCGATTCTTAATTATTCTTAGATGCTGAGGGACAGATACGCAATAGAATGGATGTTATGACGTTATTGTACATGGAACACCGTATGGAATTCAAATTACTCATAATGGGCAACATATTATAGTTGATCATCGCACTGCAGCCCAATTGATTGAAAATTCTAGTGTTTTTAATGGACAGAGAATTAGACTTTTATCATTTAATACGGGATCATTAGATGATGGATATGCACAAAATCTGGCAAATAGATTAAATGTAGAGGTTTATGCACCTACAGATTATTTGTGGGCTACTCCAAGCGGAGATTACTTTGTGGCAGGAATGAATAATCTTGGATTGCCTGATTATACCAGCTTGGGAGATTTTAAACTTTTTGTTCCAGGAGGGGATATGATGATTCACATATGGGCAAACTATCCTCGGTGAAAGGAGTAAGAATGAAAATTATAGATGCGTTACTTGATTATTGGAAGTATAGAGATAAATCTATTCTGATTACATCGGATTTAGAGATTAGTATCGATGATTTAAATGTGGTTGTAGTAAAAATCCTATCTTGGTTGAAACTACAGTATCAGAGGAGTCGGTGGATCGCTGAAGGAAGAAAAACTTCATTTAAACCTTTACTTGTTAATGTCAGTTATTCGTGGGGAGCGGAATTAAAGAAGCTAGTTGAAAATGAGAGCCTGTTTAGTGACTATTTTTCTTTAAATGACGGTAAATTTGATTTTTTAGATACATTATCTGAAGATGATAAGAACGCGGCAATTGAGAAAGTTAATCAGTACTATAATCCTCAAATACATATTTAGCATTTGCTTAAGTGTGATTCGGTAGCGGGATGTAAGAAAATGGTGTTCTAAAGGTATCGTCTTTGTAGGCTCCTAATTACAGTGTTTTTTAGAGTAGAAACTGAAATATATGGAACAAATGACTCATAGAAAAATGGAGATAGAACTACAAAAAGCGTTGGCGAATGCATATGTTACTCCTTTTTGTTTAGAACATAATTTATCACTTGCAGGGTTAAGAGTGGATTCAGTGTGTTGCAAAAAAGAAAGAATTATTTAATTGTTTTAAAGAGTTTTGTGAAATGACTAGATATAATTGATTCATTTTTGTTTCTTTTTATATTATCACCTGAAAAGCCACTGCCCTCCCACTGCATCTATGGATAATTACAAAGTTGAATTTGGTAATATAACAAAATGTGTTTTTGACATATACAGGAGAAAGATGTGGATCAAATGATTATAAAAGGCGAAAAGATCAGTGATGAATTAATTCAGCAGTATGAAGCCGTATTGCCTAAAGAGTTGATTGCTATTTGGAAAGAGTATGGTTTTGGAGAGTTGCTGGATGGATATTTAAGGATTATAAATCCTAATGATTATCAGCAGCTGATACGTGATACATATTTTCGGGGTAATATATCAGTTCCTATTTTAGTTACTGCATTTGGAGATGTATTAACTTATGAGGATGGTGACTATATTGGAAAGGTAAATTATAAAAATGGAACTTTTAACCTTATCTCCAAAAGATTCCCATTCTTTCTTGAAGACATATCAGATGATTTTTTTCTGAACGAATACTTCCAATTATCTATGTTTGATTCGGCGGTTAAACGTTTGGGCAAGCTCAACCATGATGAGTGTTATGGATTTGTTCCGTTATTAGGACTTGGTGGAAAGGAAGACGTATCCAATTTAAAAATTGTCAAAACAAGAGAGCATATTGGATTGATAACACAATTAGTTGGTAATATTGGGATGTGAAATATATTATGAATAATGGCTGTATTCCGGAGGATAGAAATTCGTTGAGGGTAAAGCGGTGAATGCGAATATAAAACAAATAGTTAGGGATAGGAGAAGTTCACCCACTATTATAAGTGACGTTGTACATGAAGGGACCCACGTGATCGATTATGTAAATGGGATGGACCAAAATGTATTATTTTCTTGGACTGGAGAAATCAGGGCATTTCCGGAGGAAAACGTATCTAAATGTGATTTTGACATATCGAGGAAAATAATATGACGCATATGTTTATTAAAGGCGAAAAGATCGGTGATGAATTAGTTAATCAGTATGAAAGCTTATTACCTAATAAATTAATTTCCATATGGAAAGAGTATGGCTTTGGAGAATTGTTAGATGGATATTTGAGAATTATAAATCCTAATGATTATCAACAATTGGTGTTGGATACATATTTTAGAGGCAATATTGCTGTCCCCATTTTTGTATCGGTATTTGGAGATATAATAACCTATGAAGAGGGAGGGTATATTGGACTTGTTAAATATATGTATGGATCTTTTAATATTATATCAAAAGGTATTCCTCTCTTTTTGACTGCTTTAACTGACAATCGTTATTTGGATGAATACTTTCAACTATCCATGTATGATTTGGCAGCAAAACGTTTAGGAACGCTCGAACATGATGAGTGTTATGGATTTGTTCCTTTGCTGGGAATTGGCGGCAAAGAGGATGTGGCAAATCTGAAGATTGTCAAGACTAGGGAGCATATTGAGTTGATTACTCAATTATTGGGAAATATTGGCATGTGATAAAGCATTTAATTGTCTAATTATATGCAGCTCCCACATTTTTATGCTTTTAATATATCGTCAACACAATGTTAGTGTAATTACAGTTGGAGCAATTTAATCAAACTCAAAGTGTAATTTTAGATAGTCATGGCAATTATAGTGTATTTGAGATTGGAGACTGATATATATGGAAAAAATGAGTCAAAGAAAAATTGAGAAAGAACTACAAAAGGCATTAGCGATTGCATATGTGACACCCTTTTGCTTAGAACATAACTTCTCACTTGAGAAATTGAAGTCGCAAAGATTCAATTTATCATGTAATGAATGCGCATTTGCACAACCTAGTGATGTAAAACCTAATGGTTTAGCTAATGATTTGGAGACAATGCCCAAAGTAACTCTGATAGTCAGACATGAAAATGGTCAATTGATAATTGAAGAGACAGAATATACTAAAGAATATTTGAGTAATGAGATTCATTGATTAATACTATAATTTGCAAATAACTTTCTAGATGAATGTATTACAGTGGGGCTGCACCTGTTTTGTCGATTGAACATGACGGGTCTCCAAAGTTTATTGGGGTTTCCAAAAGTTTTTTGGGGTCGTGCACCAACACAGACCCCAAAGTTAGACCCCAACGTAGAGAGCCGCCAAAAAACTCTGATTACCCAAAACACGTTCCTTTCAGTGGGGACGGTTCTTACTTATCCGGTAAGAACCGTCCCCTTTGGCTCTTTTAGGACGGGCTTTCTTATGATATAATCAAGTTTCGTAGTACGTAGTTTATTTTTCACAGAAAGGACGCCTTTTTAAGGCGAGTATGAAAGAATGAGCGAGATTCAGCTTAAGTACGGATGTAACCCCAATCAGAAGCCCTCAAGGATCTTTATGGAGGATGGAAGCGACCTCCCTGTTACCGTTCTTAACGGTAAGCCCGGATACATCAACTTCCTGGATGCTTTTAACGGATGGCAGCTTGTTAAAGAGTTAAAGCAGGCTACCGGTCTTCCCGCAGCAACCTCCTTTAAGCATGTATCACCTGCAGGTGCAGCTATTGGACGTCCTCTTTCCGATACACTTAAGAAGATTTACTGGGTAGATGAGAAGGCTGAGCTCAGCCCCCTTGCATGTGCATATGCAAGAGCAAGAGGCGCTGACAGAATGAGCTCCTTCGGAGACTTTATCGCTCTTTCAGATATATGTGACGTAAGCACTGCAATGCTCATTAAGCCCGAGGTATCTGACGGAGTAATTGCTCCCGGATATGAGCCTGAAGCTCTTGAGATCTTAAAGGCTAAGAAGAGCGGCAATTATAACATCATTCAGATCGATGAGAACTATAAGCCTGCCGAGCTCGAAAGAAAACAGGTGTATGGAATTACCTTCGAACAGGGCAGAAACGAGCTTAATGCCGATGAAGTTCTTCCCGGAAATATTGTAACTAAGAATAAGAACATCCCTGCAGACGTTCTTGCAGATATGAAGGTTTCCCTCATTGTTCTTAAGTATACTCAGTCAAATTCCGTGTGTTATGTAAAGGACGGACAGGCTATCGGTATCGGCGCAGGACAGCAGTCCAGAATCCACTGCACCAGACTTGCGGGAAGCAAGGCAGATAACTGGTTCCTTCGTCAGAGCCCTCAGGTTCTCGGACTTAAGTTCCTTGACACCATTAAGAGAGCTGACCGTGACAATGCCATCGACCTCTACATCGGAGATGAGTACGAGGACGTACTTGCAGAGGGAACCTGGCAGACCATCTTCGCTGAGAAGCCTCCCGTATTTACCAGAGAGGAAAAGAAAGCATGGCTTGCTAAAAATACAGATGTTATTTGCGGCTCCGATGCATTCTTCCCCTTTGCTGACAATGTAGAGAGAGCACGCAAGAGCGGTGTTAAGTACATCGCTCAGCCCGGCGGATCCAAGAGAGATGATATAGTCATCGAGGCCTGTGACAAGTACGATATGGTAATGTGCTTCACCGGAATCAGACTTTTCCATCATTAAATAACACTCAACATCAAACTTGAAACGCCTAAATCTGGGCGTTTCAAGTATAATATCAGGAGTTATGAAATGGCAGATACTGACATTAGAACCGAAAATCCGGAAGGTGAAGAGAAGCGCTCAAGACACTTCATCGAGCAGGAGATAGACAATGATCTTGCTACGGGAAGATTTGATCATGTAATGACAAGATTTCCTCCAGAGCCCAACGGTTATCTTCACATCGGACATGCCAAGAGTATAATCCTTAATTCAGGCATGGCCAGGGAGTACGGCGGAAAATTCAATCTCAGATTTGATGATACCAACCCCACCAAGGAAAAGACCGAGTTTGTCGAGTCCATTAAGGCGGATGTTGCTTGGCTCGGTGCCGAATGGGAGGACAGACTCTTCTTCGCATCGGATTATTTTGACAAGATGTACGAAGGAGCGGTAAAGCTTATCAAAAAGGGTAAAGCTTATATTTCCGATCTGACCGCTGATGAGGTAAGAGAGTACAGAGGTACCTTCGACACCCCCGGCAAGGACGATCCCGGAAGAAACAGATCCGTAGAAGAGAACCTTAAGCTTTTCGAAGAAATGAAGGAAGGCAAATTTGCCGACGGAGAGAAGACCTTAAGAGCAAAGATCGATATGGCTTCTCCCAATATCAATATGAGAGATCCGGTTATCTATCGTGTAGCCCACATGGCTCACCACAGAACCGGTGATAAGTGGTGCATTTATCCCATGTATGATTTCGCTCATCCCATTGAGGATGCGGAAGAGGGAATCACCCACTCACTGTGCACACTTGAATTCGAAGATCACAGACCTCTTTATGACTGGGTTGTTAAGGAGCTTGAGTATCCCAATCCCCCCAGACAGATCGAGTTTGCCAAGATGTATCTTACCAATGTTGTTACCGGTAAGAGATATATCAAGAAGCTTGTTGAGAACGGAACCGTAGACGGATGGGACGATCCCAGACTTGTATCCATCGCAGCTCTCAGGAGAAGAGGATTTACCCCTTCATCCATCAGAAAGTTCGTTGAGCTCTGCGGAATATCCAAATCTCAGGCTTCCGCAGACTATGCGGCACTTGAGTATTGTATCAGAGAAGACCTGAAGGCAGATGCTCCCAGATATATGGCGATCCTTGATCCCATCAAGCTGGTCATCGATAATTATCCCGAAGGTCAGGTTGAGGAAGTAACCGCTTCCAACAATCCCGAGAATGAAGCTCTCGGAACCAGAACAGTTCCTTTTGAAAGAGAGCTTTATATTGAGAGAGATGACTTTATGGAAGAGCCTCCCAAGAAGTATTTCAGACTTTTCCCCGGAAATGAAGTCAGACTGATGAATGCTTATTACGTAACAGCTGTTTCTTGTGAAAAAGATGAAGCAGGCAACGTTACCGTAGTACACTGTACCTACGATCCCGAGACCAAGGGCGGTAATTCTCCCGACGGGCGTAAGGTCAAAGGCACCATTCACTGGGTACCCGCTTCGAGTGCGATCAATGCCGACGTAAGATTGTACGAGAACCTTGTAGACGAAGAGAAGGGGGTATATGATGAGGAAGGAAACATCAACCTCAATCCCAATTCGCTTAAAGTATGCAAGGATTGTAAGCTTGAGCCTGCATTTAAGGGGGCTAAGGCATTTGACAGATTCCAGTTCGTAAGAAACGGATTTTTCACGGTCGATTGCAAGGATTCCACCGAGGATCATCTTGTATTTAACCGTATCGTAGGACTTAAGAGCTCATTTACTCTTCCCGCAAAATAGGGATAGATCATCGGAGGAAAGAAATGGCAGGTCTTTTATCGGGGCTTGAGAGCCTTGGCTTAGGCAATCTTGAAAATATGGACATATTCGGTAAGGAAAAGAAGGAAGCACCTGCCAAGCAGGAAAAGAAAGCCCCCGAAGTTCCCGAATTCAAAGAAACCGACTTTATCTATGATAAGGCATACAAATGTCCTGTCTGCGATCATGACTTTACGGCCAAGATCATGAAAACCGGTAAAGCTAAGATCAAGAAACCGGATTTTGATCTCCGTCTTGTCTATGAGGGAGGCTTTGTTGCCGAGAAATATGATGTTGTCCTGTGTCCCACCTGCGGATATGCGACTCTTACAAGATATCATGGAGCCGTACTTCCCACTCAGGCCAGACTTATCAAGGAAAACATCACCTCCAACATAGTTCTCACCAAGTACAATGAAGATACATACAGCTTCGAGCAGGCTTTGGAAAGATACAAGATTGCCCTTGCATGTGCGGTCGTAAAGCGTTCCAAAGCAAGTGAAAAAGCCTTCATATGTCTTAAGACTGCATGGCTCCTCAGAAGCTACAGAGAGTTTTTGGAGGCCGAGGAAGGCGATTTTACCGAGCTTATCAAGACTCTTACGGAGCAGGAAGCAGAGTATCATTCCAATGCTTATAACGGCTTCATAGAGGCAAGAAGCTCCGAGGATGTGCCTATTGCCGGCATGGATTCGGTAACGCTGGATTATCTTCTGGCAAACCTGGCATTCCACCTTAAAGATTACCCTACCTGTAGCAGGATGGTGGCAGGAATCCTTTCTTCCCCTTCAGCCAAGCCCAGAATGAAGGACAAGGTAAGAGAACTGAAGGAAGAACTCGCCAAAATAAAACAATGATGGTTTACAGATAGAAAAAACCTCATCTCCACGTGGAGATGAGGTTTTTTTGCTACCAAAATCGGAGTTGTAGTTGTTTGATTATTTCTTTACCTCTTCGGATGTTCCCTCGGCAGCATCGGAATCATCGAAGAACTCTTCTACGGTCTTATCGGCATCTTCAGCAGCCTCGGTTACGTCCTTGGCTGTTTCCGAAAGGGGAGTGAAATCGTCCTCTTCATCTTCATCATCCTCGAGATCCTCGAACAGGTCATCAAGATCATCAGAAGCCTGGAATCTGTCCTTTACCTTGGTATAAGCTTCCTTAGCGCTCTTGGATACCTTACCAGCCGTTTCCTTGGCTGATTCGGTGAACTTCTTGGCTACTTCGGAAATATCGTCAAGGGATGTATAACTGCGTCTGGGCGCCTCAGCGGGTTCGTCATCTGCATTTAATACAACGGGCTCCTCGTTCTTCTTCTGATAATAGTAGTATGCTGCAGCTGCAGCGGCTGTTCCGAGAACAACGGTTCCAAAGAGGAATTTACCAAATTTTTTACTCATGTCCTGCTCCTTTCGGGATGGGAATCGCTTTAGATGCGTAAGACCATTTTAATACATTAACCCCCAGTTTTAAAGGAAAAAATATATAAAACTTTTTGCCCCGAAAACTATGTAAATTGCCGATTTTTTAGGCACTCGGAAACTCAATCCCGTGCTAACGGTTCCCTCGTTTTCATCCCGAAATCCGGGGTAAAAATGTCGCCTCGGGACGACCTGATCGGACGGAACGGATATGCATATTATGGATGTTATCCGCTGTATGCAGGCAGTCTGAAATGCGTGAAAAAAGGAAGAAGAGGCGATGAAATTATGCAAATAAAGAATGCAGTAAACAAGCGGCATTGATTAAAATAACTCATGATTTCCTAAAAAGCCCGACATGGAGGAGGACGAGCCGAAAATCTGACGAAAAGGGTAGGTATCTTGTGTTATGTATACAAAAATTTTCTGACGACAGAGTCGTTACTTTTTTTGATGTCATAGTATGTGGATAACTTTATATAGAAATAACGCGAAAAACTCGGTTTTTTCCACAGACGTCTGTGTCACCATGTGGACAATAAAGAATAAAAAACTGTCGCAATTTTGTTCAATAATGTTTGGTTGCAAGAAAAATGTGAATACTTTATACGATATTATGTCTGCAGACATAAGTGTCATTTATGGCTAAAAAAGCCCTTTTTTCTGACACAAATGTTTAAAATCGCTCCGAAAATAAGCACAAAAAAACTCCCCGCAGATCGCTGCGGGGAGCAGATAATTAATTAAGATAAATCTTATCAGGTCTTAAAGAATACTCCGAGGAAGTTTCTTCCGATGCTGGATCCGATATTACCTCCGAGAGTCTTTCCGAACTTGCCTCCGATGGCATTTCCGACTGTTTTTCCTACCTCTCTTCCGACTGTTCCGGCTCCGGTCTTGGCTACGCTCTGGGCAGCCTTGGCGGTTTTATAGCTGAGGGAATTCTTATCGGGCTTGGTTTTTGCTTCCGGTTTGGCGGTCTCAGCAGGTACCTGATCGGCGGGTGCTTCACCCTCTACAAGGGTACGGTTTCTCTGAAGGAATTCATAAGCCGAATCTCTGTCAAAATAGTCGCTGTATCTGGAGAACAGTCCGCTTCCTCTTATAACTGAATCCCTGGTGGAATCATCGATCGATCCCATAAGAGAGCAGGGAGGAAGGATCTTGGTGTTTTCTACCATGGTGGGAACACCCTTTTCGTCCAGGACGGATACAAGGGCTTCACCGGTTCCGAGAGACAGGAGAGTCTCATAGGTATCGAACTCGGGATTTACAACGAAGCTCTGTGCAGCGGCTTTCGCTTTCTTTTGCTCCGCAGGAGTGTAAGCGTGAAGGGCATGCTCGATCTTGTTGCCAAGCTGGGCGAGTATGGGATCGGGGATGTCCGCAGGATTCTGGGTTACGAAGAAGATGCCCACACCCTTTGAACGGATAAGCTTTACTACCTGCTCGATCCTGGTCATAAGAGCTTTGGGTGCGTTATCAAATAACAGGTGTGCTTCATCGAAAAAGAAGACCATTCTGGGCTTTTCCAGGTCACCAACTTCGGGGAGGGATTCAAAGAGTTCACTCATCATCCACAGAAGGAAGGTGGCATACATATCTGGATAATTGATCAGCTTCTGACAATCAAGAACCTGAATGGGGCCTTTGTCCGTATCTCTGCGAAGCCAGTCATTGATATCGAGGGCGGGCTCTCCGAAGAAGTATTCACCTCCCTGACTTTCCAGATTTACGAGGGACCTGATAATGGCATTAACACTCTGTCTTGCGATGCTTCCGTAATCGGCTGCATACTCTTTGGCATGATCGGCCACATAGTTGAGCATTGCCTTGAGGTCTTTGGTATCTATGAGGAGCATGTTATTGTCATCGGCGATCTTGAAGATCATTGCCAGGACATTGGTCTGGGTATCGTTGAGCTCCAGTATTCTTGCAAGGAGGAGAGGACCCATCTCTGAAACCGTGGTTCGAAGGGGCATTCCCTTGTCGGCATATACGTCCCAGAAATTGGTGGGATATGAGTCATATTTGAAGCCTTCCTCTTTTAAGCCGAATCTTTCGATCCTGGCCTGCATATCCTCGGTATCGGCTCCGGGTTTGCAAAATCCTGCAAGGTCTCCTTTGACATCTGCTAAGAATACGGGAACTCCCATATCGGAAAAACTCTCTGCAAGGACTTTGAGGGTGATGGTCTTACCGGTTCCGGTAGCTCCGCAGATCATACCGTGGCGGTTTGCCATCTTGGGGTAGATGCAGATCTTTTTGTCTCCGCTCTTTCCCAGAAAAATAGTTCCGGACTGCTTGTCGTACATGTACTGTCCTCCTCACATTAAATGATGCATGTTATAAAATCAGCATTTAAGCTGTTTATAAGACTTTTGGAGATAAATATCTTATGCTATTGAATTACCTGTATAGAGAGTGTAGTACCTTCCCTTGAGATTGATGAGCTCATCATGGGTTCCTCTCTCAATAATTCTTCCCTGCTCCATGACCATTATACAATCGGCGTTCCTTACAGTCGAGAGTCTGTGAGCGATCACGAAGGAGGTTCTTCCGTTCATCAGCTTATCCATTCCCTCCTGAACGATCCTCTCTGTTCTGGTATCGATCGAGCTGGTTGCCTCATCGAGGATAAGTACGGGAGGATCGGCGATAGCGGCCCTTGCGATGGCAAGAAGCTGTCTCTGGCCCTGGGAGAGGTTTGCTCCGTTACCGGTGAGCATCGTGTTGTATCCATCCGGCAGCTTAGAGATAAATTCATCCGCATTGGCAAGTTTTGCGGCTGCCACAACCTCTTCATCCGTAGCATTCAGCTTTCCAAAACGAATGTTATCTGAAATGGTTCCTGTGAAAAGAGAGGTCTCCTGAAGTACTATGCCGAGGGATCTTCTGAGGTCAGCCTTGGCGATCTTATTTACATTAATGCCGTCGTATCTGATCTTACCGTCCTGAATATCATAGAAACGGTTTATCAGGTTGGTGATGGTGGTCTTGCCGGCACCGGTCGATCCGACGAATGCGATCTTCTGACCGGGCTTAGCCTCCAGCTTGATATCGTGGAGTACCATCTTTTCATCCGTATATCCGAAATCGACTCCGTCGAAGACGACATTTCCTTCGAGGGGTTTATAGTCCGTGGTGCCTTCCGCTTTATGGAAATGTTTCCAAGCCCACATACCGGTATGCTCGGGAGTCTCTTCCAGCTTTCCGCCAAAGCCTTTCTTGGCATTTACGAGAGTTACATATCCTTCATCGGTTTCGGGAGTTTCATCCATGAGACCGAAGATTCTCTCTGCACCTGCCATAGCCATGACGATGGAGTTGAACTGCTGAGCCACCTGGGAGATGGGCATGTTGAAGCTTCTGTTAAGGCTTAAGAAGGAAGCAACCGCACCTACCGTAAGAGGGGTGTTGATGGCAAGGATACCACCTGTTATTGCACAGAGTACATAGCTGAGATTTCCCAGCTGTGCACTGATGGGACCCAGGGCGTTGGCATAGGTATTTGCCTTGGAGGAAGCATCAAAAAGCTCCTCGTTCAGTTCCCTGAACCTCTCTATACCTGCCTCTTCGTGGCAGAATACTTTAACCACCTTCTGGCCGGTGATCATCTCTTCGATGAATCCGTTAACGGTTCCGAGCTGTTTCTGCTGACGTACAAAGTGCTTTCCGCTGTTTTTGGCAGCAAAGCCTGTGCAGAACATCATGACACCTACCATGATGATGGTAACAAGGGTCATGGCCGGGCTGAGTACCAGCATGGATACCAATACGGAAATAATGGTTATGACCGAGTTG
>JAGCUO010000167.1 GCA_017962825.1 Lachnospiraceae bacterium | reverse complement strand
TCGAACCCTCGACCTTCAGAACCACAATCTGACGCGCTAACCAACTGTGCTACACCCACCATAACGTGCCCGAAGGGATTCGAACCCCCGACCCACGGCTTAGAAGGCCGTTGCTCTATCCAGCTGAGCTACGGACACACACAAAACAGACAACGATTATATTATCCAAAATGAATCGTCATGTCAAGGAAAAAAACACTGTTTTTTTGTTTTTTTCCACGACATGTTTTTGACCGTTCCATTACTGATTCAAATTGTTGCTGTCATCATCATAAATAGTCTTCCATACATCTTCCTTGGGAGGTTGTGCATATGGATTTTGAGCCTGGGGATTCTGAACGTTCTGCTGATTCATATTCTGATCATATGCATTCTGTGCATAAGTAGTCTGTGAATACTGATTCTGTGCATAAGGATCCTGACCGGAGTTATTCTGCGCATAGGGGTTCTGCTGATAAGGGTTTCCATAAGGATTCTGACCGTAGGAATTCTGCTGATAAGAATTTCCGTAAGGATTCTGACCGTAGGAATTCTGCTGATAAGAATTTCCGTAAGGGCTCTGACCGTAAGAATTCTGCTGATAAGGATTCTGTCCGTAACCCTGTCCGTTAAATCCCTGTGAACCGGCAAACTGATTCTTGTACCTTATGTTCTTCGACAAACCGATGATCATATAGAATACAAAGGGAAGGAAGAAAATACCTACCGCATATCCGCCGCTCAGGTTAAACACCTTTGCAAGATTGATCGAAAGCATAATGGCAAGCACAAATACAGTGACAATAGCTGCAAACATTAATACCCAGACTAACACGAAAGAGCTGGCCAATCCCACGCCGGAGCCGTTTCCGATCAAAGATGCGAGTACACCTATGAAAATAAACAGGAAGGCTATGGTCAAAATTATCATACCCACCGTCGCTACCAGATAGACCCAAAATGCCTTTTTCATGTCAGCAATCTTAAACAGGAGATATGTTCTGTAGTAGGGGATGAGAGCACCCCATCCGGGTTCACCCGCTTTAATAAACATATTCCACATTCCGATAATGGCAAGAACAATTGCTGTCAGGTTAAAGAAGCTGGAAAAATTAGACCATCCGGTATAAGCCCGGAGTAAACGTCCGTACTCATATAAATCACTGTTTCCGTATGTAGCTGAATACATAATCCCGTCTCCTATCTCAATGTCCTAAAAATGAGTAAACAAAATACAAAATAACCACTATCCAGAAGATCGTTGAAAAAGGCTGACTCAGCAAAACTTTCAAAAGCTTAAAGGGCAGCTTTATCAAGGATACAACCACCTTTAATATTATCCAGATTATCGCAAGTATGATAATGAACGCGAGCATGTTCCAAACCTCCGTCTTCCGACTGTATGATCCTGAAAACAGCACATGATCCGTTATCAGAACTTATGCATAATAATAACATAAATATACATAAATAAAAAACAGGGCAGCCGGAAAAAGCCGCCCTGATGAAAATATATTTATTTGTATGCCAGGAATACATCATCGATGGTTCCCCAGCCACCTGCAGAGCCTGAAACAACTATCTCAAAAGTCACCTTGTCACCGGCGCTCACGTGAAGAGCGTTTATTCCGGCATCCGGGATTGAGCCCGTCTCCTGCCACTTCTGCCATCCCGATAAGGTCACACTTGCTTCTACGGATTCTCCCGTGGATTCATTTTTTACCACGGCCTTCAGGACATGACCGTCACCCATGTCTCCGCCCTGAGCTTTAAAGGAAAAGATAAGCTCACCGTCAACATCAGCGGTTATGGTCTGCGAAGCGGTAAAAGAAACCGCACCTTCACTCCAGAAGTGCAGAGAGTAACTTCCTCTGTACGGATCATCCGTTGTAACGCCTGCCATGGGATCACTTATGTTCCACCCGCTTGCATCTCCCTTTTCCATGTCTCCGTTTACAAGAAGATTCTGAGGAAGAATGTTTACTTTGAGCATTACTTTTCTGGGAGTGCCGTCACCACCCGGAATCTCATCGATTATCGTGCAATGCGCGGTATACTCTCCCACATCCGTAAAGCCTGCAAGTTCCGCTTCATCCCACTCGACTCTCAAGGTTATACGCTGCCTATTATCCAGTTCACCTCTTACCGTCATGGGCAGATAAGGATGTATGTCTTCACCATATTCCAGTGAGATCGGTTTAGGCATGATTATCTGTGAAAGCACAAGCCCCTCGGCCTGATGTCCCTCTCTCATGTACCTGAAGGTATTAAGAGAATCCAGGGCATATCCGCCAAAATCAAACAGCGCCTGATTATCCACCGCAGATCCGCCGTAATATACTCCTGCATCCTCGGGATCATAACCTGATGCATAGCTTGATGCCCAGCCGCTGCCGTACTTCTCCCATGCTTTCTTGTTGGCTTCTAAGATCTTATCAGCATCACGTCCGGCAGGATTATAGTAATTTACCGGGATCCATGCGGGTTCCCAATAAAGACATCCGAGCGCCGGATCGCCCACATCCGCAATTGCCTGAGTTACGGATGAGATCTCATCTGCCTGTCCCTGTACACTGAAACTGTAATATGGATCATCCGAATTTTCTTCGTGAGAAACAGTATTGGCATTACCGTCTCCGTCTTCAAGAGTGTATGCCCATGATGTTTCAAGGACCATTACGCGCTTTCCGGTCATATCCGAGATTTCTTTCATGGCAGCAGTCAGATTCTCCAAACTGCCGTGCCAGTAAGGATAATAAGAAGTTCCGAAGATATCGTAATCTACTTTATTATCGATAAGATGCTGTGCATAAGTAACATAATCATGCTCGGGACTGGAGTAATGGATTGCAACAAGCGCATCCGGTAAAACCTCTCTTACCGCTCTGCTTCCCGCTTTGTAAAGAGCGCATTTCTGCGTCCAATCTGTTACTCCGCTCATCCCGTTATCGGTTTCGTTTCCGATGGATACGATGGTAACATTCACTCCGGCATCTTTAAGTTTGATCAAGGACTCTCTAGTATAGCTTTCCAAAGCGGACTCTTTGTCGGATGCGGACATAGCGGCCCAGCCCTTTGGAGTCATCTGCTTATTGGGATCCGCCCAGAAGTCGGAATAATGGAAATCTATCATTACCTGAAGTCCAGCCTTCGTGGCGCTTGTTCCCATGTCTATCGCAGACTGTATGTCACAATTGCCCCCGCCGTATCCTCTGCCTTTTTCATCATACGGATCATTCCAGACTCTGAATCTTACGATATCCATTCCGCTCGACTTAAGAAGTGCAAAGAAACCGTCCATATCAAGTTCTTTGCCCTCATGATCGTAGTAATGCGCACCGCTTTTATCTATGGACAGATAAGAACTCACATCCGCCCCCATTAGAAAATCTGAAGGCAGATTATCTATCCTTGAGACAGATACGGAAATCTCTCTGTCAGAAGTACTCATCATTTCCGTGCATACAGGAGTTGTATTATCATTGCCGCATCCGACAAGGGATAATGCGGAGGAAATGACTAATGCAACAGTAAGAAGAGCAGATAATGCTTTCTTTTTCATAGGATACCCCCTATTTAAAATAAGACCGCACGCATAAACGTACGGTCTTATTATCCGTTCTTACATCATTTCCGGGAGGTAAAGATGTAAGAAAATTAACCTTTGACAGCGCCGCCGGTGATTCCTTCGACATAGTACTTCTGAAGGAACATGAACAGTACGGTTACGGGAACCGCAACGATGATTCCGGCTGCACAGAATCTGGTAAAGAAGCCCTGATAGTCATTGGTCCATACCCAGTTACGAAGTGCAATGGCAACGTTATAACTTGCGCTGTGTCCGAAAGCTATATACGAAGCGAAGATGTAATCACACCAGGGACCCATGAAAGCAACAAGGGCGGTGTAGATGATGACGGGTTTGGAAAGAGGAAGGATCATCTGGAACATGATCTGTGATCTCGTTGCACCGTCAATACGTGCCGCCTCATCAAGAGACAGGGGCAAGGTATCAAAATAACCTTTACTTACGTAATAGCTCATACCTGAACTTGCAACACCTACAAGGATGAGTCCGGGGATAGCACCTGCCTGAGTAAGTCCCATTATCTTAAGCAGGAAATACAAACAGATCATGGTGAGGAATCCGGGGAACATTCCAAGAACAAGCCAGGTTTTCATAAGGAACTGTCTTCCGGGAAATCTGAATCTGGAAAGTGCATATGCAACGCAGATTGAAACAACGGTTACACCTGCGGATACACAAAGCGCGATTATCATGGTGTTCATATACCATTTGGGGAACTGGCTCTCTCCGCTGAAAAGATAGATATACGAATCCAGTGAAAAATGCTTGGGCACGATATATCCGACCATTCCGCCGGGTTCAAGCTTGTAGGATCTGAATGACTGAAGAACAAGTCCTACAAAAGGGAACAACCAGATAACACTTATGATGATAAGTACTATGTATGCGAAGAAATTTCCTATTTTTTGTTTTCTGCTCATCATTATTGGAAGCCCTCCTCATTCTTAATCGAAGGCAACATGCCGTATACGATCAGTGAAATGACTGACGTAACAACGAATACCATGATATCGATGACTGCGGCGGTCTTGTAATCATTGTTCGTAACCGTAACCGTATAAAGCCAGGTAACAAGAAGGTCCGTTGAACCTGCACCGTTGGACAGTGACATGCTCTTGGGCTGTCCGCTGTTGAGCAGGTAGATAACGTTGAAGTTGTTGAGGTTTCCGATGTAGCTCGTAAGAAGGAAAGGTCCTGTTACAAACATCATGTAAGGAAGAGTGATCTTCCTGAACATCTGGAACGAACTTGCTCCGTCAATTCTTGCGGATTCATACAGATCCGAAGGAATGTTGAGAAGGAGACCTGTGGAAATGAGCATCATATAAGGAATACCAACCCAGAGGTTGATAAGTATTATCAGTACTCTGGCGTAATTGGCATTGGTCCAGAAAGGAATCGGATTGGTGATCAATCCCTGATTCTTAAGGAAAAGATTTATAAGACCGTCTGCCGCAAAAAGTTTTCCGATGTAAAGAAGGCTTACTATCTGGGGAACCGCAATCGTGGTAACAAGTATGGTTCTCCATAATTTTTTTAATTTGATACCTTTACGGTTAATAAGTATCGCTACCGCCATTCCCAGGAAATAGTTAAGGAATGTGGCAAATAAAGCCCAGATGAGAGTCCACCCCAGCACCCTGAAGAATGTGGATCCGAGTCCCATTCCTCCGAAGTCAAAGATCTTCCTGAAGTTCTCAAATCCTACCCAGGTAAAGAGTGCAGCAGGCGGTGTATGATCCTTATCGTAATTGGTAAATGCGATACAGATCATGAATACTATGGGAATGACCGTAAAAACAAATATTCCGAGTACGGGAATGGTAAGGATAGTCTGTGCAAAATTTTTATCGAAAAGATTTTTCCAGTCTTCTATATTAGTGGGAAGTGTTTTTCCCTCGGAAAGTCGCTTCTCGCAATTGTAGTTATCTACTACGTTGAGGCACCACAGAACTATGACCGCAACCATTGCAAGCACGGCCAATATACCATACAAGAGGATAAAGAAGCTGTTATCGCCGTAGGAGACCGTTCCGTCAGGATTATAGCCTCCCATGGAAGTCCCGAGCGTACCCATCTTACTCAGATACTGCCATCCGAATCCGAAGGCAACATATAAAAGTCCGACTTCACCCGCCAGGAAGGCAAAGCCTCTCAGGAACTGCTTTCTGAGGAAATGGGCAAAACCAAAGATCACCATTGAGATCTTTGTTTTCCAAGAACTGTGTGTTATGGCAGTTCCGATCAGCCTGAAATGCCGCGAGAAGTACGTCCCGAAAGCTTTCAGGTCCCTTTTCGTTTTATTAATATCCATAGGTTAATCCCTCCCGGAATAAATTACCCGTTTTATAATGAGAGGCAGGGAGCCGTATGGTTCCCTGCCCCGTCAACTAAAGCCTATCGTACATAACGTTACGGGTCAGCTTCGCTTTTCATATTACTGAGCGTAACTGTTGCAGGTATCCTGGAAATCCTGAAGAACCTGTAAGAGCTCTGCATCGCTGGAATTATCATAATCTCCTGCAAGGATGCTGTCTCCGAGTGCAGTTGCAAGTGACCAATAATCGCCGGGATACTGTCCCTGAGGAATGGTGAATGCGAGCTGCTGTCCGAGTGCTGAAAGAGCCGCATCGCTGGTAACCTTATCGGACTGCTGAGCAGTGATGTTGGAAGGTCCCCAACCTACTTCGTCGTAACGAGCGAGCTGTACTTCTGCAGATGAGAGATACTTAGCGATAGCTTTGCATGCCTCAAGTCTGTCCTTATCGGTCTGAGGCTTAACACCAAGAAGTTTGAATCCGCCGAATCCGGAAAGCTGAACGCCGCCTACAGTGGGAAGCTTAGCTGCTGCATAGTTGTCTCCGAAAAGATCCTTAGCTGCGCCTGAATCCCAGGTTCCGTCAACGATCGCACCAACGTTGGTTGCATTGCTGATGGATGATCCGTTTACAAATGCAGGTGACTTGTGAAGAGCGATGATGTTCTTAAGAGCAATAACGCCTGCGTCAGATGCATAGTTGGAATCACATGAAGTGAAAGCACCGGTTGAATCGGTCTCATAGGTAAGAGTACATCCGTTGTCTCCGAAGAAGAAAGCGGGCTGATACCAACCTGAGTTGATCTCCATGTAGAAGCTCTTTCCTGCCTTCTCACAATCTGCAACGATGCCTTCAAGAGTGGAAGGATCGGAAACTACTGAGCTGTCATAATAAAGGAAGTATCCGTTATCGGAAGTGATGGGATAAGCATAGGTAACATCACCGACCTTAGCTGCTCCGACAGCACCGGCATCGTTCTGCTCTGCTACCCAAGCTGCATCTGTATCTCCGATAGGAGTGATAGCTCTTGCAGCAACAAGACGTGAAAGCTGATCCTGAGGGAATCCGTAGATATCAGCGCCTGCTTCTACGTCGGTGATCATGTTGGTAGCTGCATCGCCTTCGCCAACGGGCTCAACTATGATGGTATATCCTGAATACTCCGGATTTGCCTGCTGGAATGCCGCTACCTGAGTCTTGGTAAACTCAACAACATTCTCTGCAACCCAAATCTTGATCTCTCCCGTTGCCTTACCGCATCCTGCGAGTGAAGTGAGGGAGCTTGCTACGAGTCCTGCACTGAGAACAAGACTAAGTAACTTTCTTTTCATAATTTTTCCTCCGTTTCCGTTTGCGGCGTGTTGTTTGATTTTGAACAAAAAACGTTTTCACGCCCTTACAATCACGAATATATCATACATAAAGCAAAAAGAAAACGTTTTTTTACAAAAAAATTTTATGTATTTTGACGAACGTGGAAACTGCTTTTTTCTTTTTTGTTTCTAAAATGCTGAAAAATCCACTATTTTCGCGAGAAACCGGCACTTGAAATTTATTAAACTTTTTTGACATTAATACCCGCGGAAGGTAATATTTTTTAAGAATAGTAACGCATCCGTATTACGGATGCGAAAGGAAACAGATAAGTTCAATGAATAAAAAGTATAAACAAAACAACCGAACCTCTACCGGAAAAAGAATCTTTGAGATAATACAGATAGGAAGCAGATCCGATGTGCCCAGCTTCCTGTTTGACGCCCTTTTGATCACGATAGTGATACTCAACATTCTCTCACTCATACTCGAATCCTTTGAACAGCTTTCGTTCCTGGGCGGTGTTTTTAACTTTTTAGATATACTGAGTATCGTTTTCTTTACGATAGAATATGTATTGAGAATCGCAACCGCAGGTTACCTGTATCCGGAGGTTTCAAGAGGAAAAGCCGTATGGAAATTCGTAACAAGCCTCGACGGTATCATAGAACTTCTTACCATTCTCCCCTTCTACTATCTGTCGGGATTCGTTGTATTCAGACTCCTGAGAGTAGCCAGAATACTGAGACTTTTTAAGATCAATTCGACTTACGATTCATTCCATGTAATACTTTCGGTATTTAAGGATAGATTCTCACAGATCATGTCTTCAGTACTGATCATCCTTATACTGATGCTTTCATCCAGCTTATGCATGTACTCGGTTGAACACGAAATCCAGCCCGATGCTTTCCCGAATGCATTATCAGGAATGTGGTGGGCGGCTACAACTATCTTCACCGTAGGATACGGTGATGTCGCACCTGTAACACTTATAGGAAAAACGATCGGCGTCATCATAGATTTTCTTGCCATGGCGGTCGTTGCAATACCCACCGGTATTATCTCCGCAGGCTTTGTTGAGAAATACGCCGCAATCAGAAGAAATCAGGGACACGGCGAAGAAAAAGCCGGACTCATCACCATTACCGTCGGTCCGAATACGCCCTATGTAAATAAAAACATCGGATACGCAGAAGAAAAAGAATCCACAGATATACTTGTTCTTATAAGAGATGGCGTCACCGCTGTTCCGACAAGAAACATCATACTCAAGTCCGGCGACATCCTTGTGTGCAGAAGAATTGACTAAGCTCGGGATTCTCCGGGAAGTTGGAGCATCATATAACAAAGGCATCAAAAGTCACGATATTCGTAACTTTTGATGCCTTTTTCGTATGTTCTGTAGGGTGGGAGCATCGATTTCTTCGCTTTCTGGCGGTTTTGATGCTTTATCTTCGGTTTTCTTTCTCAGAAAGCATCGATTTCTTCGCCTTTCGAATGTTTCGATGCTTTCTGACCGGATTCCTTTCTCCGGAAACATCTATTTCTTACGTTTCAGCTTATTTCGATGCTTTTACTTCGATTTTCTCTCTAAAGAAGCATCTATTGCATCGCTTTCCGAATATTTCGATGCTTTCCAATCGGATTTGCTATTAATTTTTTAAATCCTTGGACATGAACAGCAGCAGATCATCATCGTTAACGCAGGGGGCATACTGTTCCAGGACCTTCCCCTGATACCACACTCCACTTCCGTCCGGAATATATCCGCGCTTTACGTATATACGCTGCGCAGGACCATAGCCTGAATGAACTCCAACAGCAAGAAAAACAGTATCTGAGATTTTGGAAGCTTCACTTTCCGCAACATCCAGCAGCTTGCTTCCAATACCCTTTCCATGGATATCAAAGAAAACAGTCAGATCCACGATCTCCGGAATATCCTTTCCGCCCCACGGTCCCTCCGAGGGATGCAGAACCAGTGTGCACTGCCCTTTAACAGCTCCGTCATACTCGGCGATAAACACCAGTCTCTCGCCTTCTTCCTGTTCTCTGTAATAACCCACATAAATCTCTATATCGGGATGCCATCCGTATGACAAATACGTGTCATACAGTACCTTTGCATCCTCCGGCACCATACTCCGTATTTTTATCCTTCCGTCATCATAATAAGTTTTCATCTGCTATTCTCCTTACTGAAAACTCACGACCCAAAACTACATCTCTATCAATATACAATATTGAATCACTCATAAAAAAGTCCTCGAGAATTATCTCGGGGACTTTTTTTGAAGAAATGCGGATGAAGGGGCGCATGACGTCCGGTGGACGTCAGGTTTGCGCGGACCGTAGCGAAGCGAAGATCGAACCCTGGTGTTCAGGCACGCATCTGCGTGCCTGAAAAAAAGTCCTCGAGATCTATCTCGGGGACTTTTTTTGAAGAAATGCGGATGAAGGGACTCGAACCCACACGCTTGCGCACAAGAACCTAAATCTTGCATGTCTACCAATTCCATCACATCCGCGAATATACGTGGTAACAAAGCCATCACATGATATTACCACAATTGTCCGGAAATCCCAAAGGAAAACTTAGGATTTTCAATCTTTTTTG
>JAGCUO010000015.1 GCA_017962825.1 Lachnospiraceae bacterium | reverse complement strand
TGACAAAATAGAAGCGTCCCCACTGTCACTTTTCAGGTTCAAACTCCATTATCTCATCATCTGTTTCGTGAATCTCGCTTAGGGGTACTACATTCCCGATTGCCTCAAGGATCCTGTCATATTCTTTGATAAATCCGGGATGATCCACCGAGATGTACTCCTTATCTCCTTCATTTGCAGCCTTTTCGAGAAGAAGCGCCTTTGAGGAGACAGTCATTGCACCGATGGTCGCTGAAGTGCTTTTGATGGAATGGACTAAAACTGCGTATTCCTTCAGATTATCTTCCGACAGATATTGCGACATTTTTTCTTTTTTACCTGAAGCACCCGATATATACTCTGCGAGCATTTCCTTGTAGAAGGATTTCTCACCGCCACAATTGGCGATACCTTTTTCCGTATTAATCCCGACAGCCTTCAGATCAGTAAGATCATCTTCTTCATGTACTTCATTTTTTATCTCTTCTCCGCTGCGCACGATCATAACCTTACTCTCCGGGAGATATTTTCTGAGCATCGCCTCAAGAGATGTACTGTCGATAGGTTTGGTCAGATAATCATTGAATCCTTTAGCCAGATAGCGCTCTCTTGCACCCACTACCGCATCCGCAGTCAGACATATTACCGGAGTATCGATATTTGGTCCGTCTTTATGAGACTGTATTTCCGCAAGTGCCTCAGCACCATCCATTTCCGGCATTCTCTGATCCATCAGGATTATGTCGTATTTATTTTTCAAAGCGAGTTCAACCGCATCTTTACCGCCGCCCGCAGTATCGATCCCGATCTTGGTATCTTTAAGGAATTCCGTGGCTACGATGAGGTTCATTCTTGTATCGTCCACGATAAGGATCTTTGCAGAAGGGGCCCTAAAGCTTTCATGGTAATCCGGCTTGTTTCCGAAAGCCTTTTCAAACTTTTCCTTGAAATTACCGACAGGCTCCCGGGACATTATGATCTGAGGCAAAGTTACTATAAATGTAGATCCAACTCCGTATTTGCTGCTGACCGCAATATCTCCGTCCATCATATCCACCAGCATCTTGGTTATGGCAAGCCCAAGTCCCGTTCCTTCCTTGGTACTGTTTTTCTCAAGATCGAAACGTTCAAACTTTCCGAATAGCCTGCTCATATTTTCTTCGCTGATGCCTATACCGGTATCGGTCACTTCTATTACTAAGTCGAGCATCTCTTTGTCGCCCGCCACTCTCCCCGTCTTGCTTCCGTACATGCGAAGAAGCACTTTGCCTTTATCCGTATATTTGACAGCGTTGGTGAGAATGTTTGTCATGATCTGCCTTACCCTTACAACATCTCCGTAGAGATCGTCGGGCAGGTTTCTGTCGATATCCGTCTCAAATTCAAGTCCTTTTTCCTTCGCTTTGAAATAGATCATATTGCTGATGTCATTCAGGAGTGAACTGAGCTGATACCTTACTTCGATGATATCCATCTTGCCCTCTTCGATCTTGGTAAAATCCAGGATATCATTGATTATGGACAGCAGATTACTTCCGGCGGAATCCACATTGCCGGAATAGGTCTTGATCTTTTTGAATGCTTCCCTGAATCCCGCAGAATCCGAATCGCTCAGACGCTCGGCCTTTGAGGTCTCTCTTAATATCATCTCATTCATTCCGAGAACGGCATTGATGGGAGTTCTTATCTCATGGCTGGTGTTTGCCAGGAAATCTGTCTTGGCTTCGCTGGCATGCCTGGCCTCTTCCAGAGCATCATCCTGCCTGATCCTTGCTTTGATGATCTCATACTGCGCAATGGCGCACATTATCACAATGGCAAGATACATCATGGGAAGTCTGGAGTAATAGGAATCGGGAAATCTGTATCCTCTTTCTCGCAAAGGAGAATTCATATATACGGTCATTATGATAAAAAAGATCGTAGTGAAATAAACCCCATAGAAGAGGTTGAAGAAATAATAAACCACCGGCACCGCAACAAATATCAGAAAGATACTTGTTCCTTCCGTACCTCCGGTGTAGAGAAAGAATGTGAAAGTGATCCAATAGACAAAGCACTGGATATGAATGGCAAGATGCATGAGCCAAAGACGCTTTTTCCTGCCGAATTTACATATAGCAAAGCAAATGGTGGCTATTGCGGTAAACACCGCGCAAAAGAGTGCATAGTACGCTACAAGATAATCTTTACGGATAAAATTATCCACGCAAAGGTATATGCAAAAAGGCACAACTACGGAATAGATCACGATCGTCAGGGTCAGATTAACGGTAACGTATCTCTCGTCGAGATGAAGCCTCTTTTTTATAGGCATACTCCCCTCCATTCCCCCAAAACAAAAACATCACGGAACATTTATTAACGAATAATCATAGTTCATGTAGAATTCTTCGATCGAGTCAAAATAGTCTCTGTAATTATCTTCTGTGAGTTCGTGCTGTCCGTCTGCCATACTATGCAGAATTCTGTCGGACACTTCTCCGCTGTAGTGCTGAAGATCCGAATAATTATCAAGATTTGTTATGACATCTGTGTCATCATAGAAGCAGAATACATGTACATTATCATACTTAAGGAGTTCTTCCGTGATCAACTCCATCTCCTCGATGACTGCAGGAATATCCCCCTTCACATAGTGATTGGTGTACCAGTCCGCTATGCAGTAAGGAGGGAAGAAATAGTAGAACTCCACCTCGGGATAAGCTTCAACGTTTGCGGTAAGATTGGCTCTTACATTTGCCGTGAGCATATCACGCTCTTCATCCGTCATATGTATCTCTTCACCGGAAGGCTCCCCGAAATTCACATAAGGAAGTACATAAGCCGCACCAAGGGGTCTGTCTTCGGCAAATCTCATATATGTATCGAAATTATCGGAAGGGATTCCTTCCAGCGTCCTTCCGATTCCGCTGTTTACATACTCAAAAAGGACATCTGCGTTGTACAGATATGCTTCGTCGTTAATGATATTGTTATCATACAAAAATGCAGGATCTGCAGCCTGGGGATTTCTGTAATCCACTTCGGTCATCGCAAAATACATATCCATGCTTCGAATGACAAGCCTGATGTTATCGTTATACTCCAGAGCTCTTCTTTCGCCGTCACCGATCTCTTTGTAATATCCTCCGGCATAGGTTGCTTTTACACTCTTTACATTGAACAATTCATCTACAAGCGATGCACGGAAGTTTTCGGATACGGAGGTTCCGGTTATAAGTGCATCATATTCAAAATTTCTGGTAATGCCGTCATTCTGATATCTCTCATTATCCATGATATAGGAGAAACCTTCTACAGGCGCATGGTAGTGGAAAAAGGGATCCACATACGCAATAATACCCGCCACCGCTATCATGAGCAGTGCCGTTATTGCAAGTTCCTGTATCAGAAATTTTTTCCAGATCTTCTTATCTTCCATTTATTCTCCAACCGTCAGAATTGGAAATATATAAAGCTCGATACGCTGTTTGCATATAGGAACGACCATACAAACAGTATGCTGCAGACAATGGCTGTCAGCAGGTTGGGCTTATATTTCTTTTCGTAAATATTTTTAGTGCAAAGCAGGCAGACATAAGTCACCACATAGAAAAGAGGGATCGCGATATTTAAGTGGTACCTTATAAAAGGTATCGTTCCCATATCAAATGTGTCATAGAACTGAACCGCAGGCATTATGTTATCGGCCTTGAACATTTCCTTTATGACATCTGTCGCCATCGTCAGATTGGGAGATGCGAAAAACACCCATCCGATATTTACCAGCGCAAAAGTAACCGCAACCCTGATAAACTTCGGGATCTTCTTAAGCGCATCCCCTGCGAGTCTTTCAATCACCATCAGAACTCCGTGAAGCGCACCCCAGATTATGAATGTCCAGTTTGCACCATGCCAGAATCCGCTGATGATGAAGATGATCATCATGTTTATATATGTTCTTACTCGTCCTTTACGGTTTCCGCCCAGAGGAAAGTAGATATATTTTCTGAGGAAGGTGGTAAGGGAAATATGCCATCTCTTCCAGAAATCTCCGATGGATTCTGCCTTATATGGAGAGTTGAAGTTTTGGGGAATATCGAGATTCAGCATCTTCGATACGCCTGCTGCCATATCGCAGTATCCGGAAAAGTCCAGATATATCTCGAATGTATAGGCAATAGTACAAAGCCAGCTCTCCGCAAGTCCGAGACCGCTTCCCAGGCCAAGGCCATAGAGGGATGCTCCCGAAAAGCGTGTGGCAAGAAGAAGCTTCTTACTCATTCCCACCGTAAACCATACAAATCCGGTTGCGATATTTTCGGGATCGGGCCTAAATTTGGCGGGATCGTTGATCTGTGGAATGAACTCATCATGTCTGGTAATGGGACCCATTACCATTCTCGGGAAAAACCAGATATATGTCAGGTAATCAAGAACAGGAATACCTTTGGTCTCTCCGCGGTACGAATCCACGCACCAGGTGATCATCTGAAATGTGTAATAGCTTATAGCCACGGGAAGGATCAGCGAAACAGGCGTATATTCATGGCCCGCGATCTTAGCAAAATTTTCTCCGAAGAAATTCAGATACTTGAATATCAGGAGCGGAAGAACGTTCACGGAAATGCCTGCTGCCAGTAATACAGGCTTCTTGTTTTTACCGAGAAATGCCGAATACAGGTAATTAAACGCACAGGATGCTACAAGTATCAGAAAAGAAGGCAGTCCGTATAACACAAAAAACACCATCGATGCGGCAACGAGAATTACTTTAGCCAGTTCGTTCTTACCGCTCTTCCTAGCGGCATAATAAAGCACCAGAACAACCGGCATGAAGAATATGAATTTTATAGTTAAAAATCCCACTTGTGTATAGTTCCTTCGCAGTCAGAACAAAATAAAAAACCAAGATATATTATAGAATATGAGACCCCTGCGGGCAAGGAAAAGCAATGTTTCACAAGGTACGGGTTTATGATATATTTAGTTGTTGTAAAGCACGGATTCATGAGGTGGAGAGATGGTTTTCAAGGAAAAAATCAAAAGTCTGTTAAGCAAACCCGTTTCGGTGATCTTTCTGGTCATTTTGGCCGTAGAATTTCTTTATCTGATCAGATATAACCTCGTTCACACTTATGGCGTAATGGATCAGGATGCCGCCAAGCTCATGACCCATGCCATGGAGATCGTAAGAACCGGCAAACTCCTCATTCCCGACTGGAGCTATATGACCACTCATGAGATCGATTCGGCCATGCTCCTTGCGCTCCCCTTCTATGCGATCACAAAGAAGCTCTTTTTTTCTTTTGCACTTTCCAACATAATCTTTATGTTTGTGCTCCTGTATGTACTGATGGGCATATTCAAAAACTGCGGCATCCGCTCTGAGATCGCTCTTTTCATCAGCTGCCTCATCTACATTCCGTACAATTTCGGCATGCTTGAATACATGAACATGATGTTCGTCAGAGGAGCCCAGTACTCCATCAAAGTTCTGATCCCGCTCCTTGCGATACTCATAATCACATTCCCGGACAAAAACAAAAAGAGAGATTATACACTATCCGCAATATGGCTCTTCCTTGCATTCCTCAGCGGATTCTCCAGCGGGCTTTTCCCTCTTATAACCGGAATCCTTCCCATCGCAGGCGCCTACTACGTCAATTACGCCTTCAGGAAAAAGAATACGGGCGCCATCACTCTTTTCAGAACGCTGCTCCTTTCAGCCGGCTTTTTGGTAAGCCTCATAGGATTTGCCATTCACCAGCACTTCGGCATCAGCTCCAGCGGAATGAATGCGACCCTTACCTACTCGGAAGAATTCGGCCCGAGAATGTTCCTTAATCTGGGCAACTACTTTAACCTTCTGAATGCACTCCCGTCCAAATACCTGAACATATACCCCATTGTTTCCTTTGAAGGCGTGGGCTGTATCTTCAGATTTGCACTGGCAATATTCCTTCTAATCTGTGCATGCCATTTTGTAATCGTATTTTTCGGCGGCAAAGAAAACAATCCTTCCGGCGACAATGCACATGTTGCCACAGGTTATATGACCGCAGTAATCATTGTAAATGTGATCATCCACCTTCTGTGCTCCTACGATGAAGGAAGATACTATCTGGTGGAACTGATGTGCATGATAATCCTTGCGGGCATATGGATCTCAAGGCTCACAACCGGGCTTCGCAAAGATACCGGTATCCGTGTAGCCATTCTGCTTGCGGCATTTACCTGTTTTACATGGTATTCTTCCAAAAAGTATGTTGAAACCTGTCAGGTCACCAAGGATTATTTCGGATTTTGTTACGGAATATGTGATTATATAAGAGAACAGAACGTTGATAACGTGATAATACTGGACAATTCCGAAGTTGAAGAAATATGCAGAGTTCTCCTCAGGGATGTACAGTTCTCAAATTACAACTCGGTTGACGGCGTTTTTATATCCCACGACTGGTACACCACAACCGGCGAAAGATCCTACTACGGAGACTCATCCATAATCGTATCTCAATATTATGATGACCTTGAACCCGTATTCGGAAGCGAAGTCGCTTCACATTACGAATCCCTCGGTCAAGTAAACGGATTTAACTTATTCAGAGCGGATGAATTCTGCCTGCCTCTGAACTGAGTGACAGTGGGGACGCTTCATTTTTGTCACCTGGTGA
>JAGCUO010000166.1 GCA_017962825.1 Lachnospiraceae bacterium | reverse complement strand
CGAAACCTTATGCCGATATATATAGCGGACAGGTTTTGACACGGAGGTCATGAATATGAGGATAGGGAATTATTTCGATCATTCACAAATATATAACGATTACTCATCTCTGAAGATCCGTGAGGCTCTTGCCGAGGTTAAGAAGCCCGAAGAATCAAAGGCTTCCGGGGAAAGCTTAAATGCGGCTTCCGCACAGCCTAAGGCCTATACCGAAAGCGCAGTAAAGCGTGAGAGGCTGCTCGGACTTGAAGATATATCGATAACCTTTAACAAGAATGATGATTTCGATATCATCGGAAAGACAAGCGATATAACCGATCTTGATCTTCAGAAGGCGGTATCGATATCCAAAAAGGATGACATTCTGAATAATTACAAGGCAGCGGAGAATGCACTTCCCGTATATGCCGGAGAAGACGGAACGGTCATCGCAAAATAATATGAATTTACGCGGAGGACAGGCTGATGCCTGTCCTTTTTTTGTGAAACAGCAGAACCGCCCCCCTGTTTCAATGTTTTCAAGAATGGCACGGGTGTTGTATAATATTCGTTGGGTTTTGATCTTAAGAAAACATACCCGCAATAAAGGAGCGCTTATGAAAGAGAAAGGTACGAAGGATATCAAAAAAACAATCTGGCTGATAGTCAAGATCATATTTTTGGTCTGGGTGGTCGGCACCATCATCGCCGGAAAACTCTTTACTACTCCGGATAATGTCGGAGAAACCGCATGGGCACTTATTCCTCCGCTCGTGGCTATAGTTCTGGCGCTTATCACCAAAGAAGTTTACAGTTCTCTTTTTATCGGAATCATAACCGGCGGTCTTCTTTATTCCGGATACGCATTTGAGGGAACCATAGATCATGTTTATACCGATGGTCTGATAGTATCACTTACCGATTCTTATAACGTCGGAATTCTTATTTTCCTTGTCATACTCGGAATAATAGTCTGCCTTATGAACCGTGCGGGCGGAAGCGCGGCATTCGGTGAATGGGCTTCCAAGCATATCAAGACCAGAGTCGGTGCGCAGCTCGCGACGATCTTCCTCGGTGTACTTATATTCATAGACGATTATTTTAACTGCCTTACCGTCGGTTCCGTAATGAAGCCCGTAACCGACAAGCACAAGATCTCAAGAGCTAAGCTTTCTTACCTGATCGATTCGACTGCAGCACCCATCTGCATCATTGCTCCCGTATCATCCTGGGCTGCGGCTGTTTCCGGTTTTGTACCCGGTGACGAGAACGGAATCGCTCTTTTTATCAGGACTATTCCTTATAACTTCTATGCACTTCTTACCATTGTTATGATGGTCGCACTTGCCGTATCGGGCACCGATTTCGGCCCCATGGCGCTTCATGAAAAGAATGCGAAGGACAATGACGATCTTTTTACAACTCCCGAAAGACCCTATACCGATTCGACAAGTGAAAAGGTCAGCTCCAGGGGGAAGGTTATCGATCTTGTTATCCCCGTCGTGGCACTTGTTGTCTGCTGTATCATCGGAATGATCTACACCGGAGGATTCTTCTCGGGTGAGTCATTCATAAATGCCTTTGCAAATTCTGATGCATCTGTAGGACTTGTTTATGGTTCATTCTTTGGACTTATCATAACGCTGGTCCTTTATCTTGTAAGAAAAGTCCTTTCCTTTAAGGATTGTATGGAGTGCATACCCGAGGGATTCAAGGCAATGGTCGCTCCCATCCTTATACTTACCTTTGCCTGGACCCTTAAGGAAATGACAGGTTCCCTCGGTGCCAAAGAATATGTTGCCGGAATTGTTGAAAGCAGAGCAGGTGAGTATCTGTTTATACTTCCTTTCATTGTTTTCCTTGTTGCGGTATTCCTTTCGTTTGCTACCGGTACTTCATGGGGAACCTTCGGAATACTTATCCCTATCGTTGTAAATCTTTTTGTGGACAGGGATCCTCAGATGATGATCATCGCAATGAGCGCATGTATGGCCGGTGCCGTATGCGGAGACCACTGCTCACCGATATCCGATACCACGATCATGAGCTCCGCCGGAGCACAGTGTAACCATCTGAACCATGTTTCGACTCAGATCCCCTATGCGCTTACCTGTGCCATCATCTCGGGACTTTGCTATTTTGTAGCCGGATTCCTGAGAAATCCCGTGATTCCTCTTATGATAGGTGCCGTGATCATCTGTCTTATCACATTTCTTCCCAAGTATGTTAACGAGAAGAAGTAAGAGTCTTACAGGTAATGATCTATCTTGATAACGCCGCAACAACACAGATAGAAGAAACTGCATTTAATGCCATGCTTCCCTTTTTAAAAGGGGAGTATGGCAATGCTTCTGCCGTCTACGAGCTCGCAAGAAACTCGAAGAGGGCAGTTTTTAATGCCAGAAAACAGTGTGCGACTCTTATCGGCGCAGCACCCAATGAGATATTATTCACATCGGGCGGTACCGAGTCCAACAACTGGGCCCTCATCGGTGCATATGAAGCCCTGAGTAAACGTGGGGACGGTTCCTCTGTTTCCGAAAAAGCGGATACATCCGGCAATGCGAACGGTCATATCATCACTACCGCTATAGAGCATCATGCGATCCTCAGGACGGCGGAATATCTTGAATCACTCGGGGTATCAGTTACATACCTTAAGCCTGACAGTGAAGGCTTCATAAACGCTTCTCAGGTTATTGAAGCGATAAGGGAAGATACATTCCTTGTGTCAGTTATGACTGCCAATAACGAGATAGGTACAATCGAGCCTGTATGCGAAATAGCGGATGCGGTGCATTCCGTCCGCAAAGATATCCTTGTCCATACCGATGCCGTTCAGGCATACGGACAGATATGTTTTGATGCTTTCGCAAAGCATGTCGATCTTCTTTCCGCAAGCTCCCATAAGCTTGGCGGTCCAAAGGGTGTCGGAATGCTTTATGTCAGGGATGGGATAAGGCTTGCTCCCTTTATTCGGGGTGGAATGCAGGAGAGCGGAAGAAGAGCCGGAACCGAGAATGTGGCGGGCATAGCCGGCTTTGGAGCTGCTGCTGAGGTTTCATTTGCAGGAATTGATGCAAAAATCGGCAGAGAAACCGAACTTCGTGACAGACTGCTTGCAAAAATATGTGATATAACAGGTGTTATTATCAACGGGCCCTATGAAAAAGGTGATTTCTCAAAAAGACTTCCCGGAAATATATCAGTGTGTATAAAGGGAATAGAGGGTGAAACCGCACTCATTATGCTCGACAGGGAAGGAATATGTGCATCGAGCGGTTCCGCATGCACATCGGGCGCAAGAGAGCCTTCGCATGTGCTTAAGGCCATAGGAAGAGCGGATGATGAGGCGAAGGGATCACTCAGGTTCACATTGTCACATCATAACACCGAAGAAGAAGTCGACAGGGCGGCAGCTGTTCTTTCGGAGATCGTTTCAAAGCTACGCGCCAGAAACAGATTTTAAAACATTTATGCGTCGGACTTTTTATGGTTTCATACATCTGTATGAGTCGAATCGGGAATCTATGCGGAAATAAAGAAATGAAGAAAACTGTAGTCGTAGGCATGAGCGGAGGCGTTGATTCATCCGTCTGTGCATACCTTTTAAAAGAACAGGGATATGACGTTATCGGAGTCACCATGCAGATATGGCGCCCCGAGAATGCATGTGATGTGTCGTATAACGGCGGCTGCTGCGGCCTGTCCGCGGTCGATGATGCACGCCGTGTTGCGGATGTCATCGGCATTCCGTATTACGTTATGGACTTCCGCGAAGAATTCCAGAAGTATGTCATCGATAATTTTACTTCACAGTATGTAAAGGGAAGAACTCCCAATCCCTGCATCGAATGCAACAGGCATGTAAAGTGGGAAGCGCTTTTGCAGAAGGCGCGAGATATAGGTGCGGATTATCTTGCTACCGGACATTATGCGAGAATTACAAAGCTCGAAAACGGAAGGTACACCATTTCAGCTTCGAAGACCGCAGCCAAGGACCAGACATATGCGCTGTATGCGCTGACCCAGGATCAGCTTTCGCATACTCTGCTTCCAATCGGTGAATATGAAAAGACCGATGTCAGGAAAATAGCAGAGGAGGCGGGCCTCCCTGTGGCGCATAAGAAGGATTCCCAGGAGATCTGCTTTGTTCCCGACGGGGATTACGCTTCCTTCATCGAAAAGGAAGACGGCGTTGTTGTGCCGGGACCGGGAGACTTCGTAACGCCTGACGGAACATTTATCGCAAAGCATAAGGGGATCACGCATTATACTGTGGGACAGAGAAGAGGACTCGGTGTTGCCGCAGGTGAGCGCATTTATGTAACGAACATCGACCCCGCAACAGACCGCGTTACTCTCGGTGCGGACGAAGATCTGTTCACATCCGTTGTGATCGCAGATGATGTGTGCTGGATGGGAATAGAAGGAATTGCTCCGGATGAGAAAGTAAGAGTAAAGGCCAAGATCCGATACAATCACGGCGGGGAAACCGGAGTGCTCGAGAGCGCAGGAGAGGGGAAAGTCAAAGTTTCATTCGACAAACCCGTACGTGCCGCAGCCCCCGGTCAGGCACTGGTTTACTATGATGAAACAGGAACATATATATACGGCGGCGGAACGATAGTGCAGTAATGTGACAGCAAGATGCGTTTGAGTTGAAAAGCGCCATATCTTACGTTGCTATGGTCAGTGTTTATGGAGATTATCGCATATTATAAATCGGATATGCCCGAAAAGTTCGGTGTGCCGCGTCAGAGTGGGCTTGCTCCCCATCTGAAGGGGCGCATTGTCTTTGAGGAGAAATATTCGGACCAGAACGCATTTGACGGGCTTGAAGGATTTGACCGCATCTGGATCATCTGGAGATTTGATGTAAAAGATGATGATTCATTCCGTGCCAAGGTCCGCCCTCCCAGACTGGGTGGCAATACTTATATGGGCGTGTTTGCCACACGTTCACCGTTCAGGCCCAATCATC
This sequence comes from Lachnospiraceae bacterium, assembly GCA_017962825.1. Classification (GTDB taxonomy): domain Bacteria; phylum Bacillota; class Clostridia; order Lachnospirales; family Lachnospiraceae; genus AC2028. The sequence goes on along the minus strand of JAGCUO010000166.1, from coordinate 5,010 downwards.
TGGGACTTACCTGTGCGAAGATCGAAGGCTTCGGGACTGATGAAAACGGAAGATGCTATATCGATGTATCCGGTGCGGATATGACGGATGGCACCGAAGTATACGATGTGAAACCGTATCTTCCATATGCCGATGCATATCCAGATGCAAGAGGGGGATTTGCTCAGGAAGAAGAGAACAGAGAGCACAGACTGAGTGTCACGATACCGGATGAGATCAGAGCGAACTTTCCGGATGTGCAGCTCAGGGGACTGGTTGAGGTATTATCCCTTGACCCCAGACCCTCATATCATGATGATCCCAACCGTGTCTATGGTCTGTCCTATGCCGGATGCAACATAAGATTTTCTGTAAATGGTTCCGAATTGACGGTTCTGTCGCTTTCTTAGATCGAGATACGAACAATAAAAGAGTCAGGGAGATGCGTCTCCCTGACTCTTATTTATCCTGTACTTCCCGTAAACGGTTTATGAATGAGCATCCAGTACGGCAACTATATCCGCAACTGTCTCAAATTCAAGGATATTCTTATTGGATATCGGAATAGAGGTCTTTCTGGATATATCACTGAAGATCGTCATCAATTCCAGTGAAGATAATTCAAGATCATCCATGAGGGAACTGTCCATATTGATCTCATCCCTGGAGATATCCGCAACGTCTTCGATCACCTCTGCAACAATGTCAAAATATTTACTCAATTGTATTTCCTCCTTATTTTTCCTGCAGCTGTTTTTTCAAGATCGGTTTCACTAAAAACTACCCGATAAATGCGCTTGAATATCGGTAATTTCTTATTCAGTTCCGTAACAAAATCCCTTATTTCGTCGTGATCGGATTCATTCGCAAAGATTTCCGCATATATTTTATCGTCCTGCTCAAAAACCCTGCATTCCTTTATTGCTTCATTGGCATAGAGCGATTCCTCGATTTCTTCGGGACTGACGTTCTCGCCACCGGAAAGAATGATCAGATTTTTCTTCCTTCCGACAATATAAATATATCCTTCATCATCAATGGCTCCCAGATCACCGGTATGGATCCATCCGTCCCGGATCAATTCGTCGGTTGCCTGCTCGTTTTTATAATATCCTGCACAATTGGTGCCGGAATCAACACATATTTCCCCATCGATGAGACATACCTTGGTGTCCTCTATAGGCAAACCTACAGACGTCACATGATCGCCGTCATCATAATTGTAGGTTATTTCTCCGGTTTCGGTCAATCCGTAAATCTGTACATAAGAGATTCCGTTTTCAAGGAACAGATCGATAATATCTTTCTGGATCGGTGCTCCGGCGGATCCGATAGATTTGATCCCTCCGAGTTCATCCACTTTTCCGCGCTTGAGTCTCTTGCCAAGCAGTTTCATAACGGCAGGTGTTGCGAGAGTGAAATCAAATTTGTTGTTTTTGAAATCGTTAAGAATATCGCCGGGATTCTCATTGATGAATGTTGTACAGCCTCTCGTAACCCAGCTGAGCCAACAGCAAACACCCACCTGGTGATACAGAGGGAACGTAAGTATGGTGTTCAGGGGGTCATCTTTTGCAGGGTCTAATATATATTCTTTGGGCAGGTCATGTTTTTTTCTGTAAAATAAATTCTTGTATAATTCCATAACACCTTTAGGACGTCCCGTAGTGCCGGATGTATGGATCATAAGAGCAATTCTGTCAGGATTTTCTTCGTAGTTGGGCAGTTCCCAATCACCCTGACCGGTAAAGGTGCAGATATCCTTGGCAGTGAGTACATTAGGTATACCATAACTTTCGGATTCAGAATCTTTGATCACTATGGCGCAGGTATCTGCTTTTTTAAGTATTATTGAGATGGTTTCCACAGATTCAAGAATGTTTACAGGTAATATCGCACCGCCGCCAAAAATGATCGCAGGCATCGCAACAAGATACTCATAGCAGTTGTTCATGGCAACAGCTATGTGCTTGCCGTTTATATCGCCCAGGCGTTCAGTGAGGTTGTGGTAACACTCACATATATTCTTATAATACTGCTCAAAAGTAACCGTGATCTCTTTTCCGTCACGTACATACCTGTAAGCGATCCTTTCCTTTCTGGCCAGGATCTCCTTGATCAAATCATACATCGTTATTTGCCTCCCTATTTTTTGATACTTTTACCAAAACTAAATCTTTTACCTTTACAAACAGAAAACAGATACTGATATCAACCGCCGAGCGTAATAACCAGAACAGAAATGTACCCGCGACCGGACCGCCTTTCCAGTTTTCCGTAAAATGATAGAGTGGAAATCCCAGCATCTCAATCGTATGAACACTAAGAACATAGATTGAATACTGGCCTACATTTCTTATAAAAGAAGTAATAAATCCATTGAATCTGTTGAGAAATAAGAACAGATAGATAAAACATACCCCAAACAGACCGTCTAACAGGATTGACAGCATGCTGAGCGGATATATGCTGCCGGCCATACTGTCCACATATCCCATGATCCTTATAGTCATAAAGGAAACAACGATCAAAATGACACAGACAGCCTTTTTGCCGGTATTGATTCCTTCGGTAAAGAGTTTGTTCTTTTTAGCGTAATACCCCATATAAATGTACGCAACGGAAATGAGGCCCTGAGATAAACACCATGGAACAATGTATAACAGACTTAAAAGCCATCCTGCCGTAGATACCAAAAGAACCGCGATAAGGAGTTTTGCCTTATCGAAATATGAAACCAGAGTATTGAAAACAATCATACCTACAAAAAGTGACAGAAGGAACCAGTTAGGGCCGTTGGAGAAGATCGTCACATCTCCGAAAGTTGTGGTTTTTGAAAGCCCCAGGAGTGAACCGGCAAGTACTTTTAATGTCTCCTTGACCGATCCGGGAAAATATCTGTACAGGCAGAAATGGGTACACAGATGTAACGCTGAGGTCAAGAGCATGGTAATGATGTACGGGATCATTAACGATTTGAACTGTTTGGAAAGATTCTTTTTAAATGATGTTTTTCTGGAACCGTATCCGCTTATTATGTAAAGCGAAGGCATCAATATACAATAAGAAATGTTATAGAGCAAAAGAGCGGTCGATTCACCTATTGAGAAATCTGCAAACCGGGTCCTGCCCGTCTCGCTTATTGCATGATTGATCAAAAAGTCCGGAAACAATGTATATGTATGCCCGAAAATAACGATAAACATCGCTATTCCCTTTAACAGATTAAACATTCCCGCCGTGTTTTTTACGGTATATTTCTCAGTTTTCATATGTGATGTCTTCTCCCGGTTATGAATTATTATCCGATATCTTCTTGTCTGCAGCTTTTGATAAAACGAAATCTTTTGTCTTGATATACAGAAAACAGATACCGCATACAACCGCCACACGTATCAGAGAAAATACGGTTATGGTAAGGGCTGTTTCTTCGAATTTTTCCGTGAAATGATAAAGCGGAAATCCCATCATCTCTATTGTATGAATGCAAAGAATATAGATCGAATACCTGCCCACACTTCTTATCGAAGAAGAAATAAAACCATTAAACCTGTTCAGTAGCAGGAATACATATATAAAACAAATCGCAAATAAACCGTTTAACGCGATGGTGATCATCCCGAGGGGATACACACTTTCAGTCATGCCATCCACATAACCGAGGGTTCTCATGACTATATAAGGAATAACGGCCAGAATGAAGTAAACCACTTTTTTCTTAATATCTATTCCTTCGGTAAACAGTTTATGCTTTTTTACATAGTAACCAAGGTATATGAAAAACACACAGATACATCCCTGAGAAATGCACCATGGAGTAGTGCCTATCAGACTTATCAGCCATCCTAATGTTGTGACAAAAAGAACTGCGATAAAGAGCTTTATATTGTCAAGAAAAGCAAGAAGGGCATTGAAAATGATCATTCCGACAAAAAGAGCCATAATGAACCAGCTCGGGCCGTTAGAGTAGAATTTTATGCCTCCGAAATATGTCGTTGTAGGGAGCCCCAATACCGAGCCTCCAAACAATCTTAATGATTCTTTGACGGAATCCTTTAAATTTCTGTAAAGGTAGAAGTGTGTACACAGATGTAATCCCGCGGTTAAAAAAACCGTAACGATATACGGGATCATAAGTGATTTAAACTGCTTGAAAAGGTTCTTTTTAAAAGAGGTTTTTCTGAAACCGTAACCGCTTATAAAGAAAAGAGAAGGCATTAAGGCATGTTCAAATATACTGTACAGGATCAACACGATATTTGAGACTGCTTGTGAATCGGAGCCGGTATCATGTGATGCCTGATAAACGAAATTGGACGGAAACAATGTGAATGTATGCCCCACAATGATGGCAAACATCGCTATCCCTTTAAGCAGATCAAACATACCTGCAGTATTTTTGATGGCATATTTTTCGGATTTCACGTTTTTTAGCCTCTCCTCCCATTAACTGCTCTCTGATACACATATTCTGTAAAGTATCTGTGAGGGCAAACAACCTTAATATATTACAACATTTTGGTATATCGTTCAACTTGTACCGTAGATCGCAAAGATCTGTTCCGAAGGTATGATGACTGTCACTTTGCCGGTGATGGAATGAAGAACGGGATTATGATAAAATCTGCCGGTAAAGAGACCGGACAACATTGTCCATAAATAAAATACGGCATTTCTCGCTTTGTGTCGTGTTAATTTTCCGGAGATTTTCATATTCTGCAAACGAAAGGAGGTATTCCAAATGGACCAGACCAAGGTCGGACAGTTTTTAAAACAGCTCAGAAAAGAAAAAGGAATTACCCAGGAAGAATTTGCAGAAAAGATCGGCGTCTCCGGAAGAACCGTATCGAGATGGGAGACAGGCTCAAATATGCCCGATATTTCGCTCCTTGTTGAGATCGCGGACTTCTATGATGTCGACGTCAGAGAGATCATTGAAGGAGAGAAAAAAAGCGAGATGATGAATGAAGAGATAAGAGACACCGCCGAAAAGATGGCGGATTATGCAGGTGCGGAAAAAAGCAGACTGCT
>JAGCUO010000165.1 GCA_017962825.1 Lachnospiraceae bacterium | reverse complement strand
ATAGAAATCGATACTATTATCCTTCGCATTCCTGTCATTTCCCATAAAGCTTCTTACTGTATATTTTCCTAACTAAGGGGTGCCCCTCAATAGGGATTATAACATGCCCGATAAAGGAATATTGATTTTATATGGATCTATGTCTAAAAACAGAGCACTTTTAGCATGCTCTGAAAAATGTAATATTACATTTTTCAAAAAATAGCCCAAAACACCCCGCCAAAATGGACCCCTTTGTCCAGTAGTAGTGAAGGGAGATTTATTTCGACCTTCTTCGGACACCCAGTTGAATACTGGACCGAAGGGTACGTTCCTTGTATCGGCGTTAAAATACCGAGCCAAGTTGACTTCGACCTCGCCAAGACCTTCCATCCAGGAAGAGAGCGATAAAGGGGATAAGTCAGAATCAGGATTGCAACCTGAGGGAGGCGATGACAGATACAAAGGGATAATGATACTTCTGCGTAGTCACAGGCCGAGCGTTGAATCGGGATCAAAGTCCGCCCGAGAGCCGTCACACCCAATGAGCGCAGCGGGGCAGAAAGCCACCGGGGTGAGAGTCCCATGATCTCGTAACAGCAATACGGGAGCCCTAAGGTCTTAACCAATAAATAACCCTCGGAACGGTTTAGCAAGCAACGTTTTTGTGTACACAAAAACCAAAAGCTTGTCAGGGGACAGCCCCTGAAGACCCCGTTCCTCAAAAACTAAGCAAAGGAGCAAATCAATGAACAACAATTTCAGTCTCATGAGCATGGCCGAAGTGGCCAAAGAAAATATCGAATGGTTATGGTATCCGTATATTCCTTACGGGAAGATAACCATCATACAAGGTAACCCGGGTGACGGTAAGACCAATCTGGCACTTAAGATCGCTGCCTGCGTTTCATCCGGAACCATCCTTCCCGGTCTGCCGGAACTTATTCCCCAGAACGTCATCTACCTTTCTGCGGAGGACGGAGTCAGAGATACCATCACTCCACGTCTCGAAGAATGCGGTGCTGACTCCAGAAACATTCTCTTCTTCAAAGATGAGAATAAGCCCTCTTCCCTGTCAGACCGATTGATAGCCGAAGCTCTTGAATCATCCGGAGCAAGACTTCTGGTCATCGATCCTATCCAGGCATTTATCGGCTCCCGTACCGATATGAATAAGGCCAATGAGGTAAGAGAGAAGTTAAGACCCGTCGGTGATCTCGCCGAGAAATATAAATGCGCGATCATACTGATCGGACATCTCAATAAGTCACAGGGACTTAACAGCATTTACAGAGGGATCGGTTCCATGGATTTCACAGCCATTTCAAGAAGTATCCTTCTTGTCGGAAGACATAAAGACGATGCAAATCTCAGAGTCTTCGTTCACAATAAGTCATCACTTTGTCCTCAGGGAGCCTCTCAGGCTTTCAGACTTGACGGTCCTCACGGTTTCGAATGGGTCGGCGGATATGACGATGTGACTGCAGATGACATCTTGTACGCCTCAAGGAATCCCAGACCGCGAACCGAGACCAAACTGGACAGTGCGGTCAAATTCCTGAAGACTTACTTCTCAGAACACTCTGAGGTTGAAGCACAGAAGATCGTAGAACTGGCAAGAGAAAAGAACATCTGCAAAAGGACACTCGATGAAGCCAAGAAGTATGTGCCCGGACTCAAATCGGATAAGAAAGGCAGTGAATGGTTTTGGATCTTAAATATGGATCAGACATCCGAAGGAGGTTCAGATGAGTAAGACTTTCCCTGTTAAGAAGTATCAGATTCACTTCAGAGTAGAGCAGAAAGAATATGAATCCATTCGTAAAAACGCAGCAAGAGCAGGTCTTACCATCAGCCAATATGCACGTAAAGCAATGGCTGGAGACATAATCGTGGAAGCTCCGCCGGTTGATCTGAATTACCTGCTGTGTGAAACAAAACGTGCCGGAAGCAATCTTCATCAGGTCCTCCGCAAGTTGAACATACTCGGTATAGCCCATCCCCTGGAACTGGAAAGGTGTGCCGATGATATCCGGAATGCCATGAACGCAATCTATCAGACTTACTGTCCTGAAAACAGAAATAAATAATAGGAGTAAAGGAGATATCTTTATGGAAAACAATCAAACTCAGAACAACCAGACAAACATCGTCCCTTTATGGGAAAAGTACACTCTGACGATCAGAGAGGCAGCCGAGTATTTCAACATCGGCGAGAAACGACTTCGCAGCATTGTGTACTCAAATCCCAATGCGGATTTTGTGGTCATGAACGGCAACCGTGCCATGATCAAGAGGAAGATTTTCGAGCTTTATATCGACAAAGCTACCGCAGTCTGACCCATTAATCGAAGGCAATCACCAGCCCGGTATGGTATATTTTACGTATGCTGTATCGGGCTTTTTTAAGAAAGGAGCTCGAAATATGATAGAAAAAAGGAGAGATAACAGAGGCAGATTATTACACAACGGAGAGGTCCAGTTGCCGGACGGTCGTTACCGTTTCAAGTACACTGACGCTTGGGGGCAAGTAAGAGCTGTATACAGCTTAAGACTTGATCACAACGATCTGGCACCTCAGGGAAAGAAAAGAGGTCTTTCCTTAAGGGAGATGGAAAAGCAGATCGAAGCCGACCTTTTTGACCATATAGCTTCACACGGCGGTAATCTTACAGTTCTCGATCTTGTTGAGAGATATGTCGAGACAAGAGTAAACGTAAGACCTACTACCAAGACAGGCTATAAGACCATCATCAATATCTTGAAGAAAGATCCGTTTGGAAGCAAAAGGATAGACCAAGTCAGGATATCGGATGCCAAACTGTGGCTCATTAAGCTTCAGCAGAAAGACCACAGAGGATACAGTTCCATTCATTGTATAAGGGGCGTATTAAGACCGGCTTTCCAGCTCGCGGTAGATGATGACATCATCAGAAAGAACCCGTTCTCATTCCAGGTGGTAGATGTACTCGTCAATAACAGCGTAAGGCGTAAGGCACTGAGCAGAGAAGAAGAACGCAATTTCCTCAAGTTCGTAAAAGAGGATCCGCACTTTAACAGATACTATGAAGGTATTTATATTCTTCTCAAAACAGGAATGAGAATCTCTGAGTTCTGCGGACTGACAATTTCCGATATTAACTTCGAAGAACACTCGATCAATATCGATCATCAGTTATTGAAGCACGGTTCTCACGGATACTATATCCAGCAGACCAAGACAAACGCCGGAACGAGAGTAATTCCCATGACACCTGATGTCGAAGCGTGTTTCCGGAAGATAATCGACAACAGAAGACCTCCAAGAAAAGAACCGATCATCGAAGGAAAGACCGGATTTCTTTACTTCGACAAGAACGGCAGCGTGATGTATTCACTCCACTGGGAGAAATACTTCCAGCACATCAGAGAGAAGTACAACAGCATTTACAAGGTTCAAATGCCGCTTATAACCCCTCATGTGTGCCGTCACACCTATTGTTCCAATATGGCAAAGTCAGGAATGAATCCTAAGCACTTGCAATATCTTATGGGACATTCGGAAATCGGAGTTACACTTAACACTTATACTCATGTCGTATATGAGGATGTTAAGGCGGAAATCCGAAGGATTGGAATCGGGTAAAAATGAAGCCTCAAAAAGCCCTGCGAAATTGTCAGGTTAATTTTACAAATTTTATACCTGATTTTATACCTTTTGGCGACCAAAATATGCCAAAATAAGCCACGAAAAGAACGAATGTTCTGTTATAAGGATAATCCGGAAATCCTTATAAAATAAGGCTTTTCAAGGTTTTTCAGGGCAAATCGTAGCAATGATAAAAGTACTATTCGT
>JAGCUO010000164.1 GCA_017962825.1 Lachnospiraceae bacterium | reverse complement strand
CAGTTTTGTCACCTGGTGACAAAACTGATGCGTCCCCACTGTCACATAAATCTTTATGATTTCTTTATGGTCTCTAAAGGATAGATTAATCGTTTGCATATATCATCACATATGTAAACGAAAGGAGAAACAAGATGTTACTTGAAACTGTAAACCTGTCAAAAAAATACGGAAAAAAATATGCCGTAGACAATGTAAATATCCATATAGAGAAAGGAACCATATACGGACTTATAGGACCTAACGGTGCCGGCAAGACAACGATCATGAAGATGATAACCGGTTTTGCATCCCCCACGGGCGGATCAATCGTATTCGAAGACGGAGATTTCGATCCTTCCAGAATAGGAGTTCTGATCGAAGCTCCCGGACTGTATGACAATCTTACCGCATTCGAAAATATGAAGATCAAAGCCATTGCACTCGGTCTTTACAATCCCGAAAAGATTAAAGAGATTCTTGAATTCGTCGGTCTCTCACCCGAATCACGTAAGAAGACCAAGGCATTTTCACTCGGAATGAAGCAGCGTCTCGGCATTGCACTTGCAATCATAGGCAATCCCGAATTCCTTGTTCTCGATGAGCCCATTAACGGACTTGATCCTCAGGGAATTTCCGAACTTCGTAATCTTTTCATCAGATTAAAAGAAGAACGCGGAATGTCAATCCTTATATCGAGCCATATTCTTGAAGAGCTCGGAAAGGTTGCAGACAGATTCGGAGTTATCAATTTCGGTCATATGATCTGCGAAGTATCCGCAGAAGAACTTAAGGATAAATGCGATTCGAAGGTTGAGATACAAACACACAATCCTCAGGGAGCAAGCGTTGTTCTCGAGAATATGGGAATAATCAAGTACTCGATCATTTCCGATGATACGATCTATGTTTTTGAAGGACTCGACAGAACAGAAGAGATGATCACAAACCTGGTAAGGTCGGATGTATTTATTTCTTCATGCAGGATCGTAGGCATTTCGATCGAAGACTATTACCTTGATCTTATCGGAAAGGATGGCTCAAACAAATGATAAATCTTTTTAAAGCTAATATATTCAGACTTTTTCACACTAAGGCAACTTATATCATTCTTATAATCACCGTTTCAATATATCTGTTCTCTTTTGCCATTATGAACGCAGTAGAGAGCGGAAGAGTAGATGAGAATTCGGTTGTGACGGTCTCATTTTCCGAGGACTATGAATCTTCTTCACTCAATCCTTATGAAATGCTTACGGATATGATGTCATCCGGTTTTGTGATCCTGATGATCGGAATCTTTTCCTGTATCTATACCGATGAAGAAAGAAAGAGCGGATTCCTTAAAAACCTTCCCAGACCTTCACGTAAAAAAGCCGGGATCTTCATTACCAAGGTATTTGTGGTTGCTTTTTATACACTTCTCCTTGTCGCAGCATTAGTGCTTGCAGCTTTCCTGCTTTCCGTAAAATACGGATCCGTGCTTGAATATGCGCCTTCGCTCTATTTTGAGTATATGTTCAAACAGGTTCTTCTGTTTACAACCTTCGGAACAGCCATGATGGTTATATTTGAGATTTTCAGAAAAGGTGTTGTTGCCATAATACTTACCTTCCTTACATCGATGGCACTGGCGAACTGCGTGAATCTTTTCGAGGCATTCCTGGTTTATAAGAATATCGTAAGTGAGAAATGTATGGATCTCATCGCATATTCCCAGTATATGATCACCACACGTTCCGCCGCACTTACAGTGGGAAGTGATAATATGGTACACGGTTCAACATGGGTTGTAGGATTAATTTCTGTTTTGATCTATGTTATCATTGGTTCACTTATATACAAGAAGCGCGATGTTATATAATTCATAGTATGGAAATCATAATAGCGATCCTTACAATTTGTCTGATCTTATCTCTTATATATATATTATTATGCAAGCGACAGGTGGATTCCATCTGTCGCCAATTGGATTTACATGAAAAGCCCGATACTACGGCTGATATAAGACTGGATATACTGGTCGGTCCTTTCAGAAAACTGCGTGATAAGTTGAATCGCTTTCTGGAGTCCAGAACTGCGGAGAGAAGAAGACACCTGACACTTGAGAATAAGTGGAAAGAACTGGTCACGAATGTTTCGCATGATATCAGAACTCCCATTACCAGTGTGTCCGGATATTTTACACTTCTTATGAATACCGAAGATCCCGTTAAGAAGCAGCAGTATGCCGACAAGATAAATGCAAGACTGATTTATTTTTCGGATATGCTGGAGAATTTCTTTGAGTATTCCAAAATATCGAGTGATGATTACAAAAACAATCCCGAGAAGATCGATATAAAGAGTGTGCTAAGTGAGACGCTTTTTCTGTATGTGGATGATATAGAAGGAAAACTGGGAACACCCAGGATAGACTTCGAAGAAAAAGAATCGTACTGTTACGCTGACCGGGCTAATGTGATGAGAGTGTTTCAGAACATAATCAAGAATGCTCTTGTTCACGGAGACGGGGATTTCAGGGTGAATCTTGAATCTGACGAAAAGCATGTAATAGTTACATTCAGGAATTCTACAAAGGATGAGCTTCCCGAAGATATAAACAGAGTATTTGACAGAACATTTATCGGTGATGATTCCAGAAGCGAAGTTAAGAGTACGGGCCTCGGCTTATGTATAGTAAAAGAACTTATGGATATCATGGGCGGAACGGCAGAAGCCTTCGGTGCTCCCGGAGTTTTCGGCATAGCGGTAACATTTAAGAAAATGCAGTAAGAAGGACAGATCGTGAGAATTTTAATAATCGAAGACAATGAAGAAATAAATGATATTTTGAAAGAAGCGGTAACGGACGCAGGATATGAAGCGGTTCAGTCCTTTTCCGGTTCCGAAGGGTTGCTTAGATTTTCAACCGAAGATTTTGACATGGTACTTCTGGATCTTATGCTTCCCGGTATTAAAGGAGAAGAGGTGCTTCAGAAGATAAAAGAAAAATCGGATATTCCGGTGCTCGTGCTTTCAGCCAAGACCGATATTGAAGGCAAGGTAAACCTTCTCAGACAGGGTGCATCGGATTATATAACCAAGCCTTTTGATGTAAGAGAAGTTCTGGCTAGGATCGATCTTCACGCTAAGAACTCCGGTACCAAAAACGTTTCAAACGATCTTATATATAATGAGATCTCCATCAATGAAGAATCCCATGTATGCTCGGTTAACGGTAATGAGATCTCACTCACCAAGCACGAATTCAATCTCCTGAGACTTCTTGTTCTTCATCCCGAAAAGGTTTATTCCAAGCGTGAGCTTTTTGAACTTGCCTGGGAAGAAGAATATATCGGTGAAGATAATACGGTCAATGTCCACATCAGCAATATTCGTAAGAAGATAAGAGAGTATTCCGATAACGAATATATCAAAGCGGTGTGGGGAATAGGATTTAGAATATAGATGACAATGGGGACGCTTCTGTTTTGTCACCAGGTGACAAAACAGACGCGTCCCCAGTGTCATCTGT
>JAGCUO010000163.1 GCA_017962825.1 Lachnospiraceae bacterium | reverse complement strand
TCTCTTCATTTTCATGATTCAATCTGCAGGAGAGCCGACTTCTTCCTTAAACTCGGGAAAAAAGAGCTTTATTACCACGAGATAGATAACCTCATATTCAAGGTGTATAAGAGTATGAGTGATTTTGAGAGTAACAGGGATAATGAGAGCATCTGCGCGGAATATCGTAAGTTTAGAAGTTATATAAGAAACGCTCTCAAAAATCCTGCGGTATTCATTCACATTTCGTCTAAGAGTAAGGTGAAATCATTTTTGATCCTCCTTAAGAGGATATGAGATACAGATCCCAAAATGAGACCGGAACCGAAAAACTATATCAGAGTATAGGAAAGCGTTAGGACATCCATGAAAAAAATTCTTATCGTAAATGATCTATTGACCGGCGGAGGAGTGGAAAAGCTTCTGCAGGATTTTGTTGATAGATGGCACGACAAATATGACGTTACGGTAATGACCATTGTCAAACAGGCAAATTACCGTGAGGTTTTACCGGATAATGTAAAGTACCTTTACAAGAGTGTAGCCAGGGACTATAAGAGTAAATTCAGCATAGCATATCTTGTATGCATGATAAAAAAAGCAATCTGTAAAGTCCGTTTTCATTACATTAAAACGAAGAATAACTTCGATGTGGTCATTGCCATCAAAGACGGAGAAGTAACCAAAACAGTCGCATATTTTAACAATGACAAAAAGTTCTCATGGTACCATACCGACTATAATCACTACTACTATTCAAAATATCTGTACGGTACAACCGATTTTGAACGTAAGGTTCTGCAGAGATATACCAATGTTGTCTGCGTAGCGGAGGATATCAAAAAATCTCTCATCGATGTATTGGGAGATGCCGGAAATTACGTTGTAAGATATAACCCTTTGAATGTAGAGAACATACAGTATCAGGGAGAGGAACCTGTTGTGGATGTTGTGAAAGATCCCGAAAGGCCTTTGTTTGTTGTGGTCGGAAGGATCAACTACCAAAAAGGATATGATCTTCTTCTGGAAGCTGCTCATATGCTGGAAGATGACGGATACAAATTTGATGTGGTGGTTGTCGGCGGAAAAGAAAGCTGGGGAGATGAATACAATCGCCTCATGAGAAGTCTGGACAGACTGCACATCCAAAGTGTCAGATTCATCGGAGGACGCAACAATCCTCATAAATATATGAAGATGGCCGACTGGTTACTTTCCACATCGATCTTTGAAGGTTACTCCCTGGTCAGCCAGGAAGCTGCAATACTCGGAACACCGCTTCTGTTGACCGATTGTTCCGGAGTAAGGGAACTGGTCGGTGATAATGAATACGGTCTGATCATGGAAACCTCCGTAAAGGGAATCTATGAGGGAATGAAAAAAGTATTGGATGATCCTTCTTTGCATGAGCATTACAAACAGCAGATCCTTGAGCGAAGAAAGATCATCGATCGTGAGCAGAGATTTAAAGAGATCGAGGAATTGATCTTTTCCGAATAAAGGAGACCACCGGGAGATTTATGGAAAAGCAATGGCAGATTGAGATCGACGGAAAGCCGAAATTATGGAATTTTGACCTTCGTGAACTGTGGCAGTTCCGGAGTCTGATAGTGATGCTCTTTAAGAGAAATTATTCCGTACAGTATAAACAGACTGTTCTGGGACCTATCTGGCTGATATTCGGAGTCGTTTTTAATACCGGTGTCTTTACGCTGGTATTCGGATATGTCGGCAATATGACATCCGACGGAATTCCCTATTTCCTGTTCTGTCTGTCAGGAAATATCATATGGAGCCTGTTCGCGACCTGTTTGCAGGATAATACCAGGGTTCTGATGAACAATGCGTATCTGTTCGGAAAAGTATATTTCCCCAGACTGGCCGTTCCGATCGCAAACGCACTGTTAAACGTTCTTAAATGTGCCATACAGCTTGTTGTGTGCGCACTGGTATGGGGCTTTTTCCTTATCCGCGGAGAAGTTGCTTTTACCGGCTTTATGTTACTGGGAATGATCCCGCTTCTGATATTTGCCGTATGTATGGGAACGGCTATGGGAATGATCATATCATCACTGTCCGTAAAATACAGAGATCTGGGACATATGTCCGGAATTCTTGTTTCGGCACTCATGTATGTTTCTCCGGTTCTGTATCCGGTGTCGCAGCTTTCTCCGATACTCAGACGTATAGTCTACCTTAACCCTATGTCTGCTTTCGTTGAAGCTTTTCGTTACTGCCTTACCGGAACGGGTAATCTTTACCTGCCCGCTCTGATATATGATCTTGTATTTACGGTTGCGATCGTTCTCATCGGACTTATCCTGTACGGAAAAGCGGAGAAGACCTTTGTCGATATTGTGTAGTGGCATCAGGGAGATAAACATTGCTGTTCAGTCTGATCATACCCGTTTATAATACCGAAAAATACCTGCGTGACTGTCTGGATTCCGTTGAGGCACAGGAATTCGATGATTTCGAAGTGATCCTGGTGGACGACGGTTCCACGGATAACAGTCCCGCCATGTGCGATGCCTTTTGCGAGCAGTTCAACAAAAGACCCGGACGTAAAAGCACGGCGAAGGTGATCCATCAGAAGAATAAAGGACTCTCCGGTGCGCGCAACAGCGGAATCCGTGAGGCTGTCGGAGAGTGGCTGTGGTTTGTGGACAGTGATGACTGGATCACACCGGATGCACTTGCTGCCCTGTATGAAAGAATGAGCCATGCAAAGGCTGAC
>JAGCUO010000162.1 GCA_017962825.1 Lachnospiraceae bacterium | reverse complement strand
AGACTTGATGAGATACATTACCAAATGGAGCAGAATTCTCTCGTTGCTATGATGGAAAGAGCAGGATACAAAAAACTGTTGGAGAAAACAGAGCCTCTTCCTAACGGAAAAGCATTAATAAGAATAGATTTTATAAGGAATCATTTATGAAACGGTACAATGATGGATTGAACTGACAATTCCGGATTGCAGGAATGAACAAGTTGTATTTTGATGGAGATAATAATAATGTTAGAAAAAATGGATGATTTTTTTACTGCCCGTGTGGATGGCTATGATGAGCACATGAGGCAGTTTGTTGAAGAAGATTCTGAGTTTTATGCATTTACGGCTTCGCTACTTCCCGGGTCAGAGAATGCGGAAGTTCTTGACCTGGGCTGCGGAACGGGTCTGGAGCTTGAAGCATATTTTGCTCTCAATCCGGCTGCAAAGGTTACGGGCATTGATCTTACCGAAGCCATGCTGAATGCACTTAAGGAAAAGTTTTCGGGTAAGAATATTACGACCGTATGCGGCTCGTATTTTGATGTACCTTTTGGTGAAGAAGTCTATGATGCCGCTGTTTCGGTGGAATCACTGCATCACTTTTCCGAGGAAGAAAAGCTTCCGCTTTATACGAAGCTTTGTAAAGCATTAAAACCCGGAGGGAGATTTGTGCTCACTGATTTTTACTGCGACACTGATGATCAGGAAGGCTTTTTCAGACGTGAACTGATAAGGATCAGAAAAGAAGAAAATCTCCCCGACGGAGTATTCTATCATTATGATACTCCCATGACGACAGAACATGAAAAGAAAATACTTCTTTCCGCGGGGGTTTCAAATGTCGAGGAACTTGGTGCGTGGGGCACAACCCATACGATCGTGGCAGAGAAATAAACTGCGGATTATTTTGAAAAAAGCAGGTAATTATGAATTTACAGAACGGATATATAGAAGAGGATGTATTTCCCAAGATATTTACACATTATGAAGAAAGACCCTACGGCATTTTGTTCTATAACGAAGCCAACCGTGATTCGTATGATTCGAATCATGCGGTAATCTACAGGGATAAGATCGATGATCTGAAAACTGTGATTGACGAAATAAAAGATTTCTACGGATCCCGGAATCTCAGGACAATCCTTTATCAGGCCATGACCGATAACGGATGGTTTGAGGAGATAAGCGATGAACTCGCCGGCTTCGGTTTTAAAAGCTGGACCGAACTCCAGGAGTACATGCTTCCTACGGGAGTTGACCGAATAGTTCCCAATCCTGAACTTGAAGTAACCAAGATAGAAAAATGGTGCGAGAATCTTGAAAATGTATTTATCGAAGCGGAGGAACCCTGGGAGATAGAAGTTGCCAAAGCGACTTTGAACTATCCACGCAACTGGATGTTTGCGGCAAAGGAAAACGGTAAGACCATAGGAGTTATTTACGGTCACGTTTCGGATATTGCATGCAGGGTCGATTATCTTCTTGTTTCCAAGAAACACCGCGGTGTCGGAGCAGGTCGTGCTCTTTTCCACACATATAACGAATGGTGTAAGCAGAGCGGTATAGACAAAGCATATCTGTGGCCCGACGGAGAAACAGCCAGACGTATATATATGGAAGGCGGATATGAGCCTGTTGAAATAATAAAAGCGGGCAGGGCTGTATTGAAAACAGATCTTTGAATTCAGTAATACGGAGGAATGAAACAGTATCGTGGAAAAGGAATTTTCAGAGTATGGCGAATTAAATGATGCACAAAAGGCTGAAGCGGTAGATCTGTTTCTTGAGGGCTTCGGACATTTCATGACCTTTTCCAAGGATGAAGCAGCCAAAAAGAATCTGTTCATCGAGATATTTGATCCTGAGTTTTTCATCTGCTGTCTGGAAGACGATAAGGTGCTGGGGCTTATGGGACTTGGAAATAACCGGAAAAGACCCATAGATTTCAAGAAGGAATCTTGCGTGAAATATTTCGGAAAGCTCAAAGGTGCGCTCATCAGTAAACAGATGAGTGCGATATTCGGGAAACCTGCCGTTTCATCAGACCGGGAATTATATCTGGATACGCTGGTCACCGATCCGAATGCCAGAAAAAAGGGTATCGGGACCGCACTCATAAACGAGGCGTGTTCATTCGGTGATCATGATTCCATGGTTGTGGAAGTGTTTTCCGATAACGAAAATGCGATCAGTTTTTATGAAAAGAACGGATTTGAGACCGTTAAGGAAAATAAAGGTTCTGTAATGAGATTTCTTGGATCCGGCTATCCGATAACCATGGCTAAAAAACTCAAGTAGAGCTCTTGTAAAACAGCGGAGGTCTCTTTGTCGAAGAAATCTATTTCAGGGGGATCATCTGCGGCATATTGTATA
The DNA here is from genome assembly GCA_017962825.1 of Lachnospiraceae bacterium. Classification (GTDB taxonomy): domain Bacteria; phylum Bacillota; class Clostridia; order Lachnospirales; family Lachnospiraceae; genus AC2028. The sequence goes on along the minus strand of JAGCUO010000162.1, from coordinate 228 downwards.
TATCTCGCTGTTTCCCTGAAGAAAGAAACTAACTGAATAAGTGATGATAATTCCTGTTCCGGCTCATATGATCCGGAGCTTATTTATTGCGTTGACAAGGCACCGATCATATGGTAAAAATAAAAACGACAACGTTATCGTTTTTATTTTGCCGGGGTATCAAAAAGTGCCTAAAGTTAATGAAGAATATCTTGAAGAGAAGAAAAAAGAGATAATAAAAGCCGCTTT
>JAGCUO010000014.1 GCA_017962825.1 Lachnospiraceae bacterium | reverse complement strand
ACATTCTTATAACCAGTCTTAATCTCTTCTTTTCTCGTAACCCCAGGCGTTGATGTTTTCAGATTCATACTCTGTGATGTAACACCGCTATTTATCTCCATTGACATATTCTCGTCCTCCTTTGACCTTTGATCCTGAAATTCGTTTCATCCGATTATGAAGGGGCAGATATACTTATCTATTGTCTTTTTCGGAAGCCAAAATACACATATAAACCCTTTTGTAGTGAATGGCAGTTATTATGTCGTGGATTACAGGTCACTCTCCGATCATCATGACGTTTAATACAAACTCATACCCATCGTCTGTACTATCCTGACGTATTTCTATATCGCCTCTATATTTCCTTGCTACATCCCTGATGTTCCTTAACCCATAACCATGCTCCGCACCTGTTTTCTCCGATACTGGCATACCTTCTTCAGCGATCTCATATTTCTTATCCACACAGTTCCTGATATTGATAATAAAAACATTTGTATGCAGAACCGATTTCAGATGAACTTCCGGCTCTGTACATACAGTGGACGCTTCCAGAGCGTTCTGTAGAGCATTCATCAGGACAATGCTTATATCAAAAGCATCTAAATTCAGCCCTTCAGGATATCTAAAGTCCGTGGTAAATGTAATACTAGCAGCCTGAAAACGCGATGCATACTCTGAGAGAATAACATCGGTGACCGGATTTCCGCTCTTTGTTTTCAGATCAATCTCTTCATATTTACCTTGCAGAGATTCTATGTACTCTGACATTTTTTCTTTCTCACCGGTTTCGGCAAGCCGCATGATTACAGCAAGATGATTTCCCATATCATGTTTCAATCCCCGTATCTTATCATGCATACTTTCAATATGACTGACATGATTCCTCATTTCTTCTATCTGTCTTTCCAGAGATCTTGCCGCAAAGATCCTTTCCCGGCTCTCTGTTAGTCTCTGATACATGACAATGATTGCGATGATCGATAGCAAAGAAAACACCGAAAACAACAGTCGGAACGCATTGCCGGGAATATTCTCCTTGATGCTTCCATTTTCTATGCCATCCATCCAAAGCGTAAAATATGATGACATGATTGGTTTCACAAGAAGCAACGACCATGCCGGTGTGAGCAGCATTACAAGTTCCTGCCAGGGCATTTCTTCTTTCTTATACCGGTATGTTTTATGAAGAATGCGTATTACGGCATAAAGAAGTAAGACTCCTATACCGTACTGAATAAAATTCCAGAGGATAAATTCTATCACTGTAGCGTTAATGCTTTTCGCATACCAGTCAAAGCCCAATATAAGCTGCGCCTCGAACATTCCTATTTCTGTAACAATCTCCAAGGTAAGCCAGCTTACCACCCTGAATATCACGCATAAAAACAATTTTTGAATCGGATTCCTCTTATCATCCAAAAGCCATAACGAAAAAAACAATACTCCTATGACAAACAATGTAATCAGACTATCTATGCTCTTTCCAGTACCCAAATATGTTCGAATAATCTGCAGAATATGATATATGAGTATAGCTATCCACCACGATCTTTGTTTTACTAAAAACGGCTTTATCCATACCGCAAACAGCACAGCCACCATGACAAGATATAATTCTATAATGACTGTCATGTATATATTTGAGAACGATTGGAAGTGTTCGATTAAGTATTCCATCACATTCCCTCCATCCGTGTATGGTAAGACATATACGCTTTAACCAGTTCCTGATACTTTCCCCTGGCAACCGGAATGTCCACCCCGCCTGCCTTTACATTTTTCCAGTCATACGCCTTTACAAACCTCATATTAACAATGTAAGCCCGGTGAACTCTAAAAAAATCTTTTCCAAGTACCCCTTCTAAATCTGCCATTCTTCCATAATAAGAAATACTCGTATCATTACAGAGGTGCATTATAACTTTACGATCAAGCACTTCCGCATAAATAATCGATTCCAACTCCACATTTCTATTGACTCCGTCGCACTTTACAGTAAGTGACCGTTTTTCCTTATTTTCATTATTCTCGGACTCCTCAAGCTTCAACTGGTCATTAGCCAGATGAATAGCCCGATTAATGCTTTCTATCAGCTTATCTTCCTTAAATGGCTTTACTATATATCCTGCAGCTCCTACATCAAAAGCATTGAAGACATAATCTTCTATGGCAGTAACAAAAATGATCACCGTCCTTTTACCATTTTCGCGTATTAACCGAGCTGCATCCATCCCGTTCATTCCCGGCATCTGTATGTCGAGAAACAGGATGTCCGCATCATAATTGGAAGTGATCATATCATCCGCTTTTTCATGTTCCTCTACAGTAAGCTGCGGGAAATATTCCATTGCAACACCCGCAATATAGCTTCTCATTTCCTTTTCATCATCGCATATAGCAAGTTTCATATCAGCACCACCCTTTTTTAGGCATAGTTATATCAATTATATCGGACATTTATAGAAGAAGTGTTTATCCATTGCGTGAAAAGCAGTTATTTCGCAGTGAATAGCAGTTTGATATCACTCAAATAAATAAGCCCACAGCCATCCAACATTTTGTTAGATGACCGCAGGCATACGTACATAATATTTGCTTTTTAGAAAGGAGATACCGTATCTACTACCGGAACATTATCATAGTATAAATTGGCAACCTGCTCTTGATGTGCTAAAGCTTTACGGGCATAATACTTATTCCAGTACTCCTCTTCCCTAATCTCTCGTTGTTTATCCCTTCTCAGCTGAGCTTGTTCCCAAGCATAATTTACTTCCTTTGCCTTTGCTTTCTTCGCAAAAAAGCTATCTTTGTGTCTGGAATGTGCAGCAAATGCCTGATGGCCCGCCTCGATATCCAAATAGGCAAATGCCTTTAATCCATCCTCATTAACCCAAATAAGTGTAGTGTCTCCAGGGGGTCGCCCGCCTACAGCCTCTCTATGCAACGAACTTATCATCCGATCTTTGAAATCTTTATCATTCATCATACGTTTAAATGCCTTATCCGATATTTGCACAGAAGTATTCATGCAGGAATTCCATGGCATAGCATCAACCTCTTTCCATACCTCTTTCTTAAAGGCTTCTAATTTAGCATCTTCCGACATGAATTCAGTTTTTTCCGCGCTTTCAGTGCGAACAGTCGTATTCATAGATGCTCTCACTGTATAAGAACTTGCGTTTATTGATGTAATCATATCCATAGCAACCCTCCATAAAAAAATGCATATACTTTCATACGGTAATACTCATTCCGTTGAAACCATACGCACTCCCTTGCTATATAATATATCGAGGGTTTTAATCATATTCTTAATCTCATGTAGTGAATGGTAGTTTTTTTGCAGTGAACGGTAAATACAAATATGAATAAAAGCCCGCTATTGTCCACAAAAGCAGATAATCACGGGCTTATAATCTTTCATAATGATGTAATACTATTGCTTGTTACCGGGTTTTACATATCTTTTTCCACGTGTACTTCCGCTTGTTTCAATATTTCCAATCTCTACAAGATCTTTCAATAGTTGTCGGGTTCTTGAACCCTTTAAACCAACCAATTCCGAGATTTCATCGGAACGGTATTCTCTGCCGGCTTCCATAACAGAAAGTATCTGTTGATGCCTTGCATTTAAATCTGCCGAATCTGCCGAATCTGCCGATTGGCGAATCGGCAGATTGTTAGAACCGAGTGGAAGCGTCAGTATTGTCCTGTCAGGCTCTCCGCCACCAAACTTCTCCTCAACAACAGGCGCATCCAGTCCGGCGTCCCTCCATGCCTGGAAGATATCAGGCACACCTGATCCGGCATGCTCTCCATAGCCTATAAGATTAAACATCTTGAACAGTCCCTTGTTTCTCGGCTGTGAAATGCCACCTTTCAGCATCTGATCCTTACCGGCTATAATCGTTCCGGGGTTTGCAAGTGTGATCTTATCAGGATATTTCTCTATGATCACGCTCCAAGGCTGATAGAAATCCGTATTAACAAGGCAGTTAACGAGAGCCTCCCTGACAGCATCATGCATAGGAGTTTCGTCCACACGCACCTGATTGACAAGCTTAAACGGCTTTTTAAGGTCAAGCACAAGCTTGGCGGAAACACGATTAAAGAAATCATATACATTCCCGGACCATTCCGGTTCCTGTGAGTATATCCGATCTGTCCAGCGGATATTCGGTTCCATATGTTCCCTGTAATCAAGGAAATACTCCGGATATTCTCGGGTAATCCGCAATTCTGTTCCGAACATCAATAGACCGGCTGCAGTAGGTTTTAAGGTGTCTCCCTCATCATTCAGGGCACCAATCTGAACAAGGAAATCTGTATCGTTCAGTTTACTCCAAGCGGATCCCTCATGTCTTGCATTATAACGGATCCGGTATGACTTAATCGTATCCTGATCAAAATCCGGCTTTCGGGTGAGCACTCTTTCATCCGGAGTTTCTTCAGATGAATCCCGGATCATGGCCTTGACTTCAGCTTCTGTACAACGATAGTCGCCTTCATGATCACGGCGAAAAGTTGAGCCAAACACGTCGTTATTTATATATACCGGCTTCTGATAGCGGGTCGCACGGGGAACTTTTATAGCCAGAACCACATCTTCACCAACCATATACTCTTCGACATCCCTCTCCGATATGAGGCAAAGAGAGACCTTTGTCTTATTATGAATGGTATCCCAGAAATCCTTTTTAAGCTTCGGCAGATTCCTGAGACCTGTGGTCTTCCACGATCCATCCTTCCTTTCGACAGCACCACAGATGATGCAGCCACCATAGGAATTGGCAAAAGAAGAGTATGTATCCCATAAGGAACCCGGTAGACCGCCGTTTGCTGCCTTGGCTTCAAGGCGGTTACCCTCTCTGTATTCATCAAAACGCTTAGGATCAAAATCCATGCGATAACCTCCTGTCTGTTTCAATAATATCCGACATCAGTCGTTATCCTCATCATTCAAATCAGATAATTCCTTTTGCAATTGTTTCATTTGCTCCTCCAGCTTGGCCTTCCGAAGCTGCTTAAGATCTCTTTCCGTACGGTCTGCTATATCCTTGGGGAAATTCCATTTCCACATCTCATAAGCGTGTAAAACAGAAGCACGCTCTTCTTCAGAGGTTGCTGCTTCCAGCTCAATATCCACTTGGCGGCATTCTCTTTCCCATTCATCGATATAGGAGTTCATTTCACCCATAAAACCGTTGCCAAAGACCAGTGAAAGAACCGCGCCATCACGCTTAACCTTCAGATCATACCTTTTCTCCATTTCAAACAGAGCATACATAGCTCCGAAGTAATTAGCTACGATCGGATCAGTAAGAGCCAGTGTGGAAACGCCCAGGGCATTGGCAAACTGTTTTAACAGTTCAGATTTCGGCTTCCGGGCACCATTTTCGTATTTTTGCACCCGGTCACCGTTCAGACCAACCTTTTCACCAAGCTCTGCCTGTGTCATATTCTGCGATTCTCTGATTTCACGGATTCTGTAACCAACTCTGTCCGCGGCAGTATTCTCATTAAAATCCATCGGATCCTGCCCAAATGGGTTATTAACCAGTATCATTCTCATCCCTCCGTACATATCTGTTCTTATTATTGTGCTCTGGACACTCTTTATTACTCCTATATAACCGCATTTTATCATATTTACATAGGGTATGGAAGCACAAAAAGGGATGAATTCAAATATTTTTATATAAAAAGTCCAATTATGTACTTGCAATACGAACAATAATATGATAAGGTACATATAGAACAGAAATGTACTTACAACAAGCACATTGAAAAGCGAGGCAACAAAATAACACAAACCGGTTCACAAGAACCCGGCGTTTCCCGAATAAATCGGATGTCGTCGATAGCACGGAAGCTTTAATAAGTGCACCCGTAGAGAGGAGGATTATGAAAAACAGAAAAAGGCAGCGAGCAAATCGCAAACTAAAGGAAGAGATGTTGGATCTCAGGGATATGTGTGGGATCAAAGATCCAACACCGTATGAAGCAGTCAAGGAAATTATTAATGAATTCAGAAAGAACAAGGAAAGGAGCAGACATGGAATACACGAATATGTTAGCAGAATATAATGACATTCTTAAACCGGAAGATGTTCAGAAGATCCTGAGGACAGGACGCAATACCGTATACAATTATCTTAAGAACGGAACGATAAAGTCAATAATGATCGGTGGACGCTACAAGATCCCGAAACTCTATCTTCTGGAATTCATGTATCCGGATATGAATTTTGTAAAGGAGGCTATCTGATCATGGCAAGACCGAAGAAAAACGGCAGGAGGGCTACCGGGATACAGGGAAAAAGCGGCTACCTGTACATTATAACCCACAATCACATTATCAAAGACGGGGTTAAGACGCGAGAGAAGGTCTGGATCGCCACAGGGCTTAAGGATACTCCCGAGAATGTTAAGAAAGCTTCGGAAATGAGAAACAAGCTTAACAATAAGAGGGAAGTATCCATCACAGACAGAAATGTGACTTTTGCAGAATACACAGATATGTTCTT
>JAGCUO010000013.1 GCA_017962825.1 Lachnospiraceae bacterium | reverse complement strand
TACCAGTATCGATCGTGATAGGATTCTCAATTATATTGAAAGAATTGATTTAAGGCCTGATGGAGACATTGAAATGCTTCTGAAATCAGGTCAGGTAATCATAGCAAAGCAGCAGAATAACAGTGATTTCTCTGATGAAAAAAATGTAGGTAAGAAGGTAAGACAGGATGTCCTGTATTAAGACACTGAAGCATATCCAAGGCTTCTCCTCCTCTTACCTCACCCACTACTATCCTGTCCGGGCGCATTCTCAGAGAGGAACGGATCAGATCCCTTATGCTTATCTCATCCACTCCCGGGCTACCGTTTCTCGTTTCAAGCCTTACCAGATTTTCTATCCCCTGAAGCTGAAGTTCCGCACTGTCCTCGATTGTGATAACGCGCTCATCATGCGGTATAAAACCTGAAAGTACATTCAGGAATGTGGTCTTTCCGCTTCCGGTTCCGCCGCTGATAAAAATGTTGTATCCTGCTATGACCAAAAGTTTTAGAAAATCCGCTGCCTCTTTAGTGATCGATCCGTAACTTAAAAGTCCTTCCATTGTTACCGGCTTTTCAGGGAAACGTCTTATGGTCACTGTAGGCCCGGACAGTGCAACGGGCGGGAGGACAATGTTTACCCTGGATCCGTCCTCCAGTCTTGCATCCACTATCGGAGAAGCTTCGTTAACCGTTCGGTTACATCCGGCTACGATCTGCTGGATAACATCCATCAGTTTTTCCTCAGAATCAAAACCGTTATCCAGTTTTCCGAGTGCTCCCGACTTTTCCACGAAGACATTTGAATGACCGTTGATCATGATCTCGGTCACGTCTTTGTTTTCGATAAAACTCTGTAATATATCCAAACGCCTGAGGGAATCAAAGACTTCCTTCCCGAGACGTCTTTTCTCTCCTATGGGAAGAGCTCTTAACTTATCCGACTCCATAATGCAGTCATCGATAAATTCCGACACCTCGTCATCCGTATATTCCCTTCCAAAACCCAGCCTTTCTCTTACCCATTCCTTCAGTTCTTCCTTTTCGGATGTAAGATCCATCAAAGCACCTCCATCTGTTTTCTGATGAAATCAACCAGCTCACCGGTAAGATCGTCTCCGCCAAAAGAAGGAACCCGGCTTACAGCGGGTATACTGCATTTGATGCTTTTATCCCTGACATCGGTGTAGTCATACATTTTTAAAACGTTCTCATAACTTTCTATCTTGGTTCTGGCAACTCTGTCATTACGTGTAAGTGTATATACCGTGTCACACATTCTGAGTATTCCGAAGATTCCCCTGATGCATTCAGAAAGATCCAGGATGACATATGAGTAACCTTCAAGAGAACAAATCCTCATCAAAAAAGACTTCCATTCCTCTTCGGGTATTTCCGTCAGATCTGTCCCCGGGACCGCGCAGGGAATATAGTCCAGTCCCGCGATGGTTCGTACCATGGACTTAAAGCGCACCGAAAAAACAGACGGCGGACTTTTGATGAAATACATCAGATCTGACAGATTTCCGCTTTTTTCGGGGGATAACAGTTCCTCGCAGCCTTCACAAAATTCGAAACTCAGATAAAGCACCCTTCCCCTTCCCAGAAGAAGTCTCCCCATCAATACGGAAAAGGTTGTCTGATAACATCTTCTGACCGGAGAAAACACTCCGATAAGCTTGGCCTTTTCTCCTCCGGATTCGAATTGCACAGCAAAATCTTCATCCGCATCCTGCATATATATTTCAAGTATCTTCCGAAGCGTCTCCTCCGCCGGCTGATATTTCTCTATACGCGGTTCGGCCCTTATTCCGCCTCCGTCATCCAGCACAATGATCTTCAATGCTCCTGCTAGCTGCAGGCTTTCTCTGTATGCGGAACTGCTGGTTACCAGTATCGGATTTCTTCCGGAGCAGATCTTCACAAGATCATTTTCTGAGGTGCACACTGCGACCTTCCACGGAAGAGCCTTTTGGCTCAGCAGATATTCGCCCATTAACTCCGCATATTCTTCATCTTCGTCATAAAGGATCAAAACACTGTCCGGCTTCATTTCAGTACAATCCTCCGATCCCTATAAGTGCACTGAGAAACATTGGTCCCGCAAGTGCCACCCCGTTTCTTACGGCAGCTTCCCTGCTACAGTGATACCTTTGAACTTTTCCCGTTTTCAACAAATTACCGATATACAATTCAAGTCTCCGCATTCTCTTACCAAACTCTTTCCTGATACAAAGCTGTGTCACGCCATACAAAGAAGCAATCATCATGGCTATAAAGATGAATATCAAAGTTCTGGTCCCCGTCATGAAGCCGCTGCATGCCGCAAGAAGTTTTACATCTCCCGCTCCCATAGCTCCTATCACAAAGAACAGATAGAATACTGCCCCGGTAACAGTCATCCTGAATACGGCATATGGGAGAAGTGAGGGTCCCGATGTCATACAGGCATAAATGACTGAGGAGATCAGCATTACCAATATCAAAGCATTTGGTATCTTATGAAAGAGATGATCGAAAATGCCGGCGACCGCCAAAAACACAGTCATAATCAGCATAATCTTTCTCCGTTTGAAATTTATCCGGATCATCCGGACATAACTAATTGTGAATTGCCGGGAAGATCTTCCCTTACACGAATGCGGTATATACCGCTCTTCGCCCACATCCGAAGACAGATTGTCTTTCGAAGGATGTTTTGTAAATGCGATTATATATTCGCATTTTTCGAAGTTCAATAGTTTTTTGTCATTTTTTCAAATTTCGTTAATTCCTAACAATGTATTTGCGACATGCATGTCACAAACAAAAAAGAACCCTTTATCCAAAGAGTTCTTTTAATATGTGCAATGTGCCTTCTTCATGTTCAGGCTCAATTATTGTGTGTTATCACACAGTGGGTGTCCAAATAGTCATCCACATCTATTGTTATTACTTTTTGAGGTATCAGCGATTCATAGCAAACCCATTGTGTTCCGTACGCATGGACAAATTTGCTTTTATCTAAGACATACACATATCCCTTGCCGCCGTAATTAGGATGACAATCAATAAAATGCATTTTATTTCCGTATTCCGGCATCATTATGCGCTGAGCATTTTCACTTTCTTGGGCACAGCCAAGCGCAAAACAGATTGCCATATCAAGACTACTTGTAGCATAAACCGCCAGCTGACAACCCTCACTGAACCCGGAATCATGCGCCTGATTGGGAACGATCTTATCAAGCTTATAGGGACTCCCATGAAATAATACATTATCGTCAAATATATTCGCATCAAACATATACTAACTTCTGTCCCATCGAGATTGATAAAAATATACGAAACCTGGTATATGCTTCACTGATCATACCGAAGGAGTACGAAAACTCCGTTTCGGAGACTTTTCCACGAATTTTATTTTGATATTCCGAAATAAGGCTATGGGCAAGATCATCTTCCATTTTTTGCCCTGCCAGGAAATATGAGACAAGTGCTGTATATACGGCAGCCACATCATTTACAGAGCTGAAAGAAACAAAAGTATTTACGGTACGATCCGCCTCCTCAAATACATTGTTGATGATCGTGGACGGTACAGAATTTACGAACATTAAATCCTCCAAATGTGTTGTGGATGTATCAGGCTATACAAACTGCCTCTTCGAGACTAGTCCCTATATCTGTCGAATCTCGGATAAAAGAAAAAAACCAAAAATACGATCAAAACAGAGTAAAACAAAAGTTTTGCTCCGACATTCGGACTTAAATCTTCATACACATTATATTCCTCAATAAGACTGCCCACCGCATGAGTGTAAACAACAAGAAACATCATAATCCCGCTGCCGAAACCGGTCATGCTGTTACGGATTATCAGCCTATAAGTCATATGGATAAAAATGGCCATGGCAAAGGGCAAAACTGCATAGAGAAATATCATACCTACCACGGAAAAAACCGAATCTGTTGAATCAATAATTCTATGCAGTCCGGGAGCGATAAAACCTGCGCCTTTCCATGCCGCATAATATAACAGGCAAAAGTACACAAATTGAAATACTCCCCCAAAATTTGAGGGCTTGTCGAGAGGAACTTTTTCCTTCGAATAATCCTTTGTTACTGCCCTATAAAGTCTGGATACGGTTTCCATAACAAGCTCATTGTTATAGTCATTTGATTGGGACCCGATCATTTCAATCACGGTATCGACATAATAGGCTGCATTCTTTTCATTCCATTCCGTGCTTGTATATGCATTTCTTACTCCGTTTAAACTGAAACGGGCATATGCATCATCGATCGTATGGGAGTATTTTTCAAACTCGCTACCTGAATGATCTCTTAAAAGTCTGCTTTGGTATTCCATTTTCAACCTTTGGATAAGATCATTGTCCATATTACTGTCGAAAACGAAAAATGAAACAAGTCCCGTATATACCGCTGCAACGGTGTTTTTTGAGCTCATAAGAGCAAGCGTGCTTACGGTAAACTCTGCCTCCTCAAATATTTTTTTGACGATCAGTGGTGCAATTCTTTTTTCCTGCATTTAAAATCTCCCGAGATCCTACAACCAAGTGCATCTATTAATAGTCTCATCCCGGTTCTTTACCTTGGAAACTATTGCTTTAATAATATAAAAAAAGAACCCTTTAATCAAAGGGTTCTTCTCATATTTGCAATATGTTTTTATACCAGCATTCCACGGTTTATGTTGTTAACGAAATTTTCGTTGATATCATTTTTTCCGTAGGTAAGTCCTGCAATAACCGATTCAGAATTACCCATGACAGGGCCGGAGGTATTGAGTTCCACAAGTCCGGAGTAGGATTCCCTCAAAGGTCTGATGATATTTCTGATCTCATCAATGGGCTCGATACTTCTTCTTACGCCTGCTGCCCCGAGCTTTCTCATGCAATATCTGTAAAGCGAAAGAAGTGCTGATGCAGGTTCATATTCCATGTGGAGCGAGCACATAAGCTCATTCACACAGTTTCTCATTCGGGATATTGATACATAGAAATCATGATCTCTGTCTTCTTTAAGTGCCTCCTCCGCATCATCGGAATAAGCAAGGACCATATCATAGAGGATCACGATAAGTTCGGTTGAATTGGCCATACTGATACGTCTGGTAAATTCCTGCTTAAGAGTATCCTGCATTAATTATCCTCCTTACTGAAGAAGCTGTAAAACGGTTGAAGGTCTGTCGTTAGCCTGGGCAAGTACGCTGGTACCCGCCTGAGTCATTACGGTATATGTTGAATATTTGGTCATTTCCTCAGCCATATCAACATCCATTATTCTGGAGTAGGCGCTGGTCATGTTCTCTTCCGTGATATCGAGTCTGGCATCGGTATTCTCAAGTCTGTTCTGATATGCACCGAGCTGACCTCTTACGGTATTTACAAAGGTCATTGCGTTCTTGATCCTGTCAATACCTTCCTTGGCGCTTTCCTCGGTGGAAAGATCAAGTCCGCTGAGTCCCATGTTGCTTAAGTTTACTGCAGGGATCTGCATCTCAAGTACCTGACCTTCGTTTGAGCCCACCTGAAGTCTCATTGCTCCGATTCCGGTACACTCAACCTCAAGACCGGTAACGCTTCCGTCCGCATCGGCCTGATCTTTGGGAACGGTAAGCTTCATTTCAAAACCGTGGTCACCGGTTATGGTAATGACGTTATCCAACATGGATCCGGTGTAATTGGTGGTCGATCCGGTGGAATCCGTTACGACAACTTCCTTATTTCCGTCTGAGTCCACGGTCCAGTTTATGCTGTTGAAGGTATAAGTATCCGCGGGAATTTCCTTGGAATATGTAAGTACCTTTACATCGTTATTATTGGTATAGCCCTTAAGGTCGTAAAATCCGTCCAGAAGAGGCTGTGAATTGAATTCCGTGCTGGTTGAGACTCTGTCTATCTCCTCTTTGAGCTGTGCGATCTCTTTCTGAATGATCTCTCTGTCGTCATCGTTCATGGTTCCGTTGGATGCCTGAATGGCGAGTTCATTCATTCTCTGGAGCATAGCGGCAACTTCCGAAAGAGCACCGTCTGCGGTCTCTATTACGGAAATTCCGTCCATGGTATTATCATCGGCGGTCTTGGTGCCGACTATCTGTGCATTCATTCTTTTGGCCATGGCAAGTCCCGCAGGGTTGTCCTTGGCACCGTTGATCTTAAAACCTGAGGATAATCTCTGAAGAGAAGCAGAGAGAAGATCGTCGTTGTTCTTAAGGGAGTTATTGGCGATCATAGCCGATACGTTATAGTTAATTCTCATTATAGCTCTCCTTGACTGCTTTCAGGAAATCCCTGGAGATTCCGAAAAGCTCTTTACGACCGGCTCCTTCCTGTCTGTAGATACCGGCATCCGTGCCGGCGGGCTGATTTGTTCTGACAACTCCGATTCCTGAGGAGGTATCAAAACCCTGACTCTTTAAGTCTGCAATAAATATATCGGAAACCAGAGACATTTTCTTAATATCATCATCGGAATTTACGGAAATATAACCGCCTACCGACCTGCCCGATACTTCGATATGTGCGATGCACTGTGCTCCATCCGGAGTTTTGAAGGTAATATCCGCATTTGATGAACCGTCACCCGAACCCTTGAAGGATACTCTGACCTTGGCAAGTTCTCCGCCTATCTCAACGGGAACAAAGTATTCTTCGATTCCTTCATCGGCCATCTTTACCGCCACGGATATCTGCTTGTTAACCATCTGCATGGCTTTGACATCGATAACGGATCCCGCATCGAAAGTCATCTCAGAAGCCAGATCTCTTACGGATTCCATCAGATCCCTGTATACATCCGCTTCGTCATCAGCGCCTGAGAGTATATCCCATGCTTTCTCCTCAAGCTTACTTAATCTTTCATCATCCTTAAGCTGCTTTTTCTTAACTCCCGAAAGTGCCTTGTAGAAGTCATCATCACCGGATAAAAGATTTACGGAAGCATTAATATTTTCGGGGGTCTCGGGAAGATCTGCCTCCCTGAGGAGTTCAAGGCTTTCTCTGCCCGCAAAGGCGCTTCTTCTGATCTCCTCCGCTTCTTCCTCGTAATACTCAGCGGAGTTTTCCGCAAAAGAAGACATGATCTGATCGGTTATGCTCTTTCCCACCGTCCTTATCTCGGCAAGACCGGTATTTTCATCGATCTTGACATCCATTCCCTTAAAACGGGAGCTTCTGACGGCAGTAAGAAGGCTTGAAAAATCGAGAACACTTCCGGTTTCAAGAACCGCACCTACCGCAGAGCCGTCCTTTGACTCGATCTTATTAAGCATTCTGTAGATACCGATATAGGATTCTCTTTCGGCAGCAGTGATCTCTTTGTTTTTATCAAGGGAATACAAAAACTGTGCGTAGTTTTCAGATGCCTTCTCATACCCGGCAGTCTTAACGACTCTTTCATCCAGAAATTTGTTTATTTCATCGAAGGTCTTTTCAAGCGGATTGATGCCGTTTCTGATCATATCCAGAACGGCTGCGGGCTTCATCTTGCCTATAACATCCTGAACAACTTTGTCAGCCTCAGCCACCTTATCTATATTTTCCACGCTGATCTCCATGCGGTTATACGCAAGGATCCTGACATGTCTTCTGTTCTCGTCATTGAGATCCAGTCCCATTTCGGAGATCAGAGAATCCACATTCGCAAATGCCTTTGAGATCCTGTCGCCGAGGTCCGGACGAACCTGGGTCATGAGGGCTTCATAGCTCTCCCCTGCTCTGTGGATTCTTTCTTTTTCGCCAAGGGCGATCTCTTCGAATTCACCGAATGCAACCTCTGCCGGAATCCTCGCAGTGAACATTCCAAGTGAAGAAGCGGGCGCATCTGCCAGTTCAGACACGGAATTGTTTACCGCGTTCATGAGTCTGTACGCCTTAACCGCATCTTCCGGGGAACCGATGCTCATTCCCGGAGCGTTATCTCCGTGTGCAGAGGCTCCTGCCGTCTCGGGGAAGTACTTTATGGCAACTGCCTGCTCGGCTACTTTCAGTTCGTTTAAAAGCTCCTCGATGGGAGCGGTATCTATGGCAAATCCGCTTCTGATAAGCTCTATATTGACCTCGGCGGTCATGGAGAGCCTGATCTCCTGGATCTTTCTCTGCCATGTGATATCCCCGGGTCTTTCCATATCTTCGGAAAAGTACTTATCCAGAACAGCCCCCGCCTGCTCATATAAACCGGGTTTTCCGGAAAGGTCGGCATCTTCTGCCTTGTAGCCTTCAGCTATGGCACGGGCAGCAGCCTTCGCAGCTTTTTCCGCAGATACGGGAAATTCTATCTCATCTATGGTCTTGGATCTGAGGATGTTTTCGCTGGTCACGGGCAGAGAGTGCTCGAAAAGCCACTTTGCCCTTTCATATCCTTCTTCAGGATCATCCAGAACACGGGCAGCCTCCTGCATGCTCTCTTTTACATTCTTCATTTCGGGAGAATCAAGGGCCTCGGAAGAAGCCTTTACCTGAACCGATGCGGGAGCCGCACTCTTTGCGACATAAAAATCCCTGACCGTGGGCATCAGTTCATTCTCTATCATGTATACGGCTTCGCTCTCTTTGGGGCTTTCCAGCTCCGATGCAAGAGAGACCGTATTTTTTACGTCTTTTATATTTTCGCCTGTCACGGGAAGATCTTCGGACATAAGCGCATTCTTGATAATTCCTTCCAGTCCCGCATTTCCCATACTTTCAAGTACGCTTCCGGAGAGGTCATCGTTATATCCCTTGATAACAGTTCCGCCCTTTGCGGTCTCCGCCTTTACCTTATCTAGAATGGTCACGGACTCCTCGGAATTCATACTTTTAAGATCGAATCCGTCTTCATTTGCTTTTCGGAGGTCTCTGCCCGACATGGTATGGGCCATTACGATACGGGCATCACTGAGCACGCCCGCTTCGGATGCTGCGGCGTCCTTTTTGAGCCCTGCCAGAAGTGTATGCTTTCCGCCCTCTCCCTGAGGAAGCTGAGCGGTTCCGATATCTACAAGTGCAGACATGCTTTCGGGAGAAAAAGAAGTCTCTGCTGATTTCTGTTTCCCTGAAGGCACGTTATTTATGTATTTGATCGCGGTGGAATTGTCCTGTCCTTCGAATGTGATCTTCAAATCAAATCTCCTAATCGATTCAATCAGGGGATCCGTCCCAAACAAACCAAAAGGTGAGCGCGTCCATGCACTCACCTATAATTTCGGTCAATTTTTCCTTTTTCTTAACCCCGTAGAAACCAAAAGCTCATTAACGGGTTTCCGAAAAGCACATCAGAAAGTATAAACAAGTGCGCTGTAAGGATTCACATCGAGCTTTATTGTATTTTCCTGAAGAACAAGATGCTGTTTCTCGGATCTGATCTTTTCCGGGGCGGATGTTCCGAAACCTCCGAATCTGTCCTCGTCCGAATTGAGAACCAGCTTGTACTCCCCTGCTTTAGGTACCGGAACAAGGTAATTATCCCACTTCATAGGGGACATATTGAGGATAAAGAGGAGATTTTTCTTGCCGGTATCATCTCTTCTGACAAAAGTATAGATGTTTCTGTCGGCATCGTCCGCATTCATCCATTCGAATCCCGCCCAGCTGTCATCGATTCTGTAAAGGCAGGGATATTTATGATACATCTTAAGAAGCTCGGCAACATAAGCTTTCATGCCGGAATTGTTTTTCTCACCCAGAAG
This sequence comes from Lachnospiraceae bacterium, assembly GCA_017962825.1. Taxonomy (GTDB): domain Bacteria; phylum Bacillota; class Clostridia; order Lachnospirales; family Lachnospiraceae; genus AC2028. The sequence continues at coordinate 39,275 of JAGCUO010000013.1, read as the reverse complement.
GAACCAGTCAAGCTCTCTAGCTTCACTCCACTCTCTTTCCTGACCGAAATCCTGGCCCATGAAAAGGAGCTTTTTGCCGGAATGTCCGAACATATATGTGTAGCCGACCCTGAGATTGGCATACTTATCGATCTTATAGCCGGGCATCTTCTCCACCATGGAACACTTGAGGTGAACAACCTCATCATGGGAAAGAGGAAGTATGTAATGCTCACTCTCGTTATAGGTCATGGCAAAGGTCATATTGTGATGAGCTCCGCCGCGCATTACGGGATCCAGTTTCATGTATTCACAGAAGTCATGCATCCAGCCCATGTTCCATTTGAAGGTAAATCCAAGGCTGTTAGTACCGATGGGACCGGTGACATTAGGCCAGGCGGTGGACTCTTCCGCGATGGTGATAAATCCGGGATATGTTCCCCTTACCACGGAATTTAAATGCTGGAAAAATACTATGGCATCAAGATTCTTGTTATCGCCGTACTTATTGGGAAGCCACTGTCCGTCCTTTTTGCCGTAATCCAGATAGAGCATCGAGGCCACGGCGTCAACACGGATACCGTCGATATGGAATTCCCTCAGCCAAAAGAGAACATTGGCGATCAGGAAGTTCTTTACTTCCGGCTTTGCCAGATTAAAGATCTTGGTTCCCCAGTCGGGATGCTCGCCTCTTCTGGGATCGGGATCTTCAAAGATGCACTGTCCGTCAAATCTTCCCAGTCCATGAGCATCGGTTGCAAAGTGCGCGGGAACCCAGTCAAGGATTACTCCCACACCGGCTTTATGAAGTTCATTGATCAGATACATGAAATCTTCGGGAGTTCCGTAGCGGGAAGTAGGTGCATAATATCCGGTAACCTGATATCCCCAAGATCCGTCAAAGGGGTGCTCTGCTATGCCCATGAGTTCCACATGGGTATAGTTCATCTCCTTCAGATATTCGATGATCCTTGTTGCAAACTCCCGATAGTTATAGAAGCCGTCCTCGGTGCCGTTGGGATGCTTCATGAAAGATCCGATATGGCATTCGTAAATTGCCATGGGCTCTTTGTAAGGATCTTTTTTATCCCGTTCATTCTCCCACTTCCCATCACTCCACTTGAAATGAGAAAGATCTGCGGTAATGGATGCTGTTCCGGGTCTGAACTCCGCCTGATTTGCATAGGGATCCGCCTTGTACAGCTTCGATCCGTCTTCGGCATAGATCAGGAATTTGTACATCTGTCCCGGAGTTACGCCCTCAAGGAATACTTCCCAGATTCCGACGGGACCGAGTTTTTTCATCTCGCCCTCGTCTTCTCTCCATCCGTTCCAGGATCCGATTACGTGAACGGAAAGTGCATTTGGCGCCCATACGGCAAAATAATACCCGGCTTTCCCGTCTTTTACGGAAGGATGTGCTCCGAGTTTTTTGTATATATCGTAATGGGTCCCCTGCCCAAAAAGATACATATCATCCTTAGAAATAAAAACTTCTGCCGAGGAAGCCCCGGCAGGAGTTTTTTTAGCAGACGTTTTGCCTGCGCTTGCAGGCTTCACGGTTTTCTTATTGGTTTCTTTAGCAGATGCCATGCGGGTACCCCCATTAAATATTCCTAGGCAAAATCCCTTTCGCCGAGAATTATCATGTCTTCTATATCATACCGCTTTCCAAGCAGTATATCAAAGAAATGTGTGGCGGTTTTCTTTTCCACATGTTTGATGGCATCATCAACGATCTTCTTAACTTCCATTACGGTGACCGCATGGTCATTGGACTGTCTTAAGGAAATCTGGGTGTGAAGCGCAAGCTCACCCATCTCGTTGATCACATATTCACGTTCACGAGCATACTTCTTGGCGAAAGCAACCAGCTTCTTTTCACTGAGTGCTTTTACTTCCATATATGCAGGGAACATTTCGCAGAGAGTGGGATACATATCCATGAACTTCTCAACGCTTCTCTTTCTGTCAGCCAGGATAACGATCATGCCCTGGTTTTCCTTCAGCAGCGCATTTTCAAGCTTCTCTGCGGTCTCTTCGTTTATCGAAGTGATATCGCTGATAATAAGTCCGCCGCCGTCAAGGAGCTTCATGGTGGCATCCATGCTCTTTCCGTTAAGATTCTCGCCCTTGATGCGTGCTACTTTTCCGGAAAGGTTATGGTCGCTGTTTCTGACTTCCTTCAGAATCCTGATGGCAAGGTTTTCGACGTCGATTCCGTCATCACCCGCAAGGATCGCATTTCCGGTATAGGAAGCCATACTGAGTGAATCGAGAAGCACTGCAAGCTGACGCTTTGCGGCTCTGCTCTGGATATAAGGTCCGAAGAGTTCTTTTTCCTCTTTGGTAAGATCTCTTATGCTCTCATCCTCACCAACGAGTCTGATCCTTTCCTGATTGTCACGAATGCGCTGCTTTGCAGCCTCATCATCCGCGTCTTTTTCGGTAAGTTCAGCGATGGTGGTTACCGGGATAAGTCCGGTCTCAAGCTTTGCTTCATCGGGAAGGTCGTCGAACTCATTGACCCTTCCTTCATAAATAGCCTGACTGACTTCTTCCTCTTCATCGGATTCTCTCTCCAGTACCTCGAGAAGAGAATTTAATATTTCGGTCTCAAAATGATCGAAGAGTTCTCCGGTCTGTTCTTTTACCTGTTCATGGAATTCTTCCTGAAGGCTCTTTTCAAGCTCTGCCTGACGGTTCTCCCACTCTTCGAGAACCTGAGCTATGTTCATCTGACCTGTGATCTGTCTGGTAATCTCCTTATCATCGGGAAGAACCAGCTTGATCTGTCCGTCCTCACCCTGTGAAAGAGCGGAGGCAATGGACTCGGGAGGCTGAGCTGCCGCAGCTTCACGGAAACGGATCATTCCTGTTTCGGACAGCTGCTCGTATCTCGACATATCCTTCGGATAATAAGTATTGATACCTTCATTCTCTGTTACAAGACGGTCATCACTTTCCGAAACGGTCTCTTTTTCTTCCTGAGCCGCAAAAGCAGGATAATCTTCGATATTGGGAATGACTCTGGTGTAGTCATCCTCCATCTCCTCTTCCGTGGGAGCAGCCGATACCGCACCGGTCTCGGCAAATACCGTCTCGGGAGCCTCATCTGCGGGAATCTCGGAAGTATCATAGTCATACTCATTCTCGCTGGGCTCTGCAAATTCGGGATTATCAAGGCTTCCGGTATCGGGATCGATCATGGGAGCCATAAGTGTTCTGGTAACTTCACTCTGAGAAGGTTCGCCGACAACTTCCCTTACCGCTGTAGCAAGTGCTTTCTGAAGATCGATGGTGTTGTACATACCGACATCTACGGTCTTTACGCGTATCTCGGGTTCAGCAGGGATCTCGACGGGTCTGAAGATCCTGGTCTCATCGGAAAGGTTAACCTTTTCGAGAGCCATCTGTATCTGCGCGGGATCATATACAACCGTATCGGTGGATACTGCATTGTTTATCTGAGAAAGCTCTTCAGTCGTGATCTCTCTTGTGGCACCTTCTTCCGCCCTGGGGATCTCACGGGTATCTGCAGTCATCTCTTCCTTAGCGGGAGCCTCTTCGGTCTGTTTGGAAGTCTTTTCTTCTTTCCAGTTATCGAAGATCTTCTGCTGCTGGGGGTCGAGCTCTCTGTATTTCTTCTTAAGGAGCATAGCGGCATAGACATACTTGCCGTCGCCGAATGCTGCGATAAGTTCATCGCATTCTCTTACGCAGTCGCTTTCTCTTCCGTCAAGGTAGTACTGATACGCAAGGGTATACGCCCACTTTTCGGAATATTCCAGCTTCTTGAGGGTTTCCAGGGTTTCGATCTTCTGGGCCATCTCAACATGAAGCATCTGATCGCGCATGTATTTAAGCTTATAGACTCTGGAATCGTTCTCTCTGGCGATCCTCTCGAACTCGTTATAAGCGTAAACAGCCTGAACTATGTATTCTTTCTTGATGTAAAGCTTGCAGAGATAATAGCAGATATTCCTGTTTTCGGGGCTCTTTCTGTATGCAAGTCTGAGGAGATCGATGGCGTCATCATATCTCATGACCTTTCTGTAGAGGTCACCTATACGTACAAGAGTCTCAACGGGCTTTTTCTCCCAATCGATGGTATCGGCAATGGCTGCTGCATCGAAATAGTTCTTTTCATCTATAAGATTGTTTATTTCCTGTAATTTTACTTTATATTCGTACTTATCCACGTTTCCACCCCTATAAAGACAGAAATAAACCACAATATCTATTAATCCAATCTTCGAAATTGTACCATAACTAGTGTGATTATGTCTATAATTCCGGCTATATTTTGTATTTTTTCCACATTTGAGACACCAAATGTGGATATGTATGATTGTTTCAGCATAAAAAAATACCGCCAAAGCCAGAGCCATGGCGGCATTCATGAGTTATGCACATAACGGGCATTATACAAGGAGATCTGCCAATGCGGCAAACTGCTTAAGTGTCAGGGCTTCACCCCTTATCATGGGATCTAACCCGAGCTTTTCCAGCGCCTCTACTGTTCTGTCCCTGGAGATCTTTGTTTCGGGATTGTTCTGAAGGGCATTTTGCAGGGTTTTTCTTCTCTGCATAAAGGATGCTTTGATGATCCGGAACATAAATTCAGGATTTGTGACCTTAACCGGCGGTTCATCATACAGATCGAGTTTTATCACCGAGCTGCCGACTCCGGGCATGGGATAAAAACATTCGGGGGGAACATCTATCATTATCTCGGGGTTTGAATAGTACTGAACCGCAAGGGATAGTGCTCCGTATTCTTTGGATCCGGGACCGGTCTGCATACGTTCGGCAACCTCGGTCTGGACCATTACGGTTATGCTCTTATATCGGATCCCGCTCTCTAAAAGGGATGTGACTATGGGAGTAGTAATGTAGTAGGGGAGGTTTGCGACAACCTTAACATCTTCTCCGGGATAGGTCTCCGCGATCTCCTTCATATCGGTCTTTAGAACATCGGCGCAGATAACCCTGGTATTTTCGAATCCTTCCAGAACTTCATCCAAAACGGGGATCATCCGGGGATCTATCTCGATTGCTGTGACATGGGATGCCTTTTCGGCAAGTCTCTTGGTCAGCGCTCCGAGTCCGGGTCCTATTTCCACTATATGGTCCTTATCACAGACGCCTGCTGCCTCGACTATCTCATCGAGAACCCCGTCATCCGTAAGGAAATTTTGTCCGTATTTTTTTTGTGCCTTGATATCATGCTTGCGCACGATACTCATTGTGGCGCTTTTCTGATTGGAATTGGACATATTATGCGTTCTTCTGTGCGCGAAGCTTTTCTACAAAATGCGCAAATCTCTTCATTGCCTCTTCAAGTCTTTCAAGAGAATATGCATAGGATATTCTCAGATATCCTTCTCCGCTGTCACCGAATGCAGTTCCGGGAACGGCTGCAACTTTATCTTCCTGCAGGAATCTGGTCGCAAACTCTTCACTGGTCATGCCGAATTCCTTGATGCAGGGGAATACGTAAAATGCTCCGAAGGGTTCAAAGCATTCGATGTTCATCTCTTTGAAAGCATTGAGAAGGAATCTTCTTCTCATGTTATAGCTGTCTCTCATCCTTGCGATATCGGGATCACCGTTTTTGACGGCTTCGATTGCAGCATACTGGCTGGTAGTGGGAGCACACATGATCGCAAACTGGTGGATCTTGGTCATCTGGGCAAGGATATTCTTGGGACCGCAAGCATATCCGAGTCTCCATCCGGTCATTGCATATGCCTTGGAGAAACCGTTGATGAGAATGGTTCTCTCCTGCATTCCGGGAAGGGTTGCGATGGAAATATGCTTTCCCTTATATGTGAGTTCCCCGTAGATCTCATCGGAGATTACATAAAGGTCATGCTTGATGATAACTTCCCTGATAGCCTCGAGATCACTCTGTTCCATGATCGCACCGGTAGGATTGTTGGGGAAGGGAAGTACCAGGATCTTGGTCTTCTCGGTAACTGCCTCTTCGATCTCCTGTGCGGTGAGTCTGAACTCGTTTTCGGGCTTAAGGTTTATGATAACGGGCTTTGCACCGGTAAGTACTGCGCAGGGCTCGTAGGATACATAACTGGGCTGGGGGATAAGTACCTCATCTCCGGGGTCGCACATTGCTCTGAGTGCAACATCGATACCCTCGGATCCTCCGACGGTAACGAGGATCTCGCTGACGGGATCGTACATGATATCCTGGGTACGCTTAAGATATGCAGCAATCTCTTCTCTGAGCTCTTTAAGTCCGGCATTTGAGGTATAGAAGGTTTTACCCTTTTCAAGAGCATAGATGCCCTCATCCCTTATATGCCAGGGAGTATCGAAATCGGGTTCGCCGACGCCGAGTGAAATGGCGTCTTTCATCTCGCTTACGATATCAAAGAATTTTCTGATGCCCGAAGGCTTAATATCTACAACTTTTTTTGCAAGAGGATCTCTCATGGTGTCACAATCTCCCTCGTATCTTCTTTTTTCTTACCGAGAATGGTTCCGTGGTCTTTATACTTCTTGAGGATAAAGTGTGTCGCGGTTCCGGTTACGGTCTCAAGTGCGGAAAGCTTTTCGGTTACAAATCCGGATACCTCTTTAAGGGTTTTTCCCTCAAGGATGACCATCAGGTCATATCCTCCGGCCATAAGGTATACACTCTCAACTTCGGGATAGTTATAGATACGCTCCGCGATGTTGTCAAACCCCTGTCCTCTCTGTGGAGTAACCTTTACTTCGATAAGCGCGGTAACCTTTTCTGTAGAAACATTGTCCCAATTGACCATGGTGTGGTAACCGCAGATGGTTCCTTCATCTTCAAGGGCCTTGAGTTCATTTATCGCCGCTTCTTCGGAAACCCCTAATAACACCGCCAGTTCCTTGGTGTTCATGCGGCTGTTTTTTTCCATGATGCGAAGCAGTTCTTCTCTGAATTCCATTTTTTCCTCCTGATCCCATAAAGGTATGAAAAAATTAATCTGTCCCGGGTCTGTTCATGCAGGACACATCCTCACCATTGATGATGAGTTTATCCCGTCCCGGTATTATCTCACCTATCCGGACATGTCCATCCGGATAAGGATAAGTATTTATGCCTAATTCGAGATCTGCAGATTCCAGCTCATATATATTCAGTCCCAGAGCCTCGCAGATCTCCACCGCCTCCTGACAAAGAGGTATGTCGCGAACATTTACGCAAAATCCGTGTTTTTTTTCTCCGATCTCCCATAAGAGCCTGTGAATGCTCTCTGTTTTCCGGGAAAAAGAATACGAAGAAAGTGTCTTCCCGGCCCACATCGTGAGTCTTTTCCAGATATCTTCACGAATACCGTCGGGGCACTTTTCCGCCTCGATGCAGGCCTTTGCCGCACCGTAGGATCCCGCATATCCGGATACCGTAATATCAAAAGAGGCGCAAGCAGATGCTGCGCCATTTACATTATTCATCCCGTATATCCTCCGGCGCCCTCACTGATTGAATCAGCCAAGGGCAGATGCTATAATCGGAACTATCATTGCAATGGCCAAAATTATGACTATGACCGCCGCGAGGATTCTTTTATTTTTACGACTGTGTAAATTCATCATATCGGATTACCCTTTTTAAACGTATATCGGGGACTATTATAGTATGAAGTATCCTGTTTTTGCAAGTTTCATAATCTTCATCCTGCTGGTAAGACATAACATCAGACGAAACAGAAGGATCGAAGAAAACAGCGAGAAAGCTTTTTGGGAAAGAGAACGTAAAGCAAACGATGTCCGCAGAAAGCCTCTCGACGATCTCGTATACGTAAAACCCGATATGTCTTCTTTTCCCATGGATGTAATGGCTGACGACCCTGAGGTCACCGAATGCCGGGAACTTATCAAGGAACTTTCAAATGAAAAGATCGTTAATCTGACAGGTTATACCAATACGGATCTAAAGCTTAAATACGGCGTTGCCAACCTAAAGCAGCTTTCCGAGTATGATGACAGGTTCACCCTTCTGGTCCAGACCATCCGGAAATGGGCCGACAGATTATGGGAAAACGGATATACCGTCGAAGCCGTCCCTCTTTTGGAAGAGCAGGTCAGGATTCACGCGGATGTCACTTCCGCATACAGAAAACTGGCAGTTTATTATCGGGATAACAATGAACCCGAAAAGATCGAGAATCTGCGAAAGACCGCCGAGAATCTTAATTCATCCAGCAAAAATGTCATCTTAAGGTATCTGGAAGAGATCTGATCAGATCTCACCCGGACCGTCGCCGATATCCACTACATAGAAATCAGCGGCATATCCGATCTTATTCAGATACTCCTCTCCGACTTTCTTAATGAACTCATCCACGGATGATTCTTTTACGATGTTTACGGTACATCCTCCAAAGCCCGCACCGGTCATTCTGGCACCTATGACTCCGGGAACCTTTCTTGCGGCATCCACAAGTGTATCAAGCTCTATACCGGTTACCTCATAATCATCCCTGAGTGATTCGTGGGATGCGTTCATGAGCTGTCCGAATACTTTAATGTCTCCGCGTTTTAAAGCTTCAACGGCGGAAACGGTTCTTCGGTTTTCATAAACGGCATGTCTTGCCCTTCTGACCCTTACATCATCCTTGATCAGAGATTCAAACTTACCGAAAGTCGCTTCATCAAGATCTCCTAAAGTCTTAACATCAAGGAATTCCCTTATCTCTGAAAGAGCCTTCTCACACTCCGCACGTCTTTCGTTGTACTTGGAATCGCCGAGCCCTCTCTTTTTGTTGGAGCAGACGATAACAAGCTTTGCATCGCGAAGAACAACGGGAGCATATTCGTATTGAAGAGTAGCGGTATCAAGGAAGATCGCATTGTCTTTTTTACCCATTGCGATGGCGAACTGGTCCATGATCCCGCAGTTAACACCGTTATATTTGTTCTCCGAATACTGTCCGATAAGCGCGATATCCTGATTGGTGATACCGTCAAAGCCGTACAGTTCACGGAGGAAATAACCCGTAAGAACCTCAACCGATGCGGAGGATGATAATCCTGAGCCGTTGGGGATATTACCGTAAAGGACCAGATCAAAGCCCTTGTCGACTTTGTAACCTTTTTCTCCGAAAGCCCAGATCATTCCCTTGGGATATGCTGCCCATTCTTTGTCCTCAAGGGGTTTCATATCATCCAAAGAGGATGTGAGGACTCCCTTTTCTTCAAAGTTCATGGAATAAAAACGAAGCTGTCTGTCATCTCTCATACGGACAGCTCCGTATGTTCCTATCGTAAGAGCACAGGGGAATACATGTCCGCCGTTATAATCGGTATGCTCACCTATAAGATTGACTCTTCCGGGAGCAAAGAAAACCCTTACTCCGTCTTTGGAACCGTACTTATCGGCAAAAACTTCCAATATCCTGTTTTTTACTTCCTGTGCACTTTCCATATTCGTACCCCGTATCGCTTACTGAATAACCACTGCGGTTCCGCTTGCAGTTACCATGAGCATTCCGTTATCCGCACCAAGTACTTCGTAATCTATATCAACGCCTACTACGGCATTTGCACCCATCTGTGCGGCACGCTGCTGCATCTCGGCAACCGCCTGCTGCCTTGCCTGAATAAGCTCATCCTCATAGGTTGAGGAACGTCCGCCGAAGAAATTGGAAAGTCCGGCTACCATATCCTTGATAACGTTTACGCCGGCAATGACTTCTCCGAATACAATACCCTTATATTCAACGATCTTGAATCCATCGACACCGGGTGTAGTAGTTACTATCATAACGGCCCTCCTTTCAAGTGGTCAGGCAAGCGCCTGCTTAAGATCTTCAATGATATCATCTGCGTTTTCAAGACCAACGCTGAGTCTGATAAGATCGGGGCCTACTCCGGCCGCAATTAGTTCTTCATCGGATAACTGTCTGTGGGTAGAAGAAGCGGGGTGAAGTACGCAGGTGTGCGCATCCGCAACATGTGTAGCGATCATAGCAACCTTGAGTTTTCTCATGAAGTCCTCGGCAGCTTTTCGTCCGCCCTTTACGCCAAAGGAGATAACTCCGCAGGTGCCGTCAGGCATATATTTCTGAGCAAGCTCATAGTACTTGTCTCCCTTAAGTCCGGGATAGGTGATCCATGCCACTTTATCGTTACCCTGAAGGAACTCGGCAACTTTCTGGGCATTCTCACAATGTCTGGGCATTCTTACCGCAAGGGACTCGAGGCCCAGATTAAGATAAAATGCATTCTGAGGAGCCTGGATGCAGCCCATATCTCTCATGAGCTGAGCGGTACACTTGGTGATGAAGGCGCCTTCCTTGCCGAACTTCTCGGCATAAGTGATTCCGTGATAGCTCTCGTCGGGAGTGCAGAGTCCGGGGAATTTGTCGGCATGAGCCATCCAGTCGAACTTACCGGAATCCACGACGCATCCGCCTACAGCCACGTCATGTCCGTCCATATACTTTGTGGTGGAATGTGTTACTATATCAGCTCCCCACTCAAAAGGTCTGCAGTTTATGGGAGTTGCAAAGGTGTTGTCCACAATAAGGGGAACACCGTGCTTATGTGCTATCTTAGAAAATTTTTCGAAGTCAAATACGGTAAGAGCGGGATTTGCGATGGTCTCACCGAATACAGCCTTGGTATTAGGCTTAAACGCGGCTTCCAGCTCTTCTTCCGTGCAGTCGGGAGAAATGAAGGTAAATTCAATTCCCATCTTTCTCATGGTTACATTAAAGAGATTGAAGGTTCCGCCGTATATTGAAGAGGATGCGATAACATGATCCCCACAGTTAGCCAGGTTGAAAACGGCAAACATATTGGCTGCCTGTCCCGAACTTGTGAGCATTGCTGCCGTTCCGCCCTCAAGTGCCGCAATCTTTGCAGCTACATAATCGTTGGTGGGGTTCTGGAGTCTTGTATAGAAGTATCCGCTGGCTTCCAGATCAAAAAGCTTACCCATATCCTCACTGGTGTCATACTTAAAAGTGGTGCTCTGAACAATGGGTATCATACGGGATTCGCCGTTTTTGGGTTCATATCCTGCCTGAATACATTTAGTTTCCTGTCTCATCTTTCCTCCTTGTAGGGCCTGAATAAAATCTTTATTTATTTTAGACCACAGGATACCCCCTCGCAAGGAAATATTTGACGAACGGGACTCCTGCCTGTAATATGATACATTAGCGTACTAAAGTGCGCGATTGTATGAGGAGTGCCTATCATGGCAGAAAGGATATTATGAAAAAGAATCTTTTCAAAAAGGCAGTTGCCCTTGCTTCTGCCGCACTTATGACCCTGTCTCTTGCAGGATGCGGAAAGACCGCTTCTTCAAATGACGAGATCAAGGTTGCTGTTATCAAACAGCTCGACCACGCATCTCTTGATGAGATTGCAAATGCCATCACCGCAGAACTTGATGTTCTTGCCGAGGCAAACGGAGTAACCATCACCTATACCTTATACTCCGGACAGAACGATCAGAGTACTCTCAAGCAGATCTCAGATCAGGCAGTTGCAGACGGATGTGATGTCATCATCCCCATCGCAACCATGGCAGCACAGGTTGCCGCAACCAGCACCTCTGCTTCCAAGACCCCCGTTGTTTATGCTGCGATCTCCGATCCCGAAGGTGCCGGACTTGCAGGAATCGAAAATGTAACCGGAACCAGTGACATGCTCGATACCGCTACCATCATCGATATGATCTTCGCTGCAGATAACGATGCCTCCAAGATCGGACTTCTTTATTCTCTTTCAGAAGCAAACTCCGCTCTTCCCATTGAAGAGGCTAAAGCTCTTATCGAGGAAAAGGGAGCTTCTTATGTAGAGTACACTGCTTCCACCAACGATGAAGTAGTTGCTGCCGTTTCTTCACTTATCGCTGAAGGCGTAGATGCTATCTTCACTCCCACCGACAACGTGATCATGGCTGCAGAGCTTGCTATCTATGAAGATCTTGCCGCTGCCGGAATCCCTCACTACACCGGTGCTGACTCTTTCGTAAGAAACGGTGGTTTCACCACCTGCGGAGTTAACTACACCGCTCTCGGTACCAAGACCGCCGATCTAGCTTATCAGGCTGTTACTCAGGGAATGAACGACATGGAAGATTATTACACCATGGAAGGCGGAATCGTTACCGTCAACACTGAGACCGCTGAAGCTATCGGAATCGATTATTCCGTATTTTCTTCTTTCGGAGAAATCGTAGAAGTTACCACTTCCGAAGAGTGATATGGTATATAATAGTATCCGGCTTTCCGTTTAAGGAGAGCCGGATATTTTTTTTCAGGAGGTTTCGTTTTGGCATATATCATCAAAACAGCTCTGGAACTGGGCCTTTTATATGCTCCCATACCGCTTGCCCTGTTTTTAAGTTTCAGGATCCTCAATATTGCAGATATGACCACAGACGGATGCTTTGTTCTGGGTGCAGCCGTATCCGTAACCTGGGCTGCGGCCGGTCATCCTTTCCTGGGAATTCCCATGGCCATGGCAGCAGGCGTCCTTGCCGGTTTTGTGACAGCCCTTCTCCAGACCAGATTCGGTGTACCCTCGATCCTTGCGGGTATAATAACCAATTTCGGTCTCTATACCGTAAACCTTATGGTAATGGGATGGAGTTCCAATGTTAACCTGCTCAAAACCGATACCCTGTTTACCATATTTGCCCGCAGGGCTTCTTTTGCGGGAGCCTATTCGGACATGTTGCTTGTAGCATGTATCACCGCTCTGGCAGCTGCAGGCCTCATCTGGTTCTTATCCACAAGACTCGGTCTTTCGATCCGTGCTACAGGTGATAACCCCGATATGGTAAGAGCTTCCTCCGTAAATCCCAGATTTACAACAACCGTCGGATTATGCGTGGCAAACTCTCTAACCGCTCTTTCAGGCGCAATGGTAGGACAGTATCAGAATACCGTTGATATCAACAGCGGAACAGGTATCGTAGTCATAGCTCTTGCATGCCTAATAATCGGCGAGACCATCCTTGGCAAAAAGACCGTATTTAAGGGGGCCGTTGCCGCCATTGTAGGATCTGTGATCTACAGGGTTATTTATGCGATCGTCCTTAAAACAAGAATCGTTCCCATACAGGGACTTAAGCTCATGACCGCGCTGGTCGTTGCGTTTGCCATAGCCTTTCCCACCATCAGGGATTATCTCCGTTTTATGCACAAAAAGCATATGGCATCCGTAAAGTCATCCGAAAAGGAGGACAAATAAAATGCTTGAGATCAGAAATATCAGCAAAACTTTCGCCCCCGGTACGGTAAATGAAAAAAAGGCCTTAAGCGGTCTGTCACTTAATGTTAAAGACGGTGACTTCATCACCATAATCGGTTCAAACGGAGCGGGAAAATCCACTCTCTTCAATGCCATTGCCGGTTCTTTTTTCGTAGATGAGGGTTCTATTTTCCTCGGAGGACAGGACATAACTTACCTTGAGGAGCATAAAAGAAGCCGCGTAATAGGACGTATGTTCCAGGATCCGCTTAAAGGAACCGCTCCCTCAATGACCATCGAAGAAAACCTTGCTCTGGCCTACCTCAGATCCTCGGAAGGAACCTCTCCTTTCAGCAGGATTTCCGCAAGAGACAAAAAGAATTTCAGGGAGCAGCTTTCCAAGCTGGGAATGGGACTTGAAGACAGAATGAGAGATCCCGTGGGACTATTATCCGGCGGACAGAGACAGGCCCTTACACTCCTTATGGCAACCATAGTCACACCCAAAGTACTTCTTCTGGATGAACACACAGCGGCGCTCGATCCCGGAACCGCGGAAAAAGTAATAGAGCTTACAAAAAGCATAGTCGAAGGCGGACACATCACCTGCCTTATGATCACCCACAATATGAAGCAGGCTTTAAACACCGGAAACAGAACATTTCTTATGAATAACGGACATATCGTGCTTGATGTAAGCGGAGAAGAAAGATCCGCACTTACTCCCAAGGATCTTATCGAGAAATTCAAGAATAAGGTAGGAGAAGAACTTGATAACGACAGGATTCTTCTTTCAACCTGATAAAGATACATGCAAAAAGAGGACCCGTCTGCGGGTCCTCTTTTAATATCCGGTAATCAATATATCGTAAAAGTCTTATATTTATCCCATACAAGGCATACCCAGGTCTTTCCCTTATTGAGGATCACTTCGTCGCCGGTCTTGGCATCGTAGTATCTGGTCTGAGCATATACCGAAGAATCGTAGTTTAAATTTTCATCAAAGGGCAGATCTCTTTTCCATACAAGAGGTATGCTCTTTCCGTTGGTAAACAGAACACCCTCTCCGACGCCGGCTACGTTGAAATTCATATAACCCAGATCATCGTTCTCAAACCTGTCTCCTGATACGAACTTGATGATCACGTTTGTGACCGCAACCTGCTCTCCGTTATATTCATCAATATGCGGAGCTCCGTTCTGATACCTGTAATACAGCCTGTCCTCTGCGTTATATTCGAAATAAGGATTCAATTCGCTGTATCCGTTAGGTGCGGACTGGTTTGAATTACCTCCGGGATAGATCAAATTACAATCTGCATAGCTTTCGTACTCAGCCAGATGTGCATCGGTTGCAAATACAAGAGGGAAAGTGTAATCGGATGTAGGATATTTGGTGTCATATCCAAGTCTTGCTACAGCCGAATTATATCCTTCTATCGTCATAAGTCCGGTATATTCAAGTGAGTATCCCAGTTCCTGACGCTCTTTGTCTCTCGAGAACGCTTCATCTGCGGTTACATTTACCCCGGATACGGAAGCACTGACATTGTCTACAAGATCGCTGTTCAGAAGAGGCCCGACATAAGCTGCCGCAAGTCCCCAGTTACAATAGATTGCATCATAACTGAGTGATTCAAGAAGGAAATAATGTCTGCTGCTTCTTATAGGCTCGATATACTCAAGATCCCGGTAATTCTGGAAAATACCCATAAGTCTGGTACAGCTGCATTTTTCCATGGGGGCTTCATATATTACATCTGCATAGGATATTCCGTACTGAGGAAGCGCGTTACGGTTATTGGGTATCATAACCGCCATGGGTCTTCTGTAGGCAACCTCGCTGTCGACCCATTCACCGGTCAGATAGCTCTCTACTTTACCGTCTTTTTCATATCTCTCGCCTATCGCCATAAGTCCCGGATCATACTGGTTGGAGGAACCGGGGCTGGGTGAAGGATCTGTAACCGGACTTGAAGTTTCCACGGGATCCTGATGGGGCTGATAATCCGAAGGACTGCATCCGGTAATCACAACAGCTAGAGCCGCTGCCAGATATACACTTTTTTTAGCTATTTTCTTAAGATGCATAATCTTATATATTCTCAGAAATATAAAAATTTTTACACTAAAATGCGGGTAGCCGGACTCGAACCGGCACGGAGTCGCCCCCGAGGGATTTTAAGTCCCTTGCGTCTACCTATTTCGCCATACCCGCATGCTTAATCTGCAAGTGAGAATTTTATCATACAGATTTATAAAAAGCAAGAATAGTGGCTGATTCCGGTGACACGGTTATATCCAATATTCCGCATTTTAAGCTGTATTGTTCGCCGCCCATATTATAACCGTTTTTGTCCGTGGAAAAAACAGTCTTCATGATGCCGGATCTGGTGGTTCCTATCTCCCATACGGTCAGCTCTTTATGAACAGGTGTATCGTTATTGTTGATGATCACCAGAATCTGTTCATTTCGGTCAAATCTTCCGTAAGCTAGGAAATTGTAATCGCTGTCCACCATCTTGATGGAACCGGTCCTGAATACGGGATGTCTGTTTCTCAGTGAGATCAGATCCCTGTGAAAAGAGATCATTGCCTTGTCTTCACGTCCCCAGGGATAGGTTCGTCTGTTATCGGGATCCGTAAAACCGCATACTCCCGCTTCATCTCCGTAATAGATGGTAGGAGCACCCATCCAGGTCATCTGTATCACAACAGCTTCCCTGAAAACCGCTTTATCAATGTTCTTTTCCGCAGCTTCCGGACCAAGAGTTCCGGTTCTGCCCACCATATGATTGGTCCTGGTCAGGA
The DNA here is from genome assembly GCA_017962825.1 of Lachnospiraceae bacterium. Lineage (GTDB taxonomy): Bacteria > Bacillota > Clostridia > Lachnospirales > Lachnospiraceae > AC2028. Next base: position 23,279 of record JAGCUO010000013.1, on the reverse strand, counting down.
ATCTGGAATGGTCATGATTAGAAAGCTCGTTCATGGCTGACTGCATGCTGGGAGTCGAAAAAGTTGCTCCGTGATGAGTCATTGCCCCCCAGAATGCATCGGCATTTCCCAAAAGATCTTCCCTGAAATCATCGGAATGCTTATCCATTCCCGTAAGGAACCAGGTTACGGGCTCCATGAAAGCGTCATAGTTCATTACGGAATCCCATTCATCGCCCTGAAGCCATGCTTTTTTATCACCGTAATGCTCTGCCAATATGAGTGCTTCGGGATTGGCTTCTTTTACTGTTTTGCGGAATCTTTTCCAGAATTTGTGGTTATATTCCTGTGAATGGCCCAGATCCGCAGCCACATCCAGTCGCCATCCGTCCGCACAGAAGGGTTCGGAAACCCATTTAGCAGCGATCTTAAGGACATATTCCACAAGTTCCTCGGAGCCCTCGTAATTAAGTTTCGGAAGGGTATCATATCCCCACCACCCGTCATATGAACAGTTGTAGGGCCATCCGTTCTCGTTATTGAATGAGAAATAGTTACGATAGGGGCTTGAAGAATTTACATACGCTCCCTTATCATAGCCTTCTTCATTTTCGTAGATCCTTTCCCTGTCCATCCATTTGTTAAAAGAACCGCAATGGTTGAACACTCCGTCCAGGATCACCTTCATTCCTCTTTTATGAGCTTCCTTTACCACTTTGATAAAAAGCTCATCGCTGGCCGTAAGATTAGCCATTCCGGCCACTCTTCTGATATATCTGGTCGCCAGTCTGTTTTCCGCCTCTCCCTCCGGGAGAACGTCTCCTTCATCGTCCACGATCTTACCGAAATGAGGATCTATATGATCATAGTCCTGAATATCATATTTGTGATTCGACGGGGATACGAAAAGAGGATTAAAATAGATAACCTCAACTCCGAGACTTTTCAGATAATCCATCTTATCGAGGACCCCCTGCAGGTCTCCGCCGTAGAAGTTTCTCACATCCATCTGTGAGGGAGGGGCATACCAGTCCTCTACCTTGTGTACCGGCTGTCCTATATACAGATATTCGTTATCAAGTACGTCGTTGGTCGTGTCCCCGTTACAGAAGCGGTCCACGTATATCTGGTACATGACCGCGCCCTTACTCCAGTCCGGAGTAGAGAATCCCGGGAAAATAACAAAATCATAATACTCGTTGGGATCTGTAACAGCACCCCTTGAGTCAAAATATACCTTGAGAGCTCCGGAGATTATTTCGAAATGATAAGCTATCTTTTTATCGGTGACCTCCATCCGGGTCTCGTAATAATCGAAATGTCTTTCCGTCTCGGCTTTGGTCATGACGAATCTTTTACTGCCGCTGACAAGCAGAACTACATCCACATTATTCTTGGCCGTTCTGAACCTTACGGTGATCTCCTCACCGGGCTCAGGTTCTTCGGGATTCAGATAATTGGATGTGGTATCGGAATAGAGAGCCCTTATATTAAATACGGCTCTCATTGAAAGAATATAGTCCTGATCGTTCAGAACTTTCTTCCGATGTACTAAATCTGCAGACATACAACCCTCCGCCATGTCTATAAACCACAAAATATTGTAGCTCATTTCCATTGCCTATACAAGTTAAACGAAAAAGAAAAAAGACAGCCGGGGAAGCTGTCTTTTTTCCAGAGAATCTATCTCTTTGGGGTATTTCCAAAACAAAATGTATTGGGGGTACGTGTATATAGTAGCACCCGACCGTATTTTGCAAAATGGCACAGATTCACAAATCTAACGAAGACTTTGCTGTCTTTTTGTGCAACTCTTACAATTAGGTGGTTTCAAAAAGGGCTTCAAACTCTTCTCTGCCGATCTTCTCCTTTTCAAGAAGGAGCTGTGCACACTTATGAAGAACATCTTCGTGCTGAAGGATCAGATCCTTAGCCTTCTTATAGCAGTCATCGATAATGCTTCTGACTTCCTTATCAATCTGGCTTGCAACATCCTCACTGTGGGACTTGGCGTGGGCCAGATCGCGTCCTATAAAGACTTCGTCATCCTCGTCATCATAGCATACGACGCCGATATTATCGCTCATACCGTATTTGGTAACCATGCTCTTGGCTTCTTTGGTAGCCTTCTTGATATCGGAGGAAGCACCGGTGGTGATATCTCCGAATATGATCTCTTCAGCGATCCTTCCGCCGAGGGTGACCATTATATCCTGAAGCATCTTACCTTTGGAAAGGAACATTTCATCTCTGTCGGGAAGAGGCATTGTATATCCGGCCGCTCCCACACCCGTAGGAATAATGGATACCGAATAAACGGGACCCACATCTGGAAGCACATGGAACAGGATCGCATGTCCCGCCTCGTGATATGCCGTGATCTTCTTTTCCTTTTCGGAAATGATACGGCTCTTCTTCTCGGTTCCCATACCGACCTTTACAAAAGCAGTTTTGACCTGATCTGCGGTAATGAAGGGACTTCCGCTCCTTGCCGCTCCGATGGCAGCTTCGTTCATAAGATTCTCAAGATCCGCTCCGGTAAATCCTGCGGTTGTACGTGCAATATTCTCAAGATTTACGTCCTCCGCAAGCTTCTTGTTTCTTGCATGAACCTTGAGGATTTCTTCTCTTCCCGCTACGTCGGGTCTCTGAACCGTAACTTTACGGTCAAATCTTCCGGGTCTTAAAATAGCCGGATCAAGGATGTCTACTCTGTTGGTCGCAGCCATTACGATGATTCCCGAGTTTTCCTTGAATCCGTCCATCTCAACAAGGAGCTGGTTTAATGTCTGCTCTCTCTCGTCATGTCCGCCGCCCAGACCGGTACCACGTCTTCTTGCTACCGCATCGATCTCATCGATGAAAATAATACAGGGCATGCGCTTCTTTGCTTCATCAAACAGGTCTCTTACTCTGGATGCGCCGACACCGACGAACATCTCTACGAAGTCGGATCCGGAAATGGATAAGAAAGGTACTTTAGCTTCTCCGGCAACAGCCTTAGCTAGTAAGGTCTTACCTGTTCCGGGAGCGCCCTCGAGAAGAACTCCTTTGGGGATCCTTGCTCCAAGGTTTGAATATTTACCGGGATCTTTGAGGAAATCAACGATCTCGGCAAGCTCCTCTTTTTCTTCCTTGAGACCGGCAACATCAGCGAAGGTTATCTTACCGTCGCCGTTTATGATGTTGATCCTGATCTTGCCGAAGTTCATCATTCGGCTTCCCTGACTCTGTCCCTGGGCAGAACCGAAAAGCGCCGACAGCAAAAATACCGCAACAAATGCAAGCAGTATTATAGGGATCAGGATATTAACTATCCAGTTGGTGACCGCCTTGTCTTTGATAACGGGATCGATACCTGCTTCTCTCAATACCGCATCCGCTTCATTTACATTCGTGACGTATACTCTCTGGACAGCTCCGTTCTTAAACTTGACCGCAACATATCCGGTACTTCCCGACGCGTCAGGGGTTATCTCACACGCCACAACCTTTCCCTCTGCCAGATCGCTCTGAAGCTGTCCGTATGAATATGATGCGGAATTCCCTTTAAGGGTCTGTAACAGCCACACCAGGACAAGTATGAAAAAGATCAGCCACAGATAGGATCTGAACGGGTTTCTAGCACTTTTTTCCAAAATAATTCCTCCAAACGGATCAATCGAACTTTACAACACCAATATAAGGCAGGTTTCTGTATTTCTGATCGTAATCAAGACCATAACCTACCACAAACTCATCGGGAATCTGGAATCCCGTATAAGCCACTTCAACCTCCGTAACTCGTCTCGAAGGTTTGTCGAGAAGGGTACAGAGCTTAAGAGATCTGGGACCTCTTTCGGAAAGCATCTTAAGAAGATAGCTGAGAGTCCTTCCGCTGTCTACGATGTCCTCTACCACTATGACATCCTTATCCTTAAGGGGCTCGTCAAGATCCTTTACTATCTTGATAAGGCCGCTGGATTCCGTTCCGGAACCATAGCTTGAAGCACTCATGAAATCAAGAGAGGTATCCAGCTTGATGCGCTTTGCGAGCTCGCACATAAAGAAAGCACCGCCTTTAAGTACACATACAAGATGAACCTGCTTGCCGGCATAATCTTTGGTTATCTGATCTCCGATCTCCTGAATCCTCTTATCTACTTCTTCTTCACTGAGCATAACTTCAATATGATGTTCTGCCATTTTTAGCCTCCACTTCGACTTTCAGTATATTAACGGTATCTTCGGTCAGCTTGGCACTGTCGCCCATTCTGTATCCGATAACCCACAATACCTCGTTTCCGACGGCAAGGACACGTATCTTATCCTTATCGGGAGCGGAGAGCTTAAGGTCAGTCAGATAGTCACTGACGGATTTCTTACAGGGATTTCCCGCCCTGTCTCTGATAACAAGATAATCACCGCTTCTTCTGGCTCTTATCTCATGGGTCTGTGACCCGGTGATACCGAATTTAGATGATATGAGGGATATTTTATCACAATCAAAATATTTAGTGTACCTGTTAAGCGGATTTGAAGGGTCAAACAAGGCATCCTTCTCTTCCTGTGACAGATCCGAAGCTTTCATAAGCGTTTCTATAGCTTCGGGCACACTGTCTTCGTCGTCGGAGTCAATACCTCGTGCCAAAGTGATCCTGTCATGAGAAAAATCCGCCGAGATACCGTAGGGAAGATCCAGATGCTTGCCGCTATCAGCCTTGGCCATATTCATGACAGCCCCGGCGTGTACCTCTCCGATATCTTTTTTACCCGGTGTCATGGAAGTAAGAACCTTCAGGATAAGCATGGAGGCGATAACCCCGGGAAGGTCGTTAAATGCCTTTTTATCCATCAGTGTGACTTTACCATCCGAGCTGATGATCACCGTTTTACATGCATCATCCACCACATCGTCCAGATATTCGGTAATATCCCTGAGCTTACGTGACGCCGATGCAATATGCCCCGACGCCGTAGAACAGATCCTGGAAGCTTCGGGTAAGATCAGGTTCCTGATACGGTTTCTAGCATATGAAGTATCCGAATTGGTACTGTCTGTCCTGAAATCCCGGCCGATACTTTCCAGATATTCCTCTATATCTTCCCGAGTAGCATTCAAAAGCGGTCTGATGATCCGGTCTCTTTTGTCTGCGATACCGGAAAGCCCCCTTATCCCGCTTCCGCGGAAAAGATTGAACAAAAACGTCTCCGCACTGTCCTCGATATGGTGAGCCACCGCAATCTTCACGCTTCCTGCAGGCAAGCCCTCCTCCTGTTCCCAGGCGGCGGCTTCTTTTTCGAAGCTTTCGTATCTGAGCTTCCTGCCGGCCTCTTCTTCGGAGCATCCGGCGGTTTTGGCCAATTCGGGAACGTCTTCTTTTATCTCTTTGAAAAATAAACCTTCGTTTTCACAGATATTTTTAACAAATAAAGAATCCTCGTCCGCATCCATACCGCGGATCATATGATTTATATGTAAAACCCGGATATTTTCACCGGGAAGATATTTTTTCATCAAAAATAAAAGGCAGATAGAATCTGCCCCGCCGGATACTCCTATGACAAGACGGACAGGTCCGCCTGCCATCATTTCATCCATATATTCTTTACAGACGATCTCGGCTTTGGTTAACACTAATTATCCTCGAGTCTAAAGACTATCTCACCTTCATTTACCAATCCGAGCTTCTCATGAGCCTGTTCCTCGGCGTAAGCCTTTGTCTGAACGTACTTCTCGAGTTCGTTCAGCTCTTCTGCTCTTTCGAGTTCGGCGGCAATCTGCTCATCAAGTGCCTGATCCTGCTCTTCATATACCCTGAGTCTGGATTTGACATCCTTGATCTGGATCATGACAACAACCGTGATCATTAGGATGATGATCGCGGCGGTAATATATCCATAAGCGCCTGATCTTCTGCGGCGCTTCTCCATTGCGGTCTGTTTTTTCTTTCTAGATCTGTTTAAGGCAGTTGCCATCACAATTCCTCATACATCGCGTCGGCCTCTTCCTTTTTGACCGTTTCGCGAACATCAGTGACTTTTACTTTGAGTTCCCTGTTTCCGAATGAAACACAAATAATGTCTCCGACCTTTACATCCGTTGAGGCCTTGGCAGGCCTGTCATTGATCGTAACCCTTCCGGCATCACAGGCGGAATTGGCTACCGTTCTTCTTTTGATCAGCCTGGAAACCTTCAGATATTTATCAAGTCTCATGTCATTCCTCTGATACAAAAGTGCACCCGCCTGACAAGTCAAACGGGTGCGCTGTTATACACATAAAACAATTAGTTAAGAGCGTCCTTAAGAGCCTTGCCAGCTTTGAACTTAGGAGCCTTTGAAGCTTTAATCTTCATAGCCTTTCCGGTCTGAGGATTTCTTCCCTCTCTTGCTGCTCTCTTAACAACTTCGAAAGTTCCGAATCCGACAAGCTGAACCTTGTCGCCCTTCTTGAGTGCCTTGGTAACTACGTCAGTGAAAGCATTAACAGCCTTCTCAGCATCCTTCTTGGTAAGATCAGCGGAATCTGCTACGGCTGCAACCAATTCGGTCTTGTTCATGATGTAATTCCTCCTGTTATTCGTGAAAGTTGTGCGGAATTTATCGAAAAAACCGCTAAATAAATTATATAAACAGTATATGCCTGTTTGTCAAGGAAAACAGGGCCTTAGGATCCAAAAAGCGTAAAACCGGGCATGTCGGAAAAGAGCTTTATCATGCGGTTTTTAAGGAGTTGTCTTCTCCAGATCGGTGAATGAAAATGACATATCCGCAGACCCTCTGTCGACAGTTATGGTATAACTCTTTGTGTTGTATCCCGACTGGCTTAAAGTGACCACATGGGAACCTTCCGTCTTAGGGAAATAACAGGGAACCACACCTACGTAATTGCCGTCAACATAGCATTCAGCCCCTACGGGAGCATAGATATACACTCTGTTACTTCCCGTGGTCGCGGTTTGAGATGATTCGTTCGAAGAGGGTGATGAGCCGTTTCCGCTTACGTCTTCGGGTTCTTTTTCCATGGTAATGCTGATGCCGGCGTTCGGCTCACCCACACTCAAATATCTGGTCAGTGTGCGATATCCGTCACAGGTACACATGAGCTGGTGCAATCCGTATGTAAGAGATACGGCGGAAGAAGTATCTGTCTTCTCCCCGTCGATATAAAGCGTTGCCTCGGCAGGTGTGATCGAAAAGAGAACCAGACCTTCCTTGGGCGTTTCGGGGACCACGTCCGAAAGATCCATCACCGTTTCAAGTCCCCTTTTTATGGTTACGTTCCTGTCTACGCTCATTCCGCTTCCCGAGACTACGATGTTGTAGGTGCCCTCAGGGACTGTAAGAAGCATTTCTTCCGTGATCTTCTGAATATTCTTGGTACCTATCTCTATCCATCCGCCCACAAAATACTCATGTCCGGTCAGTCTCAGATATCCATGGCCTTTTTCTACGCATACACTGAGTACGGTGGTATCTATGCCTCGGAAGGTAAGAACATCGGCACTGTTGATCTCCCTGTAATCGAGCTCTTCCTTTCCGGAATAGCAAAATATATCACCGGAAAGCTTATATATATCGCTACCGAGGGTTACCTCATTTTTGATACTGTTAAAAATATACTGATCGGTGGCTTCCTTGGTCCACGCAGAGGAAGAAAGTGACGCCATGGTGAGATGTCTCTTTTCACGGACAAATCGAAGATCTACGATATCACCGACTGCCAGCTGTGAAAGAGCGATGAGCTGTCCGTAGCGGTCGTAAAAACCGGTGGTTCCGTCATATCCGAGAGTATATCTCTTTCCCAGCTCGGCGTTCAGAAATGTCAAAGTCGCACCCTCGGTATCTTTGGCAACAAGCACCGCCGTATCGGTGGAATCGTAATCATATGTCCCGTACATCACAAATCCCGTTTCGTTAGCCGTATCTCCGGTCTGTCCGGGAAGAGTCACAGGACTTTTTCCGCAGCCGCAAATGCCTGTAAGAACCATCACACATGCGGTTACGGCAGATAGCCCAACCCTTATTTTTTTGAGAAAAGAATCATATCTCATCTTTCATCCCGTCTGCAATTTTTAAAAGGACAGCCTTTTCATTAAGCGAAGGATCTTCGATCACCTTATCAAGAAGAGTACCAAGCACTTTGCCCAGTCCGGGACCCGGAGTAAAGCCGAGTTCCATAAGATCTTTTCCGTTTACCGCAAGATCTTTCAGGCTGCAGCACTGATGTTCCTTAAGGATTATCTCATATTCTGCGGAATATTGTTTAATTGTTTCGAGCTTTTCTTCCCTCATGTAGGTGCTTTGTGCAAGTACATCGGCTCTTTCAACTTCCAGAAGAAGGGGAAAATCCTCCTCCAAAAGTCTGACACCTTTTCTGACGGCACGCGGTGTGCAGGGTACTCCTTTTCCCAGATCGTGGTAACGGATAAGCCTGCATACACGTCTGATCGTGTCATTATCCAACTTCCATCTTCGAAGTATATCTTCCGCCATCTCTGCGCCCAGAGCCGCATGTCCGTGGAAGTGGGTCAGTCCATCTTTATCCGTGGTGAGAGTCTCGGGCTTGGCGATATCATGTAGGAGCATGGTCAGCCTTATTATACGGTCATTTTTCGATATCCTAACCGATTCCACCAGATGTTCACCCACGCTATACATGTGGTGAGGGTGATTTTGCTCCGTTTGCATTGCTTTATCGAATTCGGGGAAAAATACGGCCGTAAGCCCTGTTTCGTAGGCAATCTTTATCATCTCCGGATGATCGGATGTAAGAAGCTTTATGAGCTCGGTTGTAATCCTTTCTGCCGAGACAACGGATAGGGTACCTGATAGTTTTTTGATGGAATCATATACATCCCTGTCGAGAGTATAGCCCAGTTTTGCCGCAAATCTTACAGCTCTGAGCATCCTGAGTGCATCCTCGGTAAATCTCTCCTCGGCTTTGCCCACACATCTTATGACCCCGTCCTCAAGATCTTTCATTCCTCCGAAAAGATCGATCAATCCTGCTCTGTCATTATATGCCATGGCATTGATCGTAAAATCTCTTCTCTTTAGGTCTTCTTCGAGACTTGGTACGAACGTTACCTTATCGGGGTGCCTTCCGTCACTGTATTTTCCGTCGGTACGGTAGGTGGTGACTTCATAGCCTTCGCTTCCCCTCATAACGGTTATGGTACCGTGCTGAAGTCCCGTATCCACGGTCCTTCTGAACAGTGCCTTAACTTCAAGCGGAAGAGCATTGGTTGTAATGTCCCAATCGTCCGGTTCCTTGCCGAGAACACTGTCCCTAACACAGCCGCCCACAACATATGCTTCGAATCCTGCGTCAAAAAGCGTCTCCAGTATAAAATTTACTTCTTTGGGAATATTTATGTTCATTTACCGTATAAAAATGCGGCCGTAAGAAGAGTCTTGATCTCTGTCTTCCGGCCGCAGAAGGTTCTATTAATCGGATGTATTATTCATCAGCGGGAGTATAAAGCTCTTCCATCTGCTGAAGGAGCTGATGAGCTTCTTCGACGGAAATATACTCAAGATTTCCCTTGGGATCTTCTACCGTAAGGGGCTCGGTGATTCCTGCCAGATAATTATCCATTCCCTCCGACATCAAGATATTCTTAATAGTATAATACCACGAAGGCTTTCCTGCGCCCACATAATAAGCTACATAAGTAATGGTTGCAGTCTCATCAAAGTAGGAGGTTACATCTCCGGCTACGCGTGCCGAATCATTTGCCCATACTCCGAGATCTCCGGGAAGAGCTCCTCCGGTGATCCCCTCATAAAGTCCGCCTTCGGTTGTCTGATCCTGAGAATACTGATCATAAAGAGCTATAAATGCTTCTTCAGAGCTTCCTGCCTGAGCAAACTCCGAAAGGATCTGTGCTCCGTTATCTTCTTTTGTGGAGATGATCCTGAGTGAAAGAGTAGGATTCTCATCCTTATATCTGGAAACAAAACCTGCAACATAATAGCTGTTTGTTGTCTCGGACTCTACAATGGTAGTATCTCCTTCTTTTCTGGAAGGATCAAGGATCCAGTTACGTATCTGATAGTTGACCACTGATCCTCTCTCGGCTTCATGAACTTCGCCGTCGGTCATAATGGTGGTCTCGGCTTCATCAGCAAGCTTTCTCGCCTCTTCCATTGCAGCTGCTACCTCTGCCTCGGAAGGAGTATAGCTTCCGTCCTCAGCTACAGCAGCGCCTTCATCGGCAAGCTCCGTGGGAGCATCGGGAAGCTCTGCGTCTATCCTTACCATCTTATAATCAAATACATCATAATCATCCGCATCTTCGGTATAGCGGGCATCGATTTCTTCATCGGTGGGCTCGAAACCATTCTGCTTGTAATCGCTGAACTCGGCTACAAGAAGTGATTCTTTTACAAACTTTTCGATCCTTCTCTCGGAAGCATAATCTCCGAGGGACTGTTTGTAATAAGCGCCAAGACTCATTCCGGCTTCCTTAGCTCCGTCTCTCATGGTCTGAGCATACTCTTCATACAGTTCTGTGATGTCTTTGGTATAGCCCTCATTTGCCATCTCTGCATTAAGAGCTATGGTCTGCTTGATGCGTTCAACCGCTCCCTTCTCGAAATACTGTCTGAAGGTAAGAGTGTCATCATACATCTGGTTCTCTATCTCATTTACATCCATTCCGTAATAAGAGAGAACCGAGCTGTAATTATTGATATAAGAGTTCTTGACCAAATTGTAGTTATAGTCAAACTCTACGCGTCCTATAGCTCTGCCGCCGATGGTGCAGACAGTTTCATTCATCGCCATATACTTTCTGATAGGGAAAGAAGCGATAAATGCAATGATCGCTATAAGGATCACGATTCCCGCGCACTTCCAGATTGCCTGTTCGCGCTTTTCACGCTTCTGGGCTGCCTTGCGCTTTTCCATTTTCATATCATAGTGCGTCTTGACGGTCTTTTCTGTCTGTTCGCTGTTCTCCGTCTGAACGGCACTTTCGGTCTTATCGGACATAAAAATCTCCTTTCATACCGGGCAATCTGCTCTATCTGCCCCGCGCATTGCATTATTCTATCCCATTTTACTGCTTTTGGGAAGATTTTTCGATAATATGACTCATATACATTTCAGCTATGTCAAGGTCTGTGAGGCTGTAAAGCATCCTTGCTCCTGCGGCATCCTCGATCTCATTCACGATCCACATTCCGTGGTCTCTGATCACGTCAACGGCAAAATAATCCGACAGAAGATAATCCGACAGTTTGAGTGCCATTTTCACAACCTCTTCGGGAGGATCCGCAAGAACAGCCTCGCCCCCGAGACTGAAATTACTTCTGAAATCCTTCTTTGAAGTTCGAATTACCGATGCCACTACTTTGCCGCCGAGAATATAAAGACGCATATCCTTTCCGGGGGTATCGCACATTTTTTGGATTATCCACTCAGAAGGATTCAGCCCTCTTATGATCTCACGGACTTCCTCATACTTTTCGGCCTTGAATACCCTGTTCCCGCCGTGGCCCCTTCTGTGCTTTACGATATATGGCGCAGAAAACAGGATATCTTCCCGGGGCGTATCACCGGTTACCGTTTCCATAGCGGGCAATCCAAGTTCCTGAAAAAGGTAATACTCTTCCAGCTTATCATTTCCGATCCTGACGGTTTCCGAATTATTGAAACTCTTGATGCCGAGACCTTCGAAATACCTTGAAACCTCTTCATCCCTTGATCTGTTTATCACAAAGGCCGCTTCAGTTTCATCAAACGCCTGCCATGGAGTTACCAGATCAAGCCTGATTCCTCTTCCGGCTGCTATGTCTGTCAGTCTGTCTATGAACCATCTGTTCTTTTCAATGTCCGCTTCAAAATATACCAGAAGCGCTCTGTTATCTTTCATCCATGTACTCTTTTATATAACTGATTATGTGCTCGGCCATGTTTATGCCGGTGCATTCCAGCGTAGTTTTGAAATGAGGGTTGGAATTTACCTCACAAATGATCGGTCCTTCTTTTCCGAAAAGGACATCAACTCCCGCGAAGTCCAGCCCCAGCGCCTTACACGCAGCAATAGCCAGTTCTTCCTGCTCTTTGTCAGCGGTAAAGCTCTTCATGCTCCCGCCGCCTGTGATATTTGAGCGGAAATCATTGTCATTATATCTGTACATCGAAGCCACCACCCTGTCTCCGACAACATTGATCCTTACATCCCTTCCGGAAGACTCTTCTATGTATTCCTGCATTATAAAAGGATGTTCTTTAAATGATTTTATAAGGACTTCAGCCTCATATGAACTCTTCACCAGATGAACCTGCTGTCCGAATGAACCCCGGTTTTCCTTGATGATCATGGGATAACCCAGCTCTTCCTCCGCCATTCGGAGAAATGTCATATCGGTACAACCGAAAGTGGGATACGCCTTGGGGGACAAAAAGGTCTTGGGAGTCCTGATCCCGCCATCTACGAGAGCAATGGCTGTCTGACCTTTATCATCACAGGCTTCGATGCTCTGAGATGAATTAAAAAGCCTGAGTCCCATCTTCTCGAGACGTGATGCCAGAAGAATATCCTTGTCCCAGAATATTCCGAAATCAGGGAGTTCATATTCTGAAAATCTGCTCTGAACGCTGCAGAGAATATCGGAGGAAGTCTTAAGCTCAAGCTCAACTCCCACCTTCTTACCGGCTTCAAGGAGCAACGTATAGATCTCACTGAACTTATCCCATTTTACAAAAGAATTTACTATTAACCAGCCTTTCAATGCCTTATCCCTTCCTGCGAAATATCCGGCCGCATGAACAGCATTTTATCATAAGCCAAAGTTATTGTCCCCATTATTATCTTCAGCGGATGATCTCATCTATAGTGAAAACCTCTTCAATGGCCACATCAAATACCTTTGCTATCTTCCAGGCCAGTACCAGACTGGGATTGTAGCGTCCATTTTCCAGATTTCCTATGGTTTCACGGCGTACGCCTACTTTAAAAGCAAGCTCTTCCTGATTAATTCCGATCTTCGCACGGTATTCTTTGATCCTGTTTTTGATCATTTTGGCTCCTTTCTTGTTCAAAAGAGATAAATAAATAACATTTTGTGGTATATATGGTGCATTATGATACTATTAACGCTTATATAGCTATGTTAACTGCACTTATTGTTATAAATACACCTCTTTTGAGAGATTTGTCAACCGGAGTATTTTATCTCCAATGACATAACTGTTGTCTCAGATAGTAAAACGACCTTCGGACCATCCGGTCCGAGGGTCGTAAAATTCACTGAAACCCGCTTTGTTACTGCTTTCTATACTGTACGGGGGTTACTCCGTAGGTCTTCTTGAACATCCTGTTGAAATGCTCCACATTTTCATAGCCGACCTCAAGAGCAATGTTCTCGATGGTCTTGGCGGTATCCTTCAGAAGGGTCTTTGCCCTCTTAAGCTTTTCTATACGGAGGACATCCTGGAAGGTTTCGCCCGTCTTTTCCTTAATGTATTTTGACAGATACGGTCTGGAGAGGTGGAACTCTTCTGCCATGGAATCAAGGGAAACATCCTGATAATTTCTCTGGATATATGTGAGGATCTCCACAAGTCTTTCCTCGCGGGCCCTGTTAATGTGCTGGTCGGAAGCAACTTTGTTAACACAGCTTACGAGAGCCGCATTGGAAGCCTTGATAATGTCTTCATCTACACCGACTCCCCAATAGGTCTTACCTTCGGAGACAACGCTTACGTATGAAGCCGCCTTGGAGGAACTGGTCTTGGAGATTGCATGCTCCTCATAACCGGTCAGTTCATAATCAACACCCAGATAGAGCTTGATCGCGTTGCTGACCGAGTCGAGTCTTCCGTTTCCTACGGTTACGACCTTCTGCTCACCACTCTTGTCCTTGAAGCTGACGGAGCTTTCTATTCCGCCGTTTCCGAGCTGCTTATAGTGGATTTCGGTCGCATCGAATACAGGTCTTGAGGTTACATATACATCCTCAAATACCGAGAACATCTCATCGGGCTTAAGCTCTTTGTGCTTTCTGTCGGATACGCCCTTCATAAGGTATCCGACCTCCTCCTTCATGGCTGCGGGAAGACTGAAACCGAACTGCTGCTTGAGAACGAATGCAACGCCACCCTTTCCGGAGGTAGAGTTGATACGGATGACATCGGATTCGTACTCTCTTCCGATATCCGAAGGATCGATGGGGATATAAGGAATATCCCATCTTGCACCGGTCTTGCCCTCGGCACGGTAGTTCATACCCTTGCTTATTGCATCCTGGTGAGATCCGGAGAATGCGGTAAATACAAGATCTCCGCCGTAAGGGGTTCTCTCGTGAACCTTCATATTGGTAAATCTCTCATAAGCTTCGCGGATCTTCATGATATTGGAGAAATCAAGTCCGCTGTCCACACCGTGGGTAACCATGTTCATGGCTACGGTTACAAGATCGACATTACCGGTTCTCTCACCGTTTCCGAAAAGAGTACCCTCAACACGGTCTGCACCTGCAAGAACTCCGAGCTCGGCATCGGCAACGCCCGTTCCTCTGTCATTGTGAGGGTGAACGGACAGCACTACGCCATCACGGTATTTCATGTTATCGGACATATATTCGATCTGATCCGCAAATACATGTGGCATTGCTACCTGTACGGTTGAAGGAAGGTTGATAATCGCCTTCTTCTCGGGAGTGGGCTGCCATACATCAAGAACCGCATTACATACTTCAAGTGCAAATTCGGGCTCGGTCTGGGAGAAGCTCTCGGGACTGTACTCGAACATGAAGTTTCCGTCGGTTTCATCCGCAAGCTCTTTCAAAAGCTTGGCTCCGTCAACCGCAATTTTAAGTATCTCGGGCTTATCCTTCTTGAAAACCTGTTCTCTCTGTTCCACGGAAGTAGAGTTATACAGATGAACTATAGCTTTGGGACATCCCTTGACGGCATCAAAGGTTTTGCGGATGATGTGCTCTCTAGCCTGAGTAAGAACCTGGATCGTAACATCATCCGGGATCATATTCTTATCGATAAGAGCTCTGATGAATTCGAACTCTGTATCGGACGAAGCGGGGAATCCTACCTCTATCTCTTTAAATCCGACATCAACAAGAAGTTTGAAAAACTCAAGCTTTACCTCCAAACTCATGGGATCGATAAGAGCCTGATTTCCGTCACGAAGATCTACACTGCACCAAATGGGAGGCTTTGTGATCCTGTCTTTTTTGACCCAGTTATGGTTGAGAATGGGAGGCATATGATATGTAGGCCTGTACTTCTCACTGATATTGATATTATTCATGATTACTCCTTCTGCAGATATATTTAAATAATCCGCTTTGAACAATTATGAATTTAAGATACTACTGAATTTTTAAAAATTCAAGAGGTATTTTAATCTCGTTTATTGACCCATTTTAACACGGTTTGGCTTAAAATAGCGATTTTATCAGGTTTTTGCAAAATAATAAGTCAATTTCTCCCACCGAAGAAATTGACTTATTTTAATATATTATATTGATTTATCCTTAAAACAGTTCTTTTAATACAAGAATAGTAATGCCCTGATTATCGCCCGGCATAATACGTTTTACTTTCTTATCATACCTGAAGCTGTCATATATCATCTCTTTGAGGTTTGTTCCCCTGTTAAACCCATGGATAAGACGTATCTGATATGTACCGCTTCCTGCTTCAGCCAGTACTTTTTCGATTCTTTTTTCCGCTTCATCACGTCTCAGACCGTGAAGATCTACGGTTATAAAAGCTTCGTCCATACATCCTCCTCCCTGCCCGGAAACCATCTTCAGGCACAGATATTTTATCATATATATCTTTCTTACAATAACAAAAAGTGCCCATGTTTTTAGCAAGAAAACGGTATCGGGTTTCCGGCAAATGATGTATTATATGAAAAGACACTGATTTTGGGTGTACGGGGTATTTTATTATATAGGAGGTTTCACTATGCAGTTAATCTCAGTTCACAGCAAAGAATTCGAAAAGTACGGAAAGGTTTTAACCGGATATGATGTATCTGCATTGCTCGATGCAATGAACAAGATAGATCTTCCCGCAGAGGGAGTAGCTTACGAGCCCGGAATCGACAGCCTCGAGGCTTGCACCGATCTTTACAAGGATTTCACAGACCGCGCTTACGGCGGAATGCCCATTCAGGTAGGTATGTGCTGGGGAAGAAACACCAAGCTCAATTGCCTTGAGTATCACAGAGGAAGCGAGCTCAACATCGGAACCACTTCTTTCGTTCTTCTTCTTGCTAAGGCAGAGGATATCCACGACGGAAAACTTGATACCAAGGATGTTGTAGCATTCAAGGCAGATAAGGGAGATGTTGTCCTCGTTTATGAAGACAGCCTTCACTATGCTCCCTGCCAGTGCGACGGAAACGACGGATTCCGCGTTGCAGTTGTTCTTCCCAAGGGAACCAACACCGATAAGCCCGCTCTTAAGGAAGGAAATGAGGAGGACAAGCTCCTTTGGGCCCGCAACAAGTGGCTCATCGCTCATCCCGAGAGCAGCGAAGCATCTTCCGGCGCTTATGTAGGACTCACAGGTAAGAACATCGACATTGCAGTCGACTGATAATAACAAACAAGTTAAAACAGCTGCCTGTTCTTACAGGCAGCTGTTTTTTTACTCATTTATCGTAAAAACAACGTAATCACCGATCTGTTTAAGCGGCTTAAGTTCATATTTGTCAAAGAATCCTCCGGTGTCCGGTCCGAGGCCGAAGGCTGCACCATCCTCAAGTGAGAAGACAAACAAAGATCTGTCTGAAGGATCAATGGGGCGATCCTGATATGCCAGATAATAATCCCTGATATATGTACGTCCGTTTGCCAGCATTCTGGTATAATCCTTACCGCCGGAGAAGAACCTGGTAAGTTCGGAAAGTTCCTGCGAAAAGTAAACATATACGTGATCGCAGCCCAAGCTCTCACAATAATCCGCTATCTCCTCCGCATCCTTATTTATATCTTCCGCAAGGATAAATTTACCATATTGGTACGTACCGGTAGCTAAGATCATGCAGATCAAAACAGCAGTAATGATCTTTTTTTGCAGAAGCAGTTCAAACTTACTTGTGAATTCTTCGATATGTCTGCACAGAAGCGCCATGGCGGGAATTGCAACCATCAGGTGATACCTGTATTCAAAGGTTCCCGTTGCATAGCATGTCATGAAAACCGTATTGACGAAGAAATTCCATAATATCAACCCTACGGATAATGCTTCGAATTTCGACGCCTTTTTACGGAATATCCTCCATACCGAGTAGATCACGGACAGGTAAAGGAGCATGACCAGGACAAATCTTACCAGGAAAAATACGCCTTCGAGACTCATGGCCGGGAGATCTCCCAGATATGACGCTGCCCCAAACAACTCAAATACTCCCCAGAATACGCGCTCTGGATATTCATACATTACTGACAATGCAGTATAGTTGATACCCGTAACATATCTCTCTCCGATAAATATCCGGTTGTTCAGCATCATTCCGCACAGTGTACTAAGCAGTGAAGCAACGCCCAGCCCCCAGATATATAAAGGGACTTTCTGCCATTTTACGAAACGGATCAAAAAATAGACGGTCGCAACCGGAAACAATCCCATCAGTAAAACATACATTCCCGAAGACAAGCTTGATATAAATACCAAAACTATAAAGAGTCCCGACAAGGCAATATACGACTTTTTATGAGATTCGATATCCGTTTCGGATAATATATAGATCAAAAGCGATACTATCAGGATACGGATCAGATACTGTCCACCGGCAAAAAACATCATATTATAGTAATCCAGCATTCCGGTGTTATAGGGGATCAGGACCAGATTTGCAAACAGAAATCTTACCCAAAACGATTCATTTTGCAGGATCCTGAACCATACATGTATAAAGATAATGGCAAATACCAGATTTGATACAGCTACGGATAATCCCAGACTCCCCGTAATCATATATATGGGCATGGCCAGCAAAACCGAGCAATCGATCTCTAAAGATGTGGTATACAGCCAGCCGGGAATTATATAAGTCTTTTCCTCAGCCATCCTGATCATATGGGTAAAAAGATTGGCGGAATCCCAGTCGATCCTTGATGTTACCAGGGTCAGGTTCAAAATAAAAAGACATATCAGTTGAAGGATCAGCATGCAGCCAAGGATCATCTGTCCCGGCGTCATATTCAGATCTTTAAATCTCTTAAGGGTCTTACCTGTCATTTACTACTCCTTACAAAATAAAACAAGGCGGGTTCATTCTTTCTGATTGTAGAACCTGCCTTGTTTTGATGTCAAACAAATAGTGCTTTATTCGGTTTTTGCTTCATCAGCGTTTGCTTCTTCCGGGCTTTCTTCCCCGGTTTCTCCGCCTACGATCTTACCGCTGTCGAGAAGAATGGTCCTGCTTCCGTAAGAAGCACATTTCTCGGAGTGGGTTACCTGAAGGATGGTAAGTCCCTTTTCCCGATTAAGTCTTGAGAAGAGATCCATGATCTCTGCGGTTGATTTGGAATCAAGGTTACCGGTGGGCTCGTCCGCAAGGATTATGGAAGGATTTCCGAGGATTGCTCTTGCAATTGCGACTCTCTGCTGCTGTCCTCCCGAAAGTGTTGCGGGCATTGCCTTTCTTTTCTCGGTAAGACCGGTGATCTCAAGAATCTCGTCAAGCTCCTTCTTAAGCTCACTCTTTTTCTTACCGTTTACTGTCATGGGAAGGAGGATATTGTCCTCCACATTTAAGTTCATGACCAGATTATAGAACTGAAATACAAATCCGATACTTGCGAGTCTGATCTTGGAAAGCTTGTTGTCTTTAAGCGCTCCTATATCTTCACCGCAAAGAGATATCTTACCTTCGAATTCTCTGTCAAGGCCTCCTATCAGATACAGAAGGGTTGATTTTCCGGATCCGGATGCACCCATGAGGGAAACAAATTCTCCCTCGTTTACATATAAGCTGCAGTTATCAAGAACTTTATTGAGATTGGTTCCTTTACCAAAGGTCTTGCTCACACCGTCTACTTCTATAATTTTCTTCATTATCATTTCTCCCTGAATATATTTACCTGAAAGCGCTGCCTGTTATTCGTATTTGAGCTGTTCCGAAAGTTTCATCTTCTTCAGATTCTTTATCGGGAACAGTGTCGTTAATGTGAAAACAACGATCATAACGACATAAACCAAAACCACCGTTAAGGGATTGAAATTAAAGTACAGCATAACGGATTCCGAATTATCGACAGCCCTCTTGATGACTGCTATGAGCAAAAGACCGATAACGGTTCCTGAAGTTACGGCAGTGACGGATGTGATAAGCATCTCTCTTATCAGAATACCTGAAAGAGTACGCTTGCTCATGGAAGTGGATACCATTACCGCACACTCCTTCTTTCTTCCTTCAAAACCGATGAGCTGGTTGGTGATCATTCCGATACAGGTCATTCCCATGGCAACAGTGATAACGATAAAGAGAACTCTTGCTGAGGATGCATTATCCTTCTCATTTTCCTCTATCATTTCAGCTTTGGTCTGTACTTTGGAAACAGAACCTACCGCATATTTATCGATCATATCCTTTACGCCATCGGGATCATCGCTCCGGATCAGAATATATCCCGGATAGTCATGATATATACTCTTGTATTCCGCTTCGGATACTACGAAATTATTTTTGAGGGATTCATAATCATCCATCTTGAAGAACGCTACAACTTCGTATTCTTTTTCTATGGGGAATACACCGGATGAATTAAACGTAAACTTAATCGTATCTCCGATGGATACATTATTTCTTCCGGCCCAGACTTTCTCTACGCATATGGTTCCGTCTTCAAGTGAATCGGGCAATCCCTCGAATGCATTGTAGAATCTGAATCCGCCATCGGGATAACCGACTATCTGACTTGTTTTTTCTGTTTTGTCATCGCCTATCGTCACATAGTCCAATGAATAATACACATACTCAAGATCATTCACACCGTCCAGATACTGAATGAATGAAAGCTGCTTCATCTTACCTGTACAGGTAACGATGGTGTCGCAATCATAAACATCCGCATTATATAGCCCCGACATCGCCATCGCGATAACATATATAAGGATGCACATGGCTGCGGATGTGGCACATAACACTCCGCTTCCCACGGTACTCTTCCTGGACATTGCCTCGCCGGAAGCAAGATAGACTTTTCCGTTTTCTCTTCTTTCTGCGATACCTTTGATCACTCCCGTAACAAACTTAAGGATCCTGGGGAATAACAGCGACAACGCTATAACTGAAGCGATAAGGCAAAGTCCCGCACCGAAAAGAGATCTGCCGAACACAAAAGAAATAAGCGCAATACCGCACATGACTATTCCGATCACAGTGCCGCTTTTACTGAATTTGTATTCCGTATCTCTGTTATCAAAGATGATATCTCTGATGGAGGTTTTAAGCGCCTTGATAACAGCCTTGAGAGGAATGAGGCACTCGATGAGAATCGCTGACAATATAACGGTTACCACAAGTGCAACCGAAACTTCCGGAATATCAAATTTCACTTCCAGTCCCTGCGCCGATACATCAAAAAGCGTAGACATCATAGGGCCTCTCAAGGACAGGTAGAGCCACACTCCGGGTATACTTCCCAAAAGTGCGTACATAACATTTTCCATCAAAAGAACCACTGCCGTCTGCGCAGAACTAAGACCCAGGCTTCTGAGTGTACCTATAAAGGACATTCTCTCTCCTACGATTCTTTCACAGATGGAGAAGGTTATGAATACAACAAGCAGGAAAGTGATGGCAAAGAGAATAAACAAAATTCCGTAAAGCTCATTCATCATAGCTTCGATATCTTCCGTCAAAGCATATCTCTGAACATTGTCCGGCTTAAATTCCTCTTTGAGAATATCTTCCGCTTCATTGATCTTCGAATTATCAATGACATCGATCATCATTGTTCCGGAGACCGGTTTTCCGCATGCGAGAATGTCTGCGGATTCTTCATTAACTACTGCCGTATAATCCTGGAAAAGGAGATTTTTAAGATCGGCTTTTTCAATCCTGATGATCTCAAATTCATGAACATCTCCTGCAAGATCGTGAATCTCAGCCATATCCCCGACGCTGTATCCGCATGCATCGGCAACCTTATCGGTGATGATGATCTCTCCGGTTTTGAGATTCGCATCATCCATATAACCCATTGAAACTGCCATCTCCGGATCGACGCCATATACATACATATTCTCCATCTTTACGAAGGCATACTCGCCATCAATGTCCGTATAGATGGAATCATTTACCCCTCTTAGTCTGAATGCATTGTACTCGGGAAGTCCTTCCGGCAGCCTTGATTCATCACAGATTCTCATGCTTACGCCAAGATCTGCTTCTCCGCTCATACTGCTTAAAAGATTGGTGATCAGATTCTTCTCAGTCTTGGCAAGGTCAAAACAAAACATTGCGGAAAGTGCACAGAAAAAGATCGAGAAAATTACAAGAAGTGATCTTAATGGTTTTCCGAATGTATTTTTTATTACTGTTTTTAAAATAATTCTCATTCTTTCATTCCTCCCTTAATGCCATCTTGAGATCCTGTCCTCGGGGGCGATATACATACCGTCACCTTCGGTAACATCATAAGTCTCATAGAAAACATCAAGAGTAGACAGAATCGCATTTACTCTGATGATCGCAGGACTGTGTGGATCGGAATCTATCTGATCGATGAGTGCGGAATCAACTCTCTTCTCAGCCCAGATCTTTGCAAAATTAGTAAACAGAAGTTTTCTTTCTTCATCGTTCGAAGCAAGGGATGAGATACATTCCATGGCTCCCAGATCCGCGTAGTTTTCTCCCAGAGTCTGCTCGCCGTCAACATGGTATACTCCGAAGATGGTGAAATTGTCTTCAAAATATCTTACAGCGGCTTCGTTTCTTGATACCAGCTTTTCATAATCATCAGCCGAGATCCAGGAAGGATCATACATTCCGGTTTCATCAAAAAGAATGCAGTTACTGTCAAAAGCATGTCCCATCTCATGAGCGACTACCATTCCGAGGCCGCCGAGATTGGTATAATAATCTGCGTTCATATCAAAGAAAGGATCGATCATGATCGCAACGGTTATGTTTATGTTGTTATATGAAGGATTGTAGCAGGCATTCAAAACCTGCATATCCATCATGACGGATTCTCTGTCAAATTTTTCGTCCAGAGCTCCGAATGTTTCCTTAATCCCATGTCTTGTATAGCTGAGATATAATTCGAAATAATCTTTGCCTGTTATATTTTTATATTCGGAATTGTCATGTCTTTTGACATCGGCACCCGTTACATAAACAATATTCTCAAGCTTTTCCAAAAGACCGGCCCTGGTTTCTTCGCTCAGCCAATCCGCATCGGAGATAAGATGTCTGTAACCCTCTTTTATGTCATCACACATTTCGATCAGAGCATCATCCATTTCCTCCGTATAATATTTCTCTACATAAATGGGATCGGTTTCGGAAGAAAATACGCTATATATCTCATCGATGATCCTGTCCTCATCGGAGGAGTAATCGATCGTTGTATACTTTTCCAATGCATCATAACCGTATACCACAAATCTTCGATATTTATTTATGAGATTGACCATATCCCATGCTTTGAGCGCATCGAGTCTTTCTTCCGTGAGGATCTCTCCGAGAAATCTGAGCTGATCAGGATCGTATATTCCAAACTTATCTAAGTATTTTCTATCTATTCCAAGCTTGGTAATATAGCCTTCGATATCTATACCCGGAAGAAGTTCCTTTATCTGATCTTCGGTATATACATTGAAGTAAATATAAGGCATTTCCGCTTTCACAATGTCCATATCCGTTTTGTTATACAGATCCAATGCGATGTATCCGAACCCGGTTCCTGCATTATCGGAATATTCAACATCATGGCCCATTGCCTGCATTGCGGCACTGCCGTATTCTTTAAGTGAATTCAGACTTCTGTAAGAATCTTCCAGACCCTCAAATACGACATCAACCACGCTCGCATACTGTCCGAAAACAAGGATCTTTTCTCCGGATGCCAGATAATTATCATCGACCATTATGTTAAAAACATTACCGATTCCGTAATCTCTCTGAAGTTTTGCATCCACATCGAGAAATTCTTCAATGGATCCTACTTCATCAATCTCATGAAGAAGTGCATCCAGCTCTGCGGGAACGGGACTGTTCTCAAAATCGTAGGCAGAAAATTTCTCATAAGCAGCCTTTATGATCGCTTCCTCAGAACCCGGTTCGTATCCGCCGCCTGCAACCACTTCACGTATGATAT